>CABRLN010000001.1 GCA_902471875.1 uncultured Clostridium sp.
ATTTATAGTTTCAGAAATGTTCTCTATATTTAAGTATATTGATTATATTTATTCAATTTTCCAATTAATATTATGTGTGTTTGCATCATAGTCTTGATAATAAAAAACTGTTTTTACATAATCTTTCGGTTGCAAAGGTATTATTACCATTTTGTTTTTTCTAAAAAATTGGCACAATCAGTTTTTGTTGATTGATAATCAAACTTTTGTGTATTACACGAGGTTAAATTTATTGCCATTACAAATAAAAAAACAATGCTTAAAATAAGTTTATTATTTTTATTCATTTAATTGCCTTCTAAGTTTATAATATTTATAAATGTTTATAAAAAAGCGGTTATCCTATTATGGTAACCGCTTAAATCATGTTGGCATCTTCCTATTTTTCCGGGCCGTCACCAGCCAAGTATTTTCGGCACTACTGAGCTTAACTTCTGTGTTCGGGATGGGAACAGGTGGACCCTCAGCGTCATCAATACCAACTATTCATTTGTAATGTCTTTTGACAGCTTCATTATTATATCACTAAGTAAAATAAAAATCAAGACATTTTTTAAAATTTTTTTAATATTAGCAATCATGCAAATTGACTAACATATCGAAAAGATGTAAAATTAAAATGTATATACAGAATTATGAAATATAAGGAGGTAAATTATTATGTTAAAAAAAATAATTGCTTTTACAATATCTATAGTATCAATAGCTTCAATGGCAGGTTGTACGGCTGTTAATGACTTTATCACCGAAATAACAGGAGAAATGTCTGAATTTCCTGTAGCTGTGGGTCATGAAGTTATTATTAACAAGCCGTCAAAAATAATTGTTTTAGATGACAATATAGCTGATATACTTGTAAATTGCGGTTACACAGACAAAATAATAGGTAAAACAGAAGACTGTACCCAAAATGAGCTAAAAGATATAAAGGAATATGGCTCTGATAAAAATCCTAATACAGACGCTGTTAATAAGTTAAATGCAGATATTATTTTTGCCTCACCTGATGTTTCTTACAGCGACTATAAAAAAATGAAAGATGACGATACTATTGTTTTAAGATTTGTACCTGCTACATCAACCTCTAGCCTAAAGACCTTGTATTCAAATGTGTGTAAAGTAATGAGCGGTAATATAAGCGGTGATAATGTGGGAAAAAACAAATCAGAAGAATTGCTGAACAATATGAAAGACATCTCAAATAAGAATGTGGTTATCAAAGGTTGTTATTTATTTGATATAAATGGAGAAAGTGCAGTTACTACAGATATGTTTGCAAATATAATTTTGGAAGATGCGGGCATACAAAATATTGCCACTGAAAATGACAAAAACGGTATATTACCTAACGAAAGAATACTTGCTGCTGACAAACAAAATGGTTTTGCTTTTTACATTTTATGCGATAAAGGACTAAAAAATAAAATTCTTTCCAGTAAAGAATTTGAAAGTACAAATGTTGTAAATAAAAACAGAATTATAGAGGTGCCAAGTTCATACCTAACCCGTCAGGGAAATACCGCTGTAGAGGGTATTAAGTACATAACCAACCAACTTAGTAAAAATAAAAATGTCAAAGGCGAAAGTTTAGAAGATGATTATGGTATTAATTTGTATGAAGGAATTTCTTATACCTTAGAAGACCAGGACAACTATGTAACGGCAATTCAGCAAAGACTTGATGATTTAGGATATTTGCCTATTGACCCAACAGGATTTTTTGGAGATTCTACTGCAAGTGCGGTTAAAGAATTTCAAATTAATAACGAACTTAACAGACGTGATGGTGTTGCAGACTATGAAACATTGGAAAAACTGTTTTCTACAGCGGCATATTCAAGATCAATACCTATAAAAGAAGACACCAATTTAAAAGTACAGGCACAGTCACAAACTGCAACAGAGCCTGCAACATTTTCGGTAACCACTGTTGATGAGTAATGTTAAGGTAATCTGGTGTTGTCTTAAATTTTAATTATAATGATATAAAAAGTTATTTTGATACTATCATAAAGAAAAGGAAAATATTTATGAATAAACAAGAATGTCCGGTTTATAAAAAATGCAGTGGCTGTCAACTGCTTAACATGACCTATGAACAACAACTTAAATGGAAACAAATTAAAGTTGAGCGTTTAATGAATGGTTTTGGCAAGATAAATAAAATAATAGGTATGGACAACCCATATCATTACAGAAATAAGGTGCAAACACTTTTTCGTACAGCTAAAAGTGGAAAAATAGTTTCAGGAGTTTATCAATCAGCTACTAATGGTATTGTAGGTGTTGAGAGCTGTTTGCTTAACAATAAAAAAGCAGACCGGATTGCTGTTGCAGTAAAAACTGTAATTAAAAGACTTAATATTTCAACCTATAATCCTAAAAACAATGAAGGATTTTTAAAGAATACTCTTGTTCGCACAGCATATAACACCGGTGAAAATATGCTTGTTATTGCTACTGCCTACGAGAAATTTCCGCAAAAAAAAGAATTTGTAAACGAGGTTTTAAAGCTGTATCCTAAGATAACTACCATAGTCCAAAATGTAAATACAAATCCTAATAAAATGATGTTGGGAAATAAAGAAATTATTTTGTACGGCAAGGGTAAAATACAAGACAGTTTGTGTGGTTGTAAATTTACAATTTCTCCAAGGTCATTTTATCAAATTAATTCAAAGCAAACAGAAATATTGTACAATAAAGCAATTGAAATGGCACAGCTTACAGGAAGCGAAACTATTATTGATGCTTACTGCGGTACGGGTACAATAGGCTTAATAGCTTCAAAGTATGCAAAACATGTGGTTGGTATAGAATTTAACAAACAAGCTGTAAAAGATGCTGAAGAAAATGCGAAGATTAATAATAGGACAAACATACGGTTTTATGCAAAAGATGCAGGCGAGTTTTTAGCACAACTTAACCAAGACGAAATAGAACCGCCTGATGTTTTGTTTATTGACCCTCCAAGGGCAGGATGTAACCGAACTTTTTTGAACTCTGTGTTAAATATTAATCCTCAAAAAATTGTCTATATTAGTTGTGACCCAACCACCCAGCAAAGAGATGTAAAGTTTCTTATAGATAGAGGCTACACCGTAAAAGAAATCCAGCCTGTAGATATGTTCCCTCATACTAACCATGTGGAGACGGTTGTAATGCTTTGCCAAGATGCCGAGTTCTTCGGCTAATTCCTCTCTTGTAATTCTCTGTTTCTCACGGGTATTTTGGATTGCCTGCCCAATGCCAGAAAGTCAAAGTTTTCTACGGTTTTGCTCACTTTTCTTCACCATATGTACGTTAAGATTTTACACTATCTATTGTACAGAAATGGGAGTTCTGCTTAAACGATGTGAAATCTCTAAAAGCAAGAGGTTTAATTTCTATAAGCAAGTTGTAACAGCTCATATTTACTTACAAAAAGACATTACTGCTCTTGACTTTTATCAAAAATGATAATATAATTATATTTAAGAAAGGTAGTGCAGACAATGGAACTAATGAAGATGCTTTCAAATCCGGTAAGGATGCAGGTAATGCAATATCTGCAAGCACATGGCGAGGCAACGACAAAACAGATTTCCGAAGCAATCGCAGATGTGCCAGCCCCTACGTTGTATCGGCATATTAACACCTTGCTGAAAGAAGAAGTCCTGCTTGTAAAAGAGGAACGAAAAGTGCGGGGAAGCTTGGAAAGGTTGCTTGCAATTAATGTAGAGAAAATGACAAAAACAGTAAATAGCAGCATATCGGAAACGGCGTACCAGTTTCTGATGGAGCTTTTTATGAAATTCCAGAGATATGGTGAAAAAGCTGATGTCGATCCGCAAAAAGACCGTCTTAGTCTGAGGACTTGCGTTTTTACACTCACAGATAACAGTTTTGACAGCTTTATGCAAGAAATAGGAGCGGTCATGGAAAAATATCAGAAAGCAGAGAAAAACGGAAAGCTGCGAAGCCTCTCCTTTATTTCAGCTCCAATAGAGGAAGAGAGGAAATAAGCATGGTTATAAAAGAAAAAGAAGTAACGATAAAAGGGTATGTGTCCATTGGGGCAACGGTTTCCTATCCCGATGACGGTAAGAAATATCCTGCTATTGTCTTGATTATAGGTACGGGAAAGACTGACCGTGACGGGAATGAAAAAGGCTTCAAGACAGACCTTTATAAAAGCTTTGCAAAAATATTTGCGGAGTTTGGCTTTGTGAGTGTCCGATACGATAAGCGTGGGACATACAAGACCCAAGGAGACTTTAACACAGCGGGACTTAACGACCTTGTAGATGATGCCATTTCTGTAATTCAATATACCAAGTCGCTGCCCTATGTAGATGAAGCAAGAGTAATTGTTTGTGGTCATAGTGAGGGCGCTATGATAGCTACCCTGCTTTCAGCAAAAGAAGATACAGCAGGACTTTTGCTTTTGGGAGGGGCGGCGACCTGCATGAAAGATGTTCTGCTCTACCAGAATTATCTTGCGGCAGAGGAATTTGCAAAGAAAAAGGGATTGCTTGGTATACTCCTTAGAAGTCAGACATCGCAGAAAAAGACGGATGCCAAGGTTGACGCTATGTTCAAAAAATGTGTTTCTGCAGAAAAAGACAGGGTATTCTTTGGTGGTGCCATGCTTAATGCCAAATGGGTAAAAGAACATGCTTCATACCGTTCAGAGGATTATGTCACACTTCTGGAGCAATACCGCAAGCCGATTTTAGCGGTTACGGGAACAGCAGATATCTCTACCGATTACAGGCGGCTTTCTGTCCTGCATGACATACCGCTTGCGGAAAGCTATACGCCCCACAATGTAAACCATATTTTACGTGAAATAGATGATAACAACAGCATGATGACTGTCAAAAAGCAGTATAAGCGTTTGGCAGCTCATCCCGTTCATTCTGCTACGGAACAATATATAAAGAAATGGCTTAGTCAGTTTCAGGCATAGGATAACCGAAAGAAGGATTGAGAAAATGAATGTTTCAAATCAAAGACAAAAAAATCATCATAAGAGGATTTTGGTAGCGATAATTGCCGTTTTGGGAGTATCCATATTGACAGCCTGCATTTTGGTGGCAGAGAATATCTCCAATATGACACAGACGGTGAAAGTAATAACCATAATAGGCGGCTGCATAGCCTTTGGAGCAGCTTTTATCATTGCCGTTATATTGGATAGAGCCGCAGGACATTATGAATGCAGAGAATGTCACCATCATTTTCAACCGACCATAGCAACCTATCTTTTGGGTATGTGTTCACCGACCAAGAGATACTTACGATGTCCTAAATGCAGGAAGTACAGCTATTGCAGAGTGGAGCTTGATGGGAAATAAATAGATTACTTATCCCGCCTGCTAAAACAAAGCGAAAAATGAGAATTTATGGAGGTATTTATGTACGAGAGAATGCTCGATAAACAAGAAACACCCAGCATAGAAGAAATGACAAAATTTTGTGGTGAAAATGCAGAAAGATTTTCCTTACTTAATGAATGGTTAGTATCTACCTTTAATACAGAGAAAAAAGTTGTTTTTCCCTATGGAAATAAACATGGTTGGGGAATAGGACATTACAAAAAGAAAAAGCTTATGTGCAATATCTTTGCTGAAAATGGTGCGTTTACAGTTATGATGAGACTGACGAATGTGCAATATCAAACTATTTATAATGAGATGAAAAAGTACACGCAAGAGGTTATTGATAAAAAGTATCCTTGTGGCAATGCTGGCTGGATACATTATCGAGTTATAAGCCAAGAACACTATGAGGATATAAAGAAACTATTAGAAATTAAATGTTTGTGATGATTACTTCTACAATTCCTGTTTGTCGGGCAGAACAAACGCACCAACGCCCATTCCGCTATTTTGAAGAACGGAAAATTTTATGGATATTTAGCAACACGAAGGGAAAGAAAATAAATGCGAAAAATGATTGCAGGAGTATTGGCAATATTTCTATTGATGATGTCGGGGACAACAACGGCGTTCGCTGCTGAAAATAATGAACAGACACCATCGGGTATTGCATACTCCGATTTGGAAAAGCAGATAGAGGATTATATTGAGGTTCGGGAAGAAACGACTTCTTCTGTCTCCGTAACTGTATTTGACGGAACGGATGACATTGCGTCCGTGATTTATGGCGACGCAAATACGAAAGATAACATTAAGGCAGACAAGGACACTGTTTATGAATGGGGTTCGATTTCCAAAATGCTTGTCTGGACAAGCGTGATGCAGCTCGTAGAGCTGCGAAAGATTGATTTGAACACAGATGTCCGAAATTATCTGCCAGAGGGCTTCCTTTCCAATCTGTCTTACAAAGAGCCAGTCACCATGCTCCACTTGATGAACCATACCGCAGGTTTCCAAGAAACCGTGTGGGATGTGGAAGTGACGGACAGGGAAAAAATTATCAGCTTAAAGGATGCCCTGCTCTCCACAGCCCCCGCACAGATTTATGAGCCGGGGACTGTCGTATCCTATTCAAACTGGGGTGCTGCTCTGGCAGCATATATTGTGGAATGCGTCAGCGGAATGGACTATGCGGACTATGTGCATAAGAATATTTTTGAGCCGCTTGGCATGGAGCATACCTCAATAAGACCAGATTGCACTGATAATACATGGGTAGAGAGCCAGAGGCAAAAGACAAACGCTTATTACAATGTGCAGGGCGAATATGAAGATTACGGAGAGTGCAGACGTTATATCCTGCTCTATCCCGCAGGCTCGGCTACGGGAACAATGAGTGACCTTGTGCGGTTTGCAAAAGCCTTTCTACAGGACGGCTCGGAATGCCCGCTGTTCACAAAACCAGATACCCTTGCTGAAATGCTGTCCCCAACGCTCACATTTAGCGGAACAGACACTCCTCGGATATGCCACGGACTGTTTTCACAGAGATATGGTGTATCCCTTATCGGTCATGCAGGCAACACAACAGGTTTTTCAGCTAATCTGGTGCTTGATGCGCAGAATGGAACGGGCATTGTTGTAATGACAAATGAAGTAGGCGAAACAACATATAACTATGGACTTGTAAGCCTTGTATACGGAGATTGCGAAGCAGAAACAGGCTTTACATACGATGACTTATCGGGAATTTACCTAAACAGCAGAGCGAATTTCAAGAATAGCTTTACCAGACTGTATAGTATGATCAGCGGTCTGCTCCCTGTTTCAAAGGGAGAAACCGAGGGCAGTTTTACGGCAGCTATGGTTGGCACAGTTACGCAGATTTCAAAGGATGCCTGCGTTATGGATGATGGGAACGGCTTAAAAACCTATCTTTCCATACAAAGAGATGAAAACGGAAATGTGAACGCTTTACAACACATGACGGGAATGGATTTCCAAAAAGAAAATATCCTGTTCTTTGCCATCAAGGTTATTTTCTTCTGCCTGTTTGTGCTGTCCTCTCTCTGGATGCTGATTATGCTTATCGTGCATGGAATTACGCTGCATAGGTTTAAGCAGACAGATATATGGAACAAGAAAATATATCAGCTATTGGCAGAGTTGTTTATGGTGCTTGCGTCCATATTGATTTATTGGCTTATTTTACCACCGCTGATGGGCGGCAGCTTAACCAAAACACAGGTCATTATAAAATGTGTGCTGATAATTATTTTCTCCCTTGCGGAAATAGTGGCATTGGTGCTTGGCTTGTTTGGCGGTAAGGAAAAAGCAAATACAGAAAAGACGCAGATACAGCCCGAAAAGCATAGCAGAGGAAAAGTATTGCGACAAAAAATAGGCTTAATTATCACAAGGATAAGCGGCATCATTCTGATAACAAGTGTTTTATACTGGCATTTTTATCAGTTTTGGGGATGCTGATGCAGAGAGATATATTTCCCATCTATCGGGAAAGGCAACATATTATTAAAGAACCAGACACAAAGATGCAGAGCCAATGAACAAAGCGACAAGTTGGGATTTGGAGATTAGTATGTACGAGAAAATGCTGAATAATCAGGTTGTGCTAATAGTAGAGGAAATGACGGAGTACTGTGCAAAAAATGAGATGCCGAGTACAAACAAAAGCAAAGCTCTTGACACATACAGTAGTATAGGATTTCAAAGGAATTGATAAAAACTCTATTGTTTTGCTTGAACAGATATGGATAATTGATAAGCAGAGATTAAAATAGCATGAGAGAATTGTCAGTGAGGAACTCTGGCAGAAAGTTTATGCAAAGCGGAAGGCGACAGGAATTAAGCAGTCGTCAAAGGTTGGCAAATATAGCTTCTATCTTCTGACAGGCGTATTAAAGTGTTCTCTTTGCGACATCTTGATGTACACTAATAAACATGCATGGAAAAACAAAGATGGGAATGAATTAAATTCTATTCTGCCCATGTAAACGACTAAAACGGACAGTATAGGGGTTGTTTTATATTATACAACTGAGCACAAAAATTATGTACTGCTTGTATCCTATCGTTAATTGTGAAGTTGGTGGTAAGATTTGTTCATACGGTAAATTTTATTTTGAGAATATAGTAGATATTAATTGTTATCTGGATTAATTTATGAAATTTTAAATTGTACACCAAATATTATTATTTATAAAGCTATATAAACAAGAAAAGCAGTTACGTCAAAATGTAAAATGAAGTAACTGCTTTTTTATATTTTATTTTCTTAAATAAGCTTTAGTCAAGAACATAAACGCTTACATCTCGTCTGCCGAATTCTACACATTCTTCATAGGTGTAGTAGAAAACATCTACAATTGCAGAGCCGTCATACAATGCACCACCTGTATCAATAGCTGTTGCGTAGCCGTAAACAAAACCGTCATCAGCAACAATATAAAGCTTTGAACCCAGCGGAATAATATTAGGGTTAACAGCTACACCGCCAACATAAACTTCTTGGCCTGAAGCAGTTAGTGAGCCTGCAGGAGCATAATAAGCCGTACCTGAACCATGATATACAGTTGAATAAGAAACTGTATTACCATTTTCGTCATAAAGAACACCATTTTCGGCACTTACCGGAACACCTGTAGATGACTCTGTTGATTTATTAGAGCTATCGTTTGAAGCTTGCTTTTTTTGTTTAGTTTTTGTAGTCTGCTTTGTTTCAGAAGTATTTGTACCTATCGTAATTACTTCATTAACTACCTCTTTTGTTATATTGTTACTTATTTCTTCAGTTTCAGTAATTTCACCATCAACAATGGTTTGCTTTGTTACTACAGTATATTCACCGTCAACACCCTTTGTTGTAACCTCTGTTTCGCCTTCTTTAAGCTGGTCAGAGTATGTTTCAACTGTTTCATAAGGTATTTTTTCTATTGTTGTAACATTTTTATAGCTTATTCTTGTAACTACAATTTCCATATAGTCGCTGACATTGTCAGTTAACTTGCAATTAAGTTTGTCGTGCTTGCCCAGTTCAACATTAAGATAATTCAAGGCTTCTTTAACATTACCTGTTGGTACCTTTACAACCTCATATTTTCCGTCAACGCTAAGCTTAACGGTTTTATATTCTGAAACCTGAACTGTCATGTCAGTTTTTAGCTTAGTTTCTTTTTTAGGTGTAATAATATGATTATCTGTTACCTTAATGTTTGCTTTTTTTAGAAGATTTTCAACTGTTCCGCCTGTTACAAAGTATTTTTCTTTGTTGTTATCAGTCTTAACATATACAGGAAAAGCTCTGTCAATATTAATTGTTATAACACCGTTTTCGTTTGTTGTTGTTACAACATCATTTTTGCCAAGCTTAATACCTGCATTGGCTAAAATATTATCTGTATCAGTTGCGGTTAAATTAACCTGAATTTGTTTTCCGTCAACATTAATAACTGCCGTTCTGTTTAACGCTGCTACTGAAAATGCTGATGTAAGGAAAATAACGCTCATTAAAAGAATCATTACGCCTCTTCTAAAAGCTAATTTAGACTTACTCTCACTGCCTATAGCGGTAATAAACATAAAATATAAGAACTCCTAACCGTAATTGAATTTATTTTTGCTGCCTTAGTTTTAGGGCTTATTGCAAAAACATTAGTCTGCTATTTTGTCCTACAATTTGCATTATAACAGCGTTTTTAGATATGTCAAATAATTTGAAAATAGTTATTTTGTGTAAAATAACGAACAAAACTCCAAAATTCGTAAAAAATCCCTTGAAAAAGCCAATTTCCAGTGTCTGAACATATGTTTCAAAGTTAAAAAACTGTGCAATTTGTGAAAATTTGAATTACACTATGGTAATAATAATTACAAATTTGTATTTAATATGATTTTTTTAAAATATTTGATTATCATTTTGTAATTTTTCCTGTTTATGGAAATTATAAAATCATATTTTGTTGTAATTTTGCAGTTTAACAAATAAGCATATTAAAATTTAAATATAGCAAGCCTTATAAAAAACTAAAAGGCTTGCTATATTTTACATTAAAATATAAAAAATTGTAAGACAGGTTAATTAATAATTTTCTGCTTTTAGTTCAAAATACGCCTGGGGCTTTTTGCATACAGGGCAATATTTAGGTGCGGTTTCGCCTGTATGAATATGTCCGCAGTTGCGGCACTGCCAAATTACTGCACCATCTTTAGTAAAAACCTTTTGTTCTTGCAGATTAATCTGAAGTTTGTGGAATCTATCCTCATGCTCTTTTTCAATTTTTGCTACAGCTTCCATAACACTGGCTATTTCGTAAAATCCTTCTTCTTTAGCAATTTCAGCAAATTCCTTATACATTGTTACCCATTCATAGTTTTCACCTGCTGCTGCATCAATAAGATTTTGCAGTGTAGTAGTGTCTTTGCCTTGACTAAGGTAGTCAAACCATATCTTGGCGTGTGCTCTTTCGTTGTTAGCTGTTTCTAAAAATATGTCAGCAATTTGCTGGTATCCTTCTTCTTTTGCTTTTTCGCTGTAGAATGTGTATTTATTTCTTGCTTGTGATTCTCCGCTAAAAGCTGTTAAAAGATTAACTTCAGTTTTGCTTCCTTTTAAGTTCATAATTATCACGTTCCTTTCAATGTATATATTTGACAATTGTCTAACATTTATTCACTTTATTTACTTGAAATATAAGAGATGTTAATCTATAATTAATATATTAAACAATAAAAAGAGGTACAACTATGGACTTTAGAATAATTAAAGCTGACGAGGTTACTAAAACCGTAAAAAAGCTGTTAATGGATTGTAACTATAATATAGGCAGTGATATTACAAATGCTCTTGAAAAAGCCAAGGAAACAGAAAAATCAGAGGTTGGCAAACAAGTTATATGTCAACTGCTTGAAAATAATAAAATTGCAGAAGTAGAGCAAATACCCCTGTGCCAGGACACCGGTATGGCAGTACTGTTTGTACAGTATGGCGACAAGGTGGTTATTGAAGGCGGAAGCTTTAAAAGTGCGGTTACTAACGGTGTAAGACAAGCATATAAAGACGGTTATCTTAGAAAATCAGTTGTTAATGACCCTGTTTTTGACAGAATTAATACTAAAGATAATACTCCTGCAATAATACATACCGAGATTGTTCCCGGGGATAAAATTACAATACTTGCAGGAGGTAAGGGTTTTGGCAGTGAAAATATGTCTGCCATAAAAATGCTTACACCGTCATATGGTGTGCAGGGTGTAATTGATTTTGTGCTTGACACTGTAAGAAATGCAGGTCCGAATCCTTGCCCTCCTATGGTGGTAGGTGTGGGTATTGGCGGAACCTTTGAAAAAGCAGCTCAGCTTGCAAAAAAAGCTACTTTCAGATCTATTGAATATAGAAATCCTGACCCTAGATATGCCGAATTGGAAATTCAATTGTTAGAGAGCATTAATAAAATGGGTTTTGGTCCTGCAGGACTTGGTGGTACAACAACAGCACTTGGAGTAAATATTGAAACATATCCTACACATATTGCAGGTATGCCTGTGGCCGTAAACATTTGCTGTCATGCAGCACGGCATAAATTAGCTACAATTTAAGGTTAAGGAGGATACCATGAAAAAAATAAGTTTACCTATAACTGACGAAGATATTGAAGGTCTTAAGGCCGGTGACAGTGTATTACTGACAGGTACAATGATTACCGGAAGAGATGCCGCACATAAACGATTATATGAATTAGTACAAAAGGGCGAGGAATTTCCTGTAGATATTAAGGGCGAAGTGATTTATTATGTAGGTCCTGCACCGGCAAAACCTGGTTATGCAGTTGGACCTGCCGGGCCAACCTCCAGTTACCGTATGGACAAGTACGCTCCAACACTGCTTGATATGGGTTTAAAAGGCATGATAGGAAAAGGGGCACGAAATAAAGAGGTTATTGACGCAATAGTAAGAAACCACGGTATTTACTTTGCCGCTATTGGTGGTGCTGCTGCACTTATTGCAAAGAGTATAAAGTCAGAAGAGCTTATTTGTTATGATGATTTGGGAACAGAATCTATAAGAAGATATACAGTAGAGGATTTTCCTTGTATTGTAGTTATTGACAGCAAAGGAAATAATGTTTATGAAACTGAGCCGAAGAAATATTGTTTAGAATAATGTACTATTTGTCAGATTAATACTAAGTTTATCTTATTATTAATACATGTTAAAAGGTGGATAAGATTTCTAAGCAAATATTTTCCAAAGGGATGGTCATTCATAAAATAGGTATAGGTATTAATAAATTCTAATATAAATTTCATAATATATTAATTCAATTACAAAAGGGTATCTCATTTTTTGAGATACCCTTTTTATATAGTGCTGTTTTAGATTTTATACTATTTTTTCTTCTGCCTTTTAGCAGGTGTATTTTTACCCTTTGGTAAAGGCTGTGGTTTATCTTCTTCGTAAAAAATAAGATTATCAAGCTCGGTGTCTGTCATTGGTGCAAGTAAGGTTTTATTTTTCTTTTTCTTTAAATAGAAGTTTTCAAAAACAATTAATGCAACAAATACTAAAATGCCAAGAATAAAGGCAATAACTGAAATTGCGAACCCTTTTGGTATGTACTTGAATTCAACAGTATGTGTACCGGCTTTAAGGTCAATTGATACTAACGCATTATTGGCAAGCGGATTTATTTCAACCTCTGCTCCGTCTACATAAGCTGTCCAACCGTCCTCATAAGGAATAGAGGTGTACATTACCCCGTCCTCTTTAGCAGTTATAGTACCCGACAAAGAAGATGTATTAAAATCAGTAACTTGGTAAAGTTCGTCATTTAATGTGTCATAACCTTGTTGATAAACTTCTTGATTTAACTCGCAAATCCATACATTACATTTACCTGAGGTGCCCTGTGTATAAGGAATTTGAATTTGAATTTCATCTCCCTTATTGAAAACACCAAGAGATATTATATATGGGAATCTTATTTCATATGTCTTGGCTGGATTAGATGCACAAGTAATTGTAATTGTATTATTTTCGCAGTTTTCACAGCTTGTATAGCCGTAAACAGGAGTATTATCTTTAGTTATTTTGTAGGTAAGCGTAAGTGTTCCTGCTTCTGAAGAAGCGTCGCAACTATATAGAGAGTTAGAACTTATTGAAACAGGAAATCCTGTTGACAACGGAGTTGCAGTAAGAGGAGTAAATATATCCTTATCTATACCTGTCGATTTTCTGAACAGACTGTTTTGAGCGTCAAAAGGAGATAAAACAGTGTTGCCATCTTTATCAAGAGTATAGTTAAAGGTTTTGATGTTATCCTTAGTCATAAATCCCAAAGATAACGGAGTATTGTTTTTATAAGAGGTTGCACCGCCTGTGGTTTCAATAAAGCTCCAGTTTGTAGTGTCTGCAGCGGTTGAACGTCTGGCAAGCAGGTATTTAATATCTAAAAACGCATTAGTTAAAGGCGAGGTTTCACAGTAGTAATATCTGTTTCCGGCATCCCAGCCTATCATACCCATACCCTTTACAAAATTGGTTATGGATTCATTTACAGTTGACGAAAATAGTGATACACCGTTATAGCCATAAATAGTGGCATCGTTAATAGTGTAATTTTGCTGTGTTTCCATTCTGTAAAATTTATCCGTTTCTTTTTCTTCAATATTATTTTTTAGTGTTTGAATAAACTCGTTTTGGTCAGGATAACCGCTGTGAGATGTTACACGAACGGTTTTTACGCCAATTAAAGCACCTGCTACCATCTCAACAAGCATTAAAGCAAAGAGTCCCACAGATACAGCCTGTTTTGGAATAATATCCACCTTTCGCATTGCAAGTATGGCAAGATATACAATTGTAACTGCTGATGTTGCAATTACTGCGGTCATGTCGGTTGTTTGTGCTGTTGAATCAACAGTCTGTGGTCCGACATATGCAAATATAATAAACAATGCACCTACAACTGCCATTATAAATATATCCCAAAAATTAACCTTGTTAAGCAAAAGGAATGCCCTGTATGCCATTACAACCAGTACAAAGCTTATAAGGAATGAAAATCTGTATGGCAGCATATTAGGCAGATGGAAACCGTGAATAATAAAGTTAGGCAGTTTAAACATACAGCAATATAAGAAAAATGCTAGTACGCTTATGCTTAAAACCTTTTCTCTTAATGTGATTTTTTTGCATCTGAAGAAAAATGCACCTAAAAGTACGCATACAAATCCGCAGTAAATGTTAGGTAAGCCTTCTTTATCTGTAGGATTCGTAAACGCTACCAAATTACCTAAAATATCAGAGGCATATTGAAGTATATTATTGTTGTAGTTCCAATCATAAATTTCACTAAATCCCGGTATAGTGTTTGCAATGCTGTGTGTATTTTGCAGTGCAAATACAGCAGGCAGCATAAACAATGCTCCTATAGCTAACGCAAGTACAGAAAAAGCGGCAATAGACAGTAATTTTTTGAAAAATGCCTTCCAACCTGGTTTTGAAATAACCATAATCGCAATAAAAACTATTATAGTAAATATACAGGTGAAAAATCCTATATAGTAGTTGGTCAGCATTGTTAATGCCAATGCTATAACATATGTTTTAAATTTTCCATCAACTAACAATTTGTAAGCTCCTAAGACAACTAAAGGAAGCAGTGCAAAAGCATCAAACCATATAATATTCCAGTAATATCCCATTGTGTATGCACACAATGCAAACAACATTGAGAAAAATACTATAGAAAAGTTATTACGCTTAAAAACGTGTTTTAGGAACATTGACATAAACATTCCTGCGCAGCCGACCTTTATCATAAGTATAACAGTTAAAGCTTCTCTTAAATATTCAGCCGGAACTAAAAACAGTAACAGGTTAAGAGGGCTTGCAAGGTAATAGGCAATAAGTGCAATATAATTAGTACCTAAGCCTGTTGACCAAGACCACAGCATTGAAGAGCCTTCTTGCAGTTTTGACTGAAAATCGCAGAAGAACGGATAGTATTGCTGCCAAAAGTCTGTTACAAGAATTTGCTTATCTCCAAAAGGATAAACCTCAAAGATGGCAAAAGCTATTCCCATTATTAAAAAAGGAAGGAAAAACGAAAGTATTATATACTTTTGCTCAAAGAAATTTTCTTTAAAGGATTTCTTTAAGATGGGATTTTCTACAGCAGAAATATTAATCTGCTTTGAGTTACTCATAATTTATCAAAACCTTTCCAAATAATTTGTTATAACGCTTTGTACATACATTAAACATTTTACCACTTTTAAGCTAAACCGTAAATAAGTATAGAAGAAATTTAACAAATTTTATTTTTAAGGTATAAACGATTTTGATAACTTACTTATAAGTTTAATTAACAAATAAATTCCAATTTGTTATTGTTTGAATTATGACTTATTAACCATATTATTTGTATGAATATGTGTTAGAAATTTTAAAATTATAATTGTTTATATTGTAAAGGTAAATTATATTGCATAAATATATTTTATGTTTGTTTTTGCTTAGGTCAATTAATTAGTTGTAGAAATTTTATAATATAAAAATTATATTTTAAATTTATGATTGACTTTTTATATACGTATATGATATAATAACTCTTGTAACGCTGGTGTGGCGGAATAGGCAGACGCAAGGGACTTAAAATCCCTCGGTAGTTAATACCGTACCGGTTCAAGTCCGGTCACCAGCACCACTATTTTTTAGAGTCGATGTAAGAATGTTTTTATATAAAAATGTTCATAAATTTTATCATAACATTTTTGGTCTGTTTAATGACAGTTTTAGATGATTTTCTATTTTTTCTGCTTTAGGGGAAATTTAATAAAGGATGTAGTCTTTTTTATGATATGTAGCTGGGATATATGTCCCAGCTTTTTTCATTATTAAGCAGTTATGTATGAGATGATTTATCTAAGATAAATTTGGATTTAACAAGTTTACCTTTTTAATAGATTAAGTAATGTTTTGTTCTGTGAATATGTGCCTGTATAATTTGAGATACCATTAGCACTAGCAATCTTTTTTCTGTAAGTCATTGAAGAATCAATGCCTATTGATTTCAAAGCATCAACGATTTATTTTTGTGATGATGAACACTTAGGGAAGTAGCTTACTTTCGTTACTGTTTACGGGTAGTAAGAATAATTAAGCAAAAATAAACAGCCGCACGTGAGCGGCTGTATAAAATTGTAATGCGTTGTTAAATTCGAAACCTCTAATACAAGGGTTAAGTCTGTATTAGTTCTCTTATAGGGGCTGTGCAAACCAACCGTGGGGGATTTGAAATACTTTAATCTAGGATAAAACTCATTCTTTATTAAAATAAATTATAACGGTAGATTGACCTCTAACAGTAATAAAAGCAGTTTGTTATTGAAGATTTCCGTTTGCGGGGTTATCAAGAACTTTTCCATTTTTATCAAAGCGAGAGCCGTGGCAGGCACAATCCCATGAATGTTCGGCATGATTCCATTTAAGGGCACATCCAAGGTGGGGACACCTTTTTTCTGAAATAGTAAGAAGATTCTTAATTGCTTCAAAACCATTTATTGCAAGCTGGGGTCTAAGAATATTTCTTGATGGACTGAAAATGTCCGCATATTCATTTTTATTTTCAAGAATTATATCTTTGATAATCATTGCGGATACCATTGCACCTGTCATACCCCATTTGTTGAAACCTGTTTCTACATAAAAATTATGTGTACTTTTTGAATATGGTCCTATATATGGAATATTATCAAGACTCATACAGTCTTGTGCAGCCCACGATAATTTCTCGACCGAGTTAGGGTAGACTTTTTTTGCAAAGGAGCGAAGTTCATCCCAGTTACCACCTTTTTTACCCGTACGGTGACCGCCTCCGCCAAGTAGAAGCATGTTGTTGCTAGTACGGAATGACATACCCTTTCTGTTTTCATCAACAAACATTCCGTCAGAATTTTTTGCATTTTCAAGAGCAATGACATATGAACGGTGTTGATAAAGCTTTATAAAATAACTTCCGTGTTTATTTATAAAGGGAAAGTGGGTGGTCACAACTACCTTATCTGCATGGATTTTTCCAAAGTCAGTAATAGCGGTATTTCCCTCCATTTCACGAACAAACGTGTTTTCATATATGTTAAGTCCGTTTGATATTTCGGATATAAATTTTAAGGGATTAAATTGTGCCTGATTTGGAAACATTACTGCACCAACTGTTTTGACAGGTATAGACACATTTTCACAAAACTTGGCTTTATAACCGATTTCATAAAGTGTATTCATTTCGTCTTCAAGCTTCTGTTTGTCATTTACCGAATACACATAGTTATCTTTTATTTCATAGTCGCAGTCAAAATTTCTGCAAAGCTCGTTATATTTTTCAAAGGCAAGTTTGTTTGCCGTAAGATATTTCTGTGCAGTTTCTTTTCCGCTGCTTTTTAGAATTTTATGATAAATCAGACCATGCTGATAAGTAATTTTTGCAGTAGTGTTTTTGGTAGTGCCTGAACAAATTTTGTCTTTTTCAACAAGAACATATTTAACTCCATTCTGATGTAAAAAATAAGCAGTAAGTATTCCCGCAATGCCTCCGCCTATTATAAGCACGTCTGTGCGAATGTTTCCCTTTTGTTGTGAAAATGAGGGAAGCTTTGCTGTTGTCTGCCATATAGATTTCATAATTTTCTCCTTTAAAAACGCCACTTGAAGTTGAATTTCAAATGGCGTTGGTAGTTATAAATCCTGTAGGTCTGCTGCAGTTATATCATTTTCCAAATTGTCCCTTGCAAGGTCGTTGTCAATGGTGGAATATACTCCGGATATAGGCTTTTCTTTTGAAAATGGGGTAGTGTGGTAAACCTTAAGCGATTGTGCATGTGTACCTTCAATTATTGGTCTGGCGTGGATTTTTCCGTGCTTTGCTTTACCTTGAATTTCAGGTACCGATGCAGCTTCATTGTGCTGATTATGGTTATATTCAGGACGTTTCATTCCTTGCTTTGACATGTTATCACCTCATATTTATTATGTGTATATGAAGTCTTTTTATCCAATATTATTTTTAATCATTTACCTGCTGTAAGACAATATTTATGCGGTACGTATTTTGAATGAGCTATTAGAAAAGTACCGAATGCAAATGATAAATACTGGAAATTTATTAAGCATTGCTATTTATGAATACTTTAGCAGTTTTTAGTTCATGGGAATCATTGCTGAAATATGGCATTTACCGTGGAGAGTTTAAAGCTGTAGATATACACAGTGTTTTTGATTTGATTATATTTTCATATTAAGGGGTACAAATGTATATCCGACTTATGAAAATTGATGATAATATTCCAAAACGTATTATTAAACAAATTAAGAGTATGATATTACTTAAAAATACGGAGGCATAAAAAATGAACGATAAAATTTTTTATTAATCCCAATAAGAAATTGAAACAGCAAGCCCTCGGCATCTTGATCGGCTTTGCCGATTTCTCTGCCGTTAATTAATAAAACTTTCATAGGTTATGTTCCTTTTCATTAAACATAATGCCGTAAAAATACCGCCAATATTTCGCAGTATTTTTACGGCATTTCCGTTTTTATTCATGTATTTTCATACTGTGCAGCATTTTAACAAAGTTCGGGTCATAGTGATTGACAATTTCGCTGTGACCGATGTTTAAGCCTGAGATTTCCGTCATGTCCGCATCGCTGAGGGTAAAGTCCCAAATATCCATGTTTTGTTCCATTCGATTTTTGTGAACCGATTTCGGAATTACCACAACGCCACGCTGTACATTCCAGCGCAGTGCGACCTGTGCGGCACTCTTGCCGTATTTCTCACCGATTGCCGTTAAAACAGGGTGGGTGAAAATTCCGTGATTGCCCTCAGCAAACGGACCCCACGCTTCGGGAACAATTTTGTATTCTTTCATTAGCTTCAGTGCGTCCTCCTGCTGGAAGAAAGGATGTAGTTCGATCTGATTCACGGCTGGCAGGGTTTCGACTGTTTCACATAAATCAACCAATACATGGGGGTAAAAGTTGCAAACGCCTATGGCACGTATAACGCCCTGTTTATAAAGCTCCTCCATTGCACGCCATGCACCCATATAATCGCCCATTGGCTGATGAATCAGATACAGGTCGAGGTATTCAAGATTTAACTTTTTCATGGAAGTTTCAAAAGCTTTTTTTGCGCCCTCGTAACTTGCATCTTGAACCCAGAGCTTGGTTGTGATGAAAAGCTCATCTCTCTTTACACCGCTTTTTTGAATTGCAGCGCCTACCGCTTCTTCGTTCATATAGGCCGCTGCGGTATCAATCAAGCGGTATCCGCTTTGAATTGCATCCAGAACAGCCTGTTCGCACTGTTTGGTATCAGGCACCTGAAATACGCCGAAGCCTTCCATTGGCATTTTGATACCGTTGTTTAATGTAATATACTCCATGACAATTCCTCCATTCTAAATTTCATAATAGTATTTTAACCAATTTTGTATTTAAATAGAAGTTTATGTTCGTTCGCTAAGCAAGTATTTTCGCATAATGTCGGCATTCTTACTGGTTCAGATTTAATTCTGCAACCCATTTGCTAACCATTTCTTTGGAGGCGCCTGATGAAAAGCGCTGACCTTCCTGCCAGTTGCCTGTACCTGCCATTTCTTCAAGGAGAGCGCCGCTTTCTCCCATACCTGAGGAGGCGGAGGTTGCAAACGGAATCACGGTTTTATCAGAAAAATCATTCTCCTTTACGAAATTATCAACCGGCCAGGCGGCAATACCCCACCAGATGGGATATCCGATAAACACAGTGTCATATGATGACCAGTCGGAAACTTCGGTCTTTTTAAGAGGTACATTGCGAAGTGTTTCATCATCATGTTCACGGCTAACACGACTGTCGCTGTTTGTCCAGTTCAAATCATCATCGGTATAAGGCTGTTCAGGCTCAATTTCAAACAAATCTGCACCGATGGTTTCAGCAATATCTTTTGCAACACGCTCTGTGTTCCCCGATGCCGAATAGTAAACCACCAGCTTTTTTCCGCCTGCTGTGCTTGTCGTAGCAGATGAATCAGATGCAGTGTTTTCGGAAGTCTGCAATGTTCCTTGTGACGCAGAACCCGGAGTGGAATTTTCTTTATCAGAAGATGTGTTGCCGCAGGCAGCAAGGCTGAATACAAGCACAATTGTTATAAATAAAGCAGTAATTTTTTTCATAGTAAATCAATCCTTTTAAATGCATTCTTTTAAAATTTCGTAAATTTCATCGTGGCTGAGCTTTTTGCAGCAGCCTGCTGTGATATTTGTTGAGTCGGCAATCGTGCGGAAATCTGTATCAGCCGATATTCCCATTTGTGTAAAGCTTGTCGGCAAGCCTATTTCCCTGATAAAATCAGCCAGAGCTTCCACTCCTGCGAGCGCCGTTTTTTCCGTAGTTTTTTGCTCTTGAATACCCCACACATTTTGAGCAAATCGGGCAAAGCGTTCTGCCCCGTCCTTATAAATATGACGGTACAGTATAGGGTGAATAACGGCAAGTCCCTGTCCGTGATTGCAGTCTGTGTATGCGCCAAGCTGGTGCTCAATTTGATGGCACTGGAAGTCGGTGATTTTGCCTATTTTCAGAATACCGTTTTCCGCCATGGAGGATGCCCACATCAGCTCACTTCGTGCATCGTAGTTTTCGCGGTCGTTCAGCAGAATGCGAATATTTCGGATAACACTTTTCATAACCGCTTCGTTTATATCGTCTGACAGATTGTTGTCGTCAGGTTTCCCAAAGTAGGTTTCCATAGCGTGGCTGAGTGTATCGAATGCTCCCGAAATTACTTGCTGAAACGGAACGGAAATTGTATAGCTCGGGTCAAGAAATACGAAATTTGCTTGTGCGCCAAAGATACCAGCTTTTATTTTCTTTTCTTCGTGCGTGATAACTGCACCGGCGTTCATCTCAGAGCCTGTTCCTGCGGCGGTAACAATCGCACCCATCGGAATAAAATCAGACGGATAATTCCGCTTTACCGTTTCCATATCCCAAATATCCTCCGGTGTCTTTGCCTGCGCCGATACAACCTTACAGCAGTCTATAACCGAGCCGCCGCCCACTGCAAGAATGAAATCCACATGGTTTTCACGGGCGAGCTTTGCGCCCTCCTGAACCTTTGCATAGGTGGGGTTGGGCATAATACCTGAGAATTCCACCACTGTTTTTTCAGCTTTCTTTAAAATATAAGTTATTTCGTCATAGATTCCGTTTTTCTTGATGGAACCGCCTCCGTAAGCAAGCATTACAGTATCGCCGACATTTTTTAAAAGGCAGCAAAGATATTCCTTAACGCCTCCTTTGCCAAAATAAACCTTAGTAGTGTTTTCGTAGATAAAATTGTTCATAATTTTACGCCTCTTCTTTTACTTGTTTTTCCAAAAATACAACTGCACTGTTAATCCAGCTGTCTGCAACCGTTCCTGTACCAATCCCGAACCCGTGACCAAGACCTGGATATTTGTAAAACTCGGTATCAATGCCGACCAATTTCATAGCGTTTGCTCTGTTTTCCATAGTTTGCCAACTTGCAATACCGTCATTTTCTCCGACGCACATAAAGGTAGGAGGATTGTTTTTTGTATATTCGCTGTAATATGCATCGTCATCAGAAGTATGAGCCTGCCGTAATCTTCGAACGCCGGGTCTGAAATAACATCGGATATTCTTGTGTTGACCGTATAAGGCTTGCTATATTCTGCATTTTTCTGTACACTGTTTTCGCCTCCTGCGGAATTACTTTCGGAATGCCTGCCTGATGTTTGGCTTGTGTCCTGAAATTTGTTCTTTTCTGCGTCGCATTCTGCAAAGCAGAACAGCAGGTAAATCGCAAAAACAAACGCAGTATATTTTTTCAATCCGTTAACCTGACTTTGCTTTACTGACTTTATTATCACAACCTCTGTGGTCCCCTAATCTTGGATTTTGACCGTGACGAGAACCTTGAAGTATATCCAGTAGAATTTTCTTCTTTTGAATATATTATAAAAAAATCGAAACCTCATAAGAAGTCTCGATTTGTTATATTGTTTATACCCAAAGGTTATAACTCTCTGCGTTTTAAGTGTGTATCGCTTTCTTTGCGGCTTTTAGAAATCTTTTTACGGTTTCAGACGGAGTGGGGGAGTGCAGAAGACCGTAAGGAATACCGTAGTTCCACTCCACAGGAAGCACCTTCAGAAGAGGATGAACATTTGCCCATCCGGGGATAGCAAGTAGTACATCATTTGAATTTTCGCACCTATTAAACACATCCATACTGTAAAAATCAAAGTCTACAATGTTTATTTTGGGATGGTTTTTCCATAGCTCATCTCTCAGTTCATCCACATAATGACTCCAATCTCTATGTATTAGCAAAAGGTTCTCGCTGTACAGGTCTTGGATTGACAGTCTGTCTTTTGCCGCAAGGGGATGGTGAATGGAAACAGCACAGCAGAACGGCTCACGGGATAATTCAAGCCCTGCACAGTGCCGCAGATTAAGCATAGTTTCATCAAAGATACCGCCAATTATATCTATATTTTTTCCGAGATTTGCCAAAAGCTCTCTGGCGTTTTCCGGTGTGTTTTCGTAAGGAATAATCTGAAATTTCATATCGGGACAGTGTTCCTGAATTCTTGGCCATAGTTGCATTAAAAGCTGAGCAGGCGTCATAGGCGATGTGCCGATACGGATGATATTTTCATCCTCCTGCATGGCATTTTTTGCCCGTGTCACGGAATCTCTGCAATACTGAATGATGTATTTTGTGTCCTGATACAATGATTTTCCTGCTTTGGTTAGGGTTAATCCTCTGTGTGTTCTTTCAAACAGCTTTATTCCCAATTCTGTTTCCAGCAGATTCATCTGCTTAATCACAGCGGTTGGTGTTATATATGCTTTCTCCGCAGCTTTGTTAAAACTGCCTGCATCTGCTACACGCAGAAAGGTGTCAAGTTGGGGATTGTACATTATTCTCGCCGCCTTTTTTTCTTAAATCATTTGGCTTTTTTGCATCTTTCGGAATCATCCATGAACGCCCAAAGCGTTTTACACCATCAATTCTGCCTTCCTCACACAGCTTTTGAATCCAGCGCTCTGAAACACACCATCGCTCGGCTGTCTCTCTGACCGATATATAATCCATAACTGCACCTCCAAAAATCCATACGCTTATCCAAAGTGTATGGGACTATTGTATTCGTTTATACGTAGTGTGTCAAGTAAACGGCAGTATCTGTATCATTTTCAATCGGCGGAAAAATCAAAGGAATCCTGAGCTTTTAAAAAGTGCATTCTTATATGTCGGTAAAATACATATCAACCATTCCTTTCAAATTTTTGCAAATAAAAAAAGCAACCGTTCTAATTGAAAAATTAAAACAATTGCCAAATAAAAAAAGAGCCGATAATATATTTTCTATAAAATTGATTCTGTTATAACAATATTAAATTAAAAAAGTAGGGAAAAGGCTTATAACTTTATTTTCGAGGGTTCGAATATCCAAAACTGCCGAAACGGGCAAAATACATCTACGGTTTTGCACTTAAAAATCACGGGTGATACAACAAAAAAAGCCCGATAAAATCGGACTTCTTTGCGATTATATATTTTTACCAACCATTATGGTGGGAGATGGTGGATTCGAACCACCGAAGGCATAGCCAGCAGATTTACAGTCTGTCCCCTTTGGCCACTCGGGAAATCTCCCATATTAAATTGGAGCTGGTGGACGGACTCGAACCCCCGACCTGCTGATTACAAATCAGCTGCTCTACCAACTGAGCTACACCAGCTTATGTGTTTTTCACAGCTTTATCATTTTAACACAGTTTATGTATATTGTCAACACTAATTTTCAAAAAATCTGTTTTTTACAATATATCTTATATTTAGTATATCAC
The DNA here is from genome assembly GCA_902471875.1 of uncultured Clostridium sp. Classification (GTDB taxonomy): domain Bacteria; phylum Bacillota; class Clostridia; order Oscillospirales; family Acutalibacteraceae; genus CAG-964. Next base: position 24,314 of record CABRLN010000001.1, read on the forward strand.
AAATGTTACTTTTTATTTATATTTACATATATTGTCGCCAAGTGTTCTGTTTTTAAGTTTTTAAAAGTTTTCAACATTAAAATGTTGAAAATGTCAACAATTATTAATTTCCTATATTACTTGTCAGTTTAATAAACTCATCTTTTAGAATTGAATACATTTTTGCGTTTATTATTTTATTATCCTTAATAAAATAACTTCGCAATATACCTTCGCATTTCATCATAAGCTTTTCCATTACTCTTGCTGAGGCAATATTATGCTCCATACATATACCGCCTATACGATTTATATCAAGCCTATTAAAGGCAAACCTAATCAATTCCGCCGATGCTTCTGTTGCAATTCCGTTGCCCCAGAATTCAGGACTAATAAAATATGAAATATCACATTTACGGCTAATAAAGTCAATATTAATTAATCCTACATTGCCTAAATACATTTTGTTTTCTTTACCTATTATGGCATATTCATATGACCTGTTTTCTTTTGCGTTATTTATAACATTTTTAACCCATCTTTTAGCATAACGAATATCACAATTATCTGGAATTCCATAGGTGGTTTTGTAAATTTGATATGTATGTATTGTCTTAAGAACAGAATACTCATCACCATGACAGTACGGACGAATAATAAGCCTGTTAGTTTCAAACATATGCTACTCCAAAATATTTATATAAAGAAAAACGACTATCCTCCGGATAGCCGCTTCATAATGTTGGCATCTTCCTATTTTTCCAGGCCGTCACCAGCCAAGTATTTTCGGCACTACTGAGCTTAACTTCTGTGTTCGGGATGGGAACAGGTGGACCCTCAGTGTCATCAATACCAACTATTAAATTTTACCATCTTTCCTGACAGCTTAATTATTATATCATTACTAATAATTGTTGTCAATACATTTTTTAAAATTTTTTTATCATTGCAATTTTTATAACAATATTAAGGAATAATTACAGATATAAGGTGAAAGTTATAATTATATGGTGAAAGTAATTAATATTATAAATTAAAAAAATTTACGAATTATCACTGTATTTTAGATAAATATTAGATAAATAAAAAATTATGAAAATTATTTTAAAAAAACTGTTGACAAATTGCAAATTCCATAATATAATAAACAAGCTGACTGATGAGTTGGAAAATACATGGCGGAATAGCTCAGCTGGCTAGAGCATTCGGTTCATACCCGAAGTGTCGTAGGTTCAAGTCCTATTTCCGCTACCAGATATGGCCCGGTGGTCAAGCGGTTAAGACACCGCCCTTTCACGGCGGTAACACGGGTTCGATTCCCGTCCGGGTCACCATAAAAACCTTTAATGTGCATTATAATTGTACGTTAAAGGTTTTTGTTTTATTTGACAACTTTTTATTTTACACAATGCTAACGTCTTCTCTTGAGAAAAAAGTCTTTTATCATCCTTATTTTTCACGAAATCTACAATAAATCTATTTGCATTTTAATAGACTTTTTAACTTTGTTAAAGCTTATTTAAAAAGCCCATTAAGTAAAATTGAAGCCGACACACCTTAAGGCGTGTCGGCTTCATGAGTAAGGAAATAAAAATGAAATGAAAAAGATGTATGCAAAGTTATTTTCCTTTGCCATTATATTTTCAATCAAAATATCTGATAAAATATATGGACAAAGGTATGTCCCCAAATAAAACAACCCACTATCATTAATTAAAAAACACAAAACTTTAATATACTATATTTATTAACATAATTATTATAACACAAATATTATTTATAATAAAGAGTATAAACAAAAAAATTAATATTTTGTTTATTTTTCATAAATAGACTATTTAATCAATATATATGTTGAATAATAAAAGTTTTAAAAACGCAATAACTTTTTAAAAATGACAAATGAGTATTAGGAAGAAATATAGAGCATTTAAAAGATTTTATGAGATAATATATGTGTAAATTAAATTTTTGCCAAAAACCTGTTGACTTTGGTTTTTGACTATGGTATTATCTATCGTGCAATAAGTAATAGGTTTTATACTTATTTAAAAAGATTTTATTAATACGGAGGAAAGAGTTATGTCTACTTTTATGGCAAAAAAAGGCGAAGTAGAACGTAAGTGGTATATTCTTGATGCTGCCGGCAAACCACTGGGACGTACAGCTGCTCAGGCTGCTACACTTCTAAGAGGTAAGCACAAGCCAACTTACACACCACACGTTGACTGTGGTGATTATGTTATCATCATTAACTGTGATAAGGCTGTACTAACAGGCAATAAGCTAACACAAAAGCACTGGTATCGTCACACAGGTTATGTTGGTCACTTAAAGGATACAAGGTACGATACACTTATGGCTACAAGACCTGAAAAGGCAATGGAGCTTGCTGTTAAGGGTATGGTTCCATCTAATACAATTGGCAGAGCAGCATTACTAAGACTAAAGCTGGTTTGCGGTGAAGAACACAAGCACCAGGCTCAAAAGCCTGAGGTTTGGGACAAGTAAGAAAGGAGGCAATATAAATGTACGATCAAAAACCACATTTTTACGGCACAGGTAGAAGAAAGAGCTCTGTAGCAAGAGTTAGACTATACCAGGGTACAGGTAAAATTACAATTAATGACAGAGATATCGATGAATATTTCGGCCTTGACACATTAAAGCTAATTGTTCGTCAGCCTCTTGAACTTACTGAAACAACTGAAAAGTTTGATATAGTTTGCAGAGTTGCAGGCGGCGGTGTTACAGGTCAGGCTGGTGCTATTCGTCATGGTATTTCAAGAGCACTATTGCAATATGACAGTGAGGCGCTAAGAGGAACACTGAAGAAAGCTGGCTTCCTAACTCGTGACCCAAGAATGAAAGAGCGTAAGAAATACGGTCTTAAGGCTGCTCGTAGAGCTCCACAGTTCTCAAAGAGATAAAAATTCCTGTTATATATGTTTGTATTTTCCTATGTTTATGCAATTTCAACTTTGGGATGTATAAAAACGGAAGGAACTAACACATAACTAATAGGTAAATAACAGAATAGTTTGTTAATTAAGAACACTTTCGATTACCGAAGGTGTTCTTTTTTATTTTTGAATACCAAATATATTAATAACATATATGATTATAAATAGTTGGTATTAAATATTATAAATGTACATTTATATAAATATTTACAGAAGAAAATTTCGGTCTATATATCCTTATTATGCTTTTGTGATAACGGACTAATAAATTATGTGCATCAGTCTGATGGCAGTAAAATACTTTACACCTAAATGTATCATTTAACATAAGTGGTTCGGCAAGTGCTAATTCATTACCTTTGCGTGATAACAGGCAGTATGGAATAAAACTGTCAATATATTATGCAGACAGTAATACTCCTGAGGAGCATATACAGTCATTTAATGAGTGTACTTCTGCCCAGCAAGCTACAGCAGCAACAATAACTCCGGAAAGAAGTAATATTTTGATAAATAAAGTTGTATTTAGCTTTATTTACGATTATAATATAGGTAATATGACAGCTAATAAGGCTATGCTGAATATGGACTTGTCTTCAGCTGATACTATTTTTGATGATATTGAAGATGATGCTGATGATACTGAAACCGACGAAAATGCTACCGAAGAAATTAATACCGAGCCATACCAGGGTTATGTGTATAACTACGATACCTTTGATAATATTACACAAAGCAGCTTTGGTACAGTTTTAACTGATTCACAAGGCAACGAAACGCTAGACTCATCAAAGCCGCACATTACTACAAGTACTACATATAATTCTACAGGTAACTACATTACATCAGAAACAGATTCAAGAGGTAAAACCATTACCTACAATGTTAATGATGCAAACGGAATTATTAATTCTGTTAATGACGCAAAGGACAATACAGTGTCTTATACCTATGACAGCAATTCTGACAATATTACAGCTGTCAGCAGTAGCGGTACAGAGAACAATTATTCATATAATGCAAGTGGTTTATTATCGTCTATATCACATAATGGATTTAGCTATAACTTTACATATGATGCCTTTGGTAATAATCAGTCCGTTTCAGTGGGCAACAGCACGTTAGCAACTAATAGCTATGGTACAAGCAATTATAACCTTGTTAGAACCACCTATGGTAACGGTGACTATATTAAATATACCTATGATAGATATGACAGGGTATCATCAGTAGCTAACGACAAGGGCACGTTAATAAGCTATGTTTATAATAAAAAGGGTTTAGTTGCAAAAACTGTTGATTATTCATCAGGCATTACTACCGAATATCTTTACAGTATGTGGGGGTCACTGCAAAATACTGAAACTACCGGTACAGATAACAACACCCTAACTTACCAAACAGTAAATGAAAACGGAAACGCTGTGTCAGTTTCAAAAATTATGCAGGACACTAAAACAGTCACCACAGAAACTGACGAAGACGGCAACAGCATTATTAACAATGACGGCTGGAAGGTTACTCAGTCTACCGATGAATTAGACAGAGCTTTAACAGAAACCGTTACACCGTCAGGCGACAAAGCCACACCAATAACTAAAAGCTACACATATGTAGATGGTAACGGCACAAATGAAACCACTGAATTAGTCAAGTCTATAACCTATAAACAGGGTGATAAGGTAATTGCAAAATATTCATATGAATATGATGATAACAATAACATCTCTAAGGTGTACGAAAACGATGAACTTGTAGAAGAATATACCTATGACAACAATAACCAGCTTTACAGGTTAAAGGATTATAAAAACCACAAGCAAGTGATATACAGTTATGATAATGGTGGTAACATCAACAATACAAATGAACAGTATATGGATTCCATTGGGCTTACTTCAGGAAGTTTATATGGAGGAATATATTGTTATAACGACACAGAATGGAAAGATAAGCTTACAAAGTACAACAGTTACGATATAACTTATGACGAAGTGGGAAATCCGTTGAATTACCGCAACGGAATGTCAATGACATGGGAAAACGGCAGACAGTTGAAAGAATTAATTGTAAATGATGAGCTGACTGTAGAGTACGAATATAATGCTAACGGACTAAGAACTAAAAAGAGCCTTTATGACGGCACAGACTATTATAACTATTATTATGACGAAAATAATAACCTTACAGCACTGTGTGACCATTACGGCAAAATAATGCAGTTCTACTATGGTGCTGACGGTACAGTAGTATCTATGCGGCATAAAGATATAATGTATTATTATGTTAAAAACCTGCAAGGTGACATAACAGCACTGGTAAAAGCTGACGGTGCAGTAGTTGCAAACTATTCCTATGATGTTTGGGGCAAGGTGCTTTCAATTACTGACGCAAACGGCAACAAAATAACTGCCGACACAAATGTAGCACTTATAAACCCGTTCCGCTACCGTGGCTATGTTTATGACGATGAGTCAGGCTTGTACTACCTACAGTCCCGCTACTACGACCCTGAAACAGGCAGGTTTGTAAATGCTGATACTTATACTTATACTGATACGGGCAATTCTGTTTTAAGTACTAATATGTTTGCTTACTGTGAGAATGATCCGATTAATGCGATGGATAGAAATGGCCATATGCTATATTATTATGGATGGAAAATTTTAGATTATTATATATCATCAGCAATAAATTATTCAAATTATGAAAATAACTCAAGGTATTATTTTAATAAATGTATTATCAACCAGAGCAATGATAGTAAAGTCAAAAAGATTAGAATGGGTCTTTTTACAGGAGATTATAATGGTTGTGGTTGGATTGCAACATATAATGCTTTAAGATTATTACGATGTTATACTATACAACCTAAGAATATAATTACATATTTGGAAAGACGAGGTCAATTGCTTTATTGTGCATTTGGTGTAACTCCATGGTCAATAGCTGACTATATGTCTTATATCGGATATTCTGTTGATAGAGAAGCATTTCCGCAAAGTATTAATGATAAATTAAAAAAGAAATATAGGGTATGTATATTAATGTATGCACATAACAAAGGTGCACATTATATCGCTATTACATATCGGAAAGATAACAAGAAATATTATGCTTATAATGTTTTTAGGGGTTCAAAATCTTTTGAAAAATGGGATAATTTGGATTATGTACTAAAACAAGTGAATCACTATTCATATTTATATTGTATATGGATTAGGTGATGAAAGTTATTGAAACTATTTTGGAGAATCTTTTTAATTCAATTTTCATATTAAACTTTTATTACAATCTAATATCTTGTTATACTACTAAGCCTGATATCCAAGTTTTTACTTAATTTAAAGATAATTTTATTATATTAGGAGGTATTATTTAATGAAACAGATAAGAAAAAGAATTAATTTATTTTTATGCTCAATAATTATATTGTGTGGTAACCTGTGTAGTTGTGATTTAACGATATATCCAGAATTTGGACATTATTTTTGCAAAGAACCGTATTTTGAACTGTATTACAATATCGATTATGATACGCCAGGTAATTCTCAAATGGAATATAATGGTGAAGTTACAGATGCTAATTTAAATATACTAGGATCCGCAGGCTCTATAGTTATTATTGATAGTAATGGCAATGATATGGAGTATCCGTATTATGTAAAGTGGAATCTCGACGAAAATGGAAATATTATTATGGAACGATATACTTACAAAGATACCGATGAATTTGCAATTGAATATTACGATACAATTACACTGGAAAAGCAATAAGAACTACTTATAAAAATATTTATCAAGTTTATATGTCCATAATCATTATAATATGCTCCTGAAACAGGCAGGTTTGTAAATGCTGATGTTTATACTGATACGGGCAATTCTGTTTTAAGTACTAATATGTTTGCTTACTGTGAGAACAACCCTGTAAATGCTGTTGACCCTACAGGAGAAGATGCTTGGTGGTTGCAGGATACTAATGCTGTATTTGGATGCGGACATACATCATTATTAATACAAGAAAGCAAGGGCAAGTGGTGGTATTTTTATTGGGGTCCTAATTCAGTAAAATTAATTTATATTGGAACTACCACATTGTCAAATCTAAATAAATACTTACATAAAAAGGGAGAATACGATCAACGTGATAGTTATACAAAAAAAATACATTTATATGGTAATTTTTACGGGTCTTTAAAATATATTTGCGAAGTTTTATTACATAGATCTGTGAGAGAACTAAAAAACAAAGGGAAAATTGGAGGTGATGTAGCATGGAATTTTTCATATGATCTTTTAACTTGGAATTGTATGCAAGTAAGTGCCACAGCTTTGATGCATGGAACATTTAAATATAACCATAGATCATATATAAAAGCATTAACATATGCGAGGCTATATACAATACCTAATTGGGCATATAGTCACATGATTTTAATGCAAAGATGTTTTAGTCTTTATGGTAATTCTAGTTATAATATGATAAATCGCTTTGTTGATCCATGGGTTATAGAGTATTATAATAACCCTAATCGAATACATCCTTTTATATTATCATATCTTCGGTGTATACATGTAAGGTTATATTAAACGAGGGAGTGACGCATTATGAAAAAGTACAAAAATATAAAATATATGATTGTTGTGATAATATGTGTTATTTTATTAGCACTTACTTTAACAATAGGATTAAGAATATTTTTGAATATATTGTTATACAGTGATAATAATTCAAATATTGTGGTAAGCAAAAATATAGTGGATAATAAGTATAATAATTATGCTTTATCACATCGTCAATTAATTCAATCGCATGATTCTTTATATTATAATTATACAAATGGGGATAAAACTGGTACATATAAAATAGACTCCACAAGTAGTCAAAAGGTTTTTTGTGGAGAGGACTATAGTCCTAAAGGTTTATTGTACTCCATTCTATTTCCTACAACAATATCAATCACTTCTTGTAGCAATGATGTAATTATGTGTGAACAGGGAATTAGTTCATCGTGTGGAAGTCCCTCTTCGTGGGTAACTGAGGGAAAAATTATGACATTTATGCCGATAATTAAAAGTTATTGTACTTACTATCAATTACCTAAGAAGGAAATAGATACTTTAGATACAGTTACGTCTTTTGATATATATAATGATAATATTTATTATTATACTGAACATGAAATGTATCAAGTTGAAGAAAATAGTTTAAATAAGGTTTGTGAATTTACAGGTTTTCTTTCAGAAAAGGCTGATGATATTAATTCTTATCCTCAGGAGCACCGTCCTGTGCGTTATATAACTAATGATATAATTTATTGTAGTAATTGTGATGATGATTATGAGAAGTTTACAGTGTATAGTATAGACTATTCAAAAAATGAGGAAACAGTTTTATTTGATACGAATCTGCCTATTAATACATTTGCAGTAAATAACAACAAAGTTTATTTCTATTCTGAAATGTATCCTGATAACTTTTGCATATATCAAGTTAATTTAAATGGTAACAAAAAACCTAAAAAAATGTTTGATAATGCCCATATGTTCAATATTTATGATAATAAATTATATGCTTGCACAGATAATGGACTTTTTGTTTTTGATTGCAATAATGGAAAAACTTATTGTATATATGATCAATATGCATGGGATTGTTATATATTTGATAGTGATTGGATATATTTCGTCGATTATAATCAGAATTTATTTAGAATCTCTACAGATGGTAAAATTCTAGAAACGGTTTTCAAGGTATAAAAATGTTTACCATATTTAAATATTTTTATGTAAGAAAGTAAATGGGCAATATTAAGAGCAACAGTGATATTCTGTTGCTCTTATAAACATCCTCTCTGCACTACCGTAACTATGTTTATGACGATGAGTCAGGCTTGTACTACCTACAGTCCCGCTACTACGACCCTGAAACAGGCAGGTTTGTAAATGCTGATACTTATACTGATACGGGCAATTCTGTTTTAAGTACTAATATGTTTGCTTACTGTGAGAACAACCCTGTAAATATTAATAACCTTAGATATATGAATTATACTTGTTATGCTTGAGTTAACGATATTCAATGAATAAAAAAGGAAGTAATAGATAAACTCAGGAAAAAGAAAACTAAAAATTATTTGTCATTAAAAAGAATACATTAAAAAATACTTGAAATCATAAAATAAATATAACAACAAGAATACTGAGTTTAAAGAAGCAGATTATGCTTCTTAGCTCAGTATTTTTTAATAAATTATAATGTTTGGATATTATAGTGAATACCATACGGCAGAAAACATGGCTTTTTACTGTGATGTTTCCGAAAGTGCAATATGCGAAACCGAAAAGATACGTTGGTCAAAAGAAGAAAGCTTAATCTTTTACTACAGAAACAAAATTAATAGATATGCTAATAAATCGTATTCATTTTTTAAATTTATGTTATTGAACAAATCTATTATAAAACTGTCAAGGAAAGCAAATGACAATTTAGGTAAGGAGAAGAAACGTAATTACTAGCTGTTTGGATAATACATCTAAAATAAATTTATATTAATAGAATATTTTATTATATATTGACATAATAATCAACAGGTGTTATACTTATGCTGTAATTATTAAGTGAGTTCATTTTATAATATGAAAAGTGGGTATTTTTTATATTAAGGTTTTGTGTTTGCTTGTTTTAAGTAAAATATTATTTTTGTAAAATGTTTTTGTTCTGTTATAAATCAAAAATTATAAAAAGATTTAATGACATTTATAAAGAAAAGTTAACACTAAATTTGTATTACTCAGGTTAGCGAATTTCCTGATAAATTATAAATAATGGAGGATAATAACTATGAAAAAATTTGCATCAATTTTAACAGTAGCAATGCTTCTTGTTTCAATGCTGCTATGTGGCATTTCTGCGAGTGCCGCACCAACTTCCACGGCGATAGACGCCGAACAAAAGGGTTCTGTCACACTGCACAAGTATGACTCAAAAACAACAACCAGCAATGATAACGGAGTTACCTCCGGTAAACCGGTTAAGGACGCAGGCTTTTCATTCTATCAGATTTTAACTTATGATAATTCAGGTTATAAGCTGACAGAACTTGCAAAAGCTGCTGTTAATGCTTTTAACAGCAATGTGACTGAAAGTGAAAAGCTTGACCTTGACAATATTATTGACAGCATTGTTGTAACAAAAGGTGATGATAGTGTTGCAGGTGATGACGGCTATGCTTCTTACGGCACAACCACAGATCTTGAAAACCTTGTTGCAGTATTCCAGGCATACATTAACTCAAATAATGTTAGTCCGGCAGCGAATATTACAACAGACAATAACGGTTCTGCAACAGCAAGTAACTTAAACCTTGGTGTATATCTTGTTGTTGAGACAAAGGTACCTAATGGTTTTATCGCTACAACGGCTTCGTTCCTCGTATCTGTTCCGTATTGGGAAAATAACGAAGATGGTTGGAATTATAGTGTAAATGCTTACCCAAAGGATGAACCTTATAATGGCACAGTTGACAAACAAATTGTTAACAATGACGGCAAAACGGATGCAGATTCTTTTGCTGTAGGCGACACTGTTACATATAATGTAGAGGGTCTTGTACCTAACTATGGTAAGTCTTACAGGGACACAACAGTAAATCTTACTCAAGATAGAACAATTGTAACTCAAGAAGTTTATGATGTTCTTCCATTTGTATTTGAAGATACATTGAGCAACGGTTTAACTTATGCCGAGAATCTTTCAATTAAAGTAGCCGGTTCACCGGATATAGCGCTTACACCGGATACTAATGCAACCTACGCTAATGGCAAAGTAACATGGAGTGGTACAGGTGACTACTATGTTAACTTTGATTCTGCAATCAATAAGCTTAAGGTTATTGTTAAGTGGGATTCACTTGATAATTATCAAGGTAATAAAATTACATTTTCTTATAATGTTGTTATCAACGATAAGGCTGTTGTAACAACCGGTAATAGCAATATTGCTAAAATATCTGTAGCCAATAACCCTTCAACATTTTATGGCGATTATAGTAATACCAATACAGATGAATACACATCTTCAACTGACACATCAACAGTTTATATCTATCAGCTAAACCTTACAAAGACATTTAACAGCCAGAGTGCTGCTGATGCAGAGGTTGATGCAACAAAGGTAACATTTGAAATTGCAAACGGAAAAGAAGAGGGAAGCAAGGTTTATTCTTTCCTAAAAACAGGCGATGGTGAATATACTCTTTGGGAAGGCAAAATACGTGAAGAAAACGGTAAGAATTATGCTGTTGTAGATGAAATTAACGAAAACGGTAACAAAACAGGTAATACTGTTTATGCAACAGGCGTAGCTAATACATCAGAACTTACAACTGTTCTTGCTGTTGGCGTAAACGGTAACCTTAATGTTAAGGGGCTGGACAACAAAACATATTATGTAACAGAGCTTACTACTGTTGAAGGATATTCAGTTCTTGCTCAAACAGTAGCAATTCAGGTTAATGATGTTCAAACCACAACAACGACAATTGAATATCATCCTTTTATAGCTTATGATGCAGAAGATTTTAAATCAGATGTTACATATTATACTCTTAGCGGAACTGAATATATAGAAATTTCTGATGTTGATTTGAGCAATTATGTAAGCACTGCAAACAGCATTAAAGTTGTTTATTATGCCGAAACAAAAACAACAACAGGTAATGCCTCAAGTGATGTTATTGCTGAGGTTGTTGGTGGTCAGACTTTGAAATCTGAGTCTGCCGAGGGTGCTAAGTCCGGTATAATCCCATTTGTTGTAAACAACTCTAAGAATCAGTTTAATCTTCCTCTTACCGGTGGTCTTGGACTTTGGATGTTTACAATCGCAGGTGGTATTGTAATGGCAGTTGCAATTATCTTTTTCTCATATCTTCGCAAGAGAAAGAGAGTATCAGAAAAATAATAATTTATTAATTATTAATTGAGAATTTATTTTGGGGCTAGTACATCTAAAAAATATTCAAACGTGTATTACAGGGAAACAAATAAAAGCTTGCTTCCCTGTAAGGATTTTTATTGGAATATATTTTCAGAAAAATGTTGAGAGGTTTAAGCGTTGAAATCTATTTTACTGCGTATTGTCGGTATCATCTTGTTTTTAATAAGCGCACTTTTGCTTTGTTACCCATTCATAAGCAACTATCTTATGGGGTTTAATCAAAGTAGCGAGATAGAAGCACATAAAGAAGATGTGCATAACTTGGACAATAAAGAAATTTTGATTGCCCGAAGTGAGGCAGAGGCGTATAACAAAAATTTGTTTGGAACGGTTGCTCTTACCGATCCCTTTGATCCCAATGCAAATACTGAAACAGACGTCGAATACGAAAGCTTGCTCAATTTTTCTGGTAATTCTATTATGGCGACTATTCAAATTCCTGTTATCAACGTTAATCTTCCAATCTATCATGGTACAAGTGATGAAGTGCTGAAAAAAGGGGCAGGGCATCTTAAAAAAACTTCGCTCCCTATTGGTGGAAAAGGCACTCATGCCGTAATAACGGGACACACAGGGCTTTCATCTGCCAGACTGTTTACTGATTTAAACTTGCTGAAAATTGATGATGTTTTTTATATTAATTGTCTTGATGAGATTCTTGCCTATAGGGTTGACAGCATTAAAATTGTTGAACCTGAAGAAACAGACGATTTGCGAATTGTCGCCAACCAAGATTATGTGACACTTGTTACCTGTACGCCATATGGAATCAACAGTCACAGACTGCTTGTGCGAGGAGTAAGAATTCCATATGATGCACAGGATATTCCCGCAGTTGAGACAAGAGAAAGTGAAAGCACATGGATGAGGGAGTATAAAAAGGCACTCTTATTAGGAAGTATAATTTTTGCAATTATAATAATTGCATTTTATACAGTTAGAATTATTTTGAAAAAACGTCGAAAAATGAGAGAAAATGAAATATGTTCTGATAATAAATCATGACTTAATTTAAAAAGGTTAAGTTGAGGTTTTTCCGGCGGATTTTGTGCAGGAATGCATAACCTTTTGTCCCGTATAAAATCCGCTCAAAAAGTCCCAACTTTGTGTAAATACAGAAATGTTGATTTAAATTTACTTCGGTATTAGTATGTAAGGAAATGATATACATTGAAAAAAGTGCTGTTATTAATTTTGGGAATCGTTTTGGTGCTAATAAGTCTTGCACTGGTCGGTTATCCTTTTGTAGGCAGCTATTTGAACAGTTTAAATTCAAAAAGCGAGGTATTAAACTACCTTAATGTCGCAGATAGTTTGACTAACGATGAATATGCAGATATGCTTGCAGCAGCGAAAAAATATAACGAATCCCTTATTGGAAATACTGATATAGGCGATCCATTTGCCAAAGTTGAAAAAGTAAAAGATGACTACAATTCACTTTTGAGTATAGGTGATTCTTTGGTAATGGCAACGATAGAAATTCCTTGCATAAACATGAATCTTCCAATTTTCCACGGAACAGAAGAGGAGGCCCTGCAAAATGGTGCGGGACATCTTTCATCATCATCACTGCCTGTTGGCGGAATCGGAACTCATGCAGTGCTTACGGGTCATACGGGTCTTTCGTCTAAAAAACTGTTTTCGGACGTTGCATCTCTTAAAGAAGGAGATGTGTTCTTTATACATATTCTTGGCGATACTCTTGCTTATCAGGTTGACGAAATAAACACCGTGCTGCCTGAAAATACCGAAAAGCTTCAAATTGACCCAAAGCAGGATTATGTTACTCTTGTTACCTGTACACCTTTTGGTATAAATACACATCGACTTCTTGTTAGAGGAACAAGAATACCATATGATGAGGCAATAGAGAGTGATATTGGACGCAGCACCAACAGCACATGGAATTCCGAATATCTCAATGCTATCATTCTTGGGGCATTGGTTATGGCGTCAATATTGGCACTGTTTGGTTTAATTAAGTTTATTTTATATATGTGCAGAAAGAGACAGAAGAATGACAAAAAAGATACTTAAAGTGTTTGGTTACATTTTTTCAGGATTAATATTTTTAACAGGTGTGCTTGTTTTTTGCTACCCCTTCATAAATGGGTATACAGTAGATAAAAATACAGAAACGGCACTTGAGAATTTTCATTACCTGCAAAAAAAAGCAATGTCTGAAGATAACAGTCCAGAATCACAACTGGATACTGACAAGCAAAGCAGTATATATAATTTTAATTCTTTGTATAAAGATATGCAAAAATATAACGAAGATATATTCAAAACCAAACAGAGTGGTCTTAAAGATGCATGGTCATATGAGCAGGCAGGATTTGACCTTTCAAAGTATGGTGTTTGCGATGCAGCTGTTGCTGAAATTCATATTCCGAAAATGAATGTTGATTTACCTGTTTATCTTGGAGCAACATGGAGCAACATGGCAAAGGGTGCAACGCAACTGGGGCAGACATCTATGCCAATTGGCGGCATTAACACAAACTGCGTTATTGCGGGTCACAGAGGTTCATCAGGCGGAAAATTTTTTCTTGATATAGAAAATCTTGATATAGGAGATAAGGTATATATTGACAACTTATGGGAAACTTTGACCTATAAGGTTTGTAAAATTGATGTTATCAGTCCTGACGATATTGACAAGATATTAATTCAAAAGGGAAGAGATATGGTTACTCTTATAACCTGTCACCCATATCCGCACAATTATCAGCGCTATGTTGTATATTGCGAGCGGATTCAGGCTAATGGTTCAAACCCGAATAATACTCAAGAAAAAACTGATATTTCATCAGATGAATCTATTAAAAATGAAATTAAAAACAGTTCACAAATGTTTATTGTTTTTGAAAATATATTGTATATTATAATCCCCTTAATTCTTATTATTCTTGCAATTTTTCTTTTAAGAAATAAGAAATATAAAAAATAAGTTCAATTTTTTACTCGGTACTGCAAAACCGTCTTTATTATTTCTTAACATAATTGGAGGCAGAAATATGAAAAAGAAAATACATACAAAAAAATTAGTCTTAAATTCAATGTCTGTGGTACTGGCTTTGACGGTGCTTATGACAGCTCTGCCTAATATAAGTTTGACTGTCGATGCACTTACCCCAACTAATCCTGACAATACAAGTCAAACAGGGTATGGAAGCTTGATTTACTTTCAGAAAGACAAGTGGAATAGCATTCTGGAAAGTACATTTAATGAATATGAAAGTACGGTAGTGCCTATTAATCCCCCTTTTGATGGCGTAATAGCATATAGGACTGATCAGGTTTCGATTCCTGATGCAAGCAAAGTTACACTTAAAGATAATAACCCATACTTTAACTGGGCAAAAACCAATATATACGAAACAGATAAGTGGAACGGAGTATATCCCGTAAATGGTTCCAGTAACAGTAACCTTCCAGCTTCTCGCATTGAATCAATCACATATGAAAGTGACACTGTTGAAAACGGCGTTAATGGAACAACAATAACGGCACCTGAGAAACTTGTTGAATACACAGTATATGATGTCAAAAATGCCCAAGAGCTTGTGGCAGTTATGGTCCATAATAAAGGAATTAATAGTTATACAAAAATAAATCTCCTTGCCGATATAGATTTGGGCGGAGAGAACAGTGCAAGAATTTGGGATTCATCAAAATGGTCGTATGCTACTTCAGGTGCTTTTTACTTCGAGGGAAACGGTCACACAATTTATAATATGAGAACTGACAAACAATCAGGAAGATCTGGCTATGCAGGACCGAGCTTCTTTGGTCAGTTTCAGGACAATACTTGTCGTAAAATTATAAAAAATCTAAATTTCTCAAATTGCCTTTCTTTTTCACATGAACAAGCAGCAGGCTCAATAGTTGCTTCATGTAATTTTAAGAATAGTCGCTTATACATGGAAAATGTAAATATTAAAGATTCATTTGTATACTCAAACGGACCTCAAACAGGAACACTATTGGGAAGAAATGAGGCAACAACAGCTGACATATTTATAAGAAACTGCTCTTCACAGAACTGTATCGTTTTCGGTACTGACCATTCCGGAGGTCTTACCGGATGCCAGCATAATACGGGTACAAAATACAGAGTTAAATATGATGCTCCTTTTCCTAAATCTCCGGAGGCATGGATGTTTAATGAGACTGTTACATACCCGGAGATTGTTGAAAACTGCTATTCTGTTGACTGTACACTGTTCAGCCTTGGTGTAGATGGTGACTCAGGTGGCTTGCTTTCCTGCGGTGGTAAGCTGATTTGCAGAAATTCTTTTACCAATAATACAGTATATGGCAGAACAAAGACGGGAGCATTCTTTGGCAGAGTAGTAACTCCGGATTCCGGTATTGTTGGATTATATGATGATGGCGGAAATCAACAGGTTGAAATATACTTTGAAAACTGCTATGCGTCAGGAAGTATTGAAGGATATCAAAAAATTGGCGGATTTGTGGGTTTTTTGGACGCAGAGACGGATTCAAGATATGGTGCACCTGTGTTCAAAAACTGTTATACTACTGCTATGACAGGTATGGATTATGCAGGTAGTGAGCTTGGCGGATTTGTAGGACATGAAAATACCGCTGCTCAGGAAGCTGTGATTAAAGATGAAAATGGAGATCAGATAAATAAATATACAGGTACAGGTAAAAAGAAAGCAAATCCTGGTGCTGTATACATAAATTGCTATGCTGCAGGTGAAGTGGGAAATATTCTTACTGACACAAGCGTAACGGCAAGTGGAAATCAATTGGGAGGATTTCTTGGCTTAACGGGATACTATGGAAGAGGTGGTTTAGGTTGGTTTCATAGCAGTAATTTTAACGGTACATATATAAACTGCTACTACGATATGCAGACCACAGCCATGCGTGAGCGTGCCTGCGGAAAATCAAATCAATTTACCTCCTTGAAAGATGGTAGCGGCAATCCAGTTGAAGTTTCTCAAATACCTGGTGTAACGGGTGTTTATACTCAGCATTCAGACAAGAAAAAAGTGCAGGGTCTTGCTGATACCGTAGATATGGACGATAACAACGCTTGGAAAAATAACGTAGCTGATGACCAATACCCTATGCTGAAAGTCTTTGACGATAATGTAGAAGAAAACTTTAAAAAGGCTTGCTATGGCTTATATGCCGATGAAACTACAAGGGCACGCATAGATGAACAGCTTGCAGAAAAGACTGAAATTGTCAAAAAATATTCTCAGGCGTCTGTTTCAACAGTTTTACTAAATCATTGGGATTCTACAATGAATATGGATACAGGTTCGCTTAATAATGAAACACAAGACTTTACCCCGGGTCTTCCTGTAAACAAGTTCGAAAAGACAGCGTATGCAGATGATAATGAAAAATGGTCGAGCGATGATGACGGATATTTCTGGCAAAAAGAATATAAAAATCTTACAGCTGGTCAATATCAATTAAAGGTACAAGAAGGAGCATCTTGGGTTTATAACTTCGGTAAGGAGAAATTCAACGGTGCCAATTGTGAATTGATAGTAAGTCAAGACTGTGATGTCAAGATTAAGTTTGATTATACCGGAAGTGTAAGTGAACTGGGTGAAAACACTAATTACAAGATTTGGGCTGAATTTTATAATAAGAATGATGGTTCAAAGATTGGTCAACAGGAGCTTGGTAAACACGAAACTACTCAAAATGTATGGACAGTTGTTGGTGGTTTTGGAAATATAGCTTCCGAGGCGAATTGGGACCCGGGATATAAAAAGTTTGATATGCATCTTGTGGGTGACAGTCAATATGTGTTGACAGCCGATATTACTGCCGGTAAATATGAGTTCAAAATTGCAAAAGATCATAGTTGGGCTCATTCTTATGGCTTGGACGGTGAAGACGGTGGAGAAAACAATAATATGAGCTTTACTGTTTCTAATGACTGTAAGGTCAGATTTGTTTTTGATGAAGAAACTCATCTTACAACCGTTTCAACTGATCCTGAAGATGCTCTTACAGAAATAAAAACCAAAAGTGAACCAATTGACTTTAATGGTTTTTCGCTTATTGCCCCTAAGGCTATTACCGGACATGAGTGGCTTGACAGCAAAGAAGCCGCAGAAGTCGGCAAAATGGAGGATGCTGACGGAGATGGCGTATATGAAAAGACATTTACGGTCAATAAAACTAATGATGACGGAAAATCTAATTTTAATAAAACATACGGTTACAAGGTTATTGAGAATGCTATTGACGCAGGTCCAAACAACTTTTTCCATATTAATGAGCCCGCAGACGGCAGCATTGAAGAAATTAACCTTAAATTTACATATGATTCCACTACTAGGGAAGCAAAAGTTGAATGTATAACCGATTCAAGTCTGATTGACCCCGACCCTCAGGTTAGCAGTTATGGTGTTTTGGGTACAGAAAGTTTAACCGGAAATAACTGGGGTAAAGATGCAAGCGGTACAAAAGTACCGGATGCCGGGTTGATGACCTCAGACGGAAACGGTACATATTCAATAACATTTAATGATGTTTCGGCAGGAGACCACAGCTTTAAGGTTGTTGCCAACTGCGATTTTGACTCAGGCATTGATTATGGTGCATATGACGGAAGCGGAAACTATGATTTTACCATAAGTAAACAATCAAATGTTACAATTAAGTTTAATAGTAATGATAAACGAATTACTGTTCAAACTTCTCCTGCTGACGCACTTGTAATAGAACGTTATGTTGTTTCGGGTACAGCTAGCTTAACAGGAGAGAACTGGAATATACAAAGCACAGCAAATGAAATGACATTTGATGAGCGTACAGGTACATTTGTAAAAACATATGATAATTTACCCGGTAAAACAGATACAAACTACGTATTTAAAGTTGTTAAATACGGGGAGGATAATAAGAGCGAAAACAATGTTATCAGCATTGGCGGCGAAACCGGAAAAAAATATAAACTGGAAATCGTTTATTATCCTAAAATTAAAGGTACAGAATATCATTTATATGATTCAAACGGCAAAGATGTATCTGAATACATTAAAGAGCCTAAAATTGATTTTTATTCGGTTGTAGGCGACGAGGGGCTGACAGGATATAATTGGCTTGGAGAAAACAATTCAGATCAGGCTGCAGCTGCCGAAAAAGGCAAAATGACTGCTGATTCCAAAGGAAATTTATCTGTAACATTTAAGAATGTTCCTGTGTCATCTACAATGAAGAGTGTGGGGTTTAAGGTTGTTGCAAACGGTACATGGGATTCTGGTATCAGCTATGGCAACAGCAACGGCGGTAACTATTCTATTACACTTGCGTCAGGTAAAGTAAGCGAGTGTAGCGTTACTGTAATTTTCAACCCGCAAACGCATAAAATCACGGTAATAACAAATCCTGCGGAGTGTAATGCTCAAATTGATGAAAGTAAATTTAATTGGTATATTGCCGGCGATAAAAGGCTTGTTTCTGATGATCGTTTCATAGCTCCTACAACTGTATATGATACTGTACGTGATATTACAACTGATTTTAAATTTACTTCCGGTGAATCTATAAGCTGGGATAATAATAATGCTAAAAACGGCGAAAGTAACTTTTTTAATAAAGTTTCGTTTGGTATTGACTACAATGTAGAAAGTAATGATATTCACGGTGATTTTGAAGGACAAATTATAAAATTAGAAACAAATTCTATTAATGATGCAAACGGCAAAACAATTACCGAATACAGTTGCAAGCACTTTATGCCCGGTAAGCAATGGTTGACGGTTTCATCTGTAAAGAATACGGCAACAGGCAGTACGGTGACAGGAACTCGTAGCCTTCGCCTGATACCTACGGCTTTTCTTGAAGCAGGAAACGAAGCGGACATTAAAGTTTTACAAGCCAAAAGTGATGTGAATCAAGAAAATATACACAATGTTGTTACTTATCGTAAAAATTCTCTGAATGATAACGGCAGCGGTATAAGATTTTCTGGTTTGGAAGATGCTAACGGTAATAAGACAATTTTTCAGTCTTATAATTTTGCGTTGACCGCAGGTTATGCAATTACTGACAGAAACGGTCTTGGTTATTATGGCAACTATTCCAAGCAGAATAAGGTGGCGTATGATGCATCCAAGCTGCGACCGAATGTTCTTAACTCTAAATATGCTAATGACTATTTCTTAATGACATCGGCATTTACACAAAGCGGTAATTATACCGATACAACACCAAGTCAAAATAAGGGATTGATTGTTGATGAGCTTGTAGATCAGTCGCTAATAGGCAGCTCTTATAAAACCGAAAATACTTATGCAAAGACAATCGTAAAGATTTATAAGAAGGTTGAAGATGAGAACGGTACGTTGGAGGACGATGGTAAAAAATATTCATATCCAAAGGTGTTTATGGACAGTTCAGATGACTCTACAACTGAATACCACACCAACTATTTAAAATGGACCGGTCAAAAGCCTTTTAACATCAATGACGAGGGTATATATTATGTAACATACTACTGGTCGTTGTCAGACGGACGTTTCCTTACTGATTCAAAGAAAGTATATATTAGCCCTGATTTTGGTGAAATTGAAAAAACGGTGAATAAGCACTATATTGAGAAGGACGGTACAGAAGCAGATAAAACTATACAGTACAGTGTTACCTATAAAAACGGCGTTGAGGGTGATTTTAAAATTTTTGATGCATTACCGTTTAATGATGATATAAGATATGACGTTACAAATGAAAATGGATTTAGCAAATCTACAATGGGTGATGATACTAAATTCAAATTAAAAAGTGTTGACGTTACTGCAAAAACTGTAAGCAGTAAAGATTCAAGCAAACAGGTTGCTGTAAATAATCTTTCTGCCTACTACACAACAGATCAAAATATAGGAAATAATATTAAGGACGCTCAGTCATATCCGGATGCAACTGCAGCAAATAAGATAGATTTAACTGATGGCAAATGGACTCAAACTGCCAACAATTCTTCCCCTAACGTGGGTGATGTAACCGCAATTGCAGTAACAGGCGTTCAGATAAATGCCGGTATAAGTGAAATAACAATAACCTACACAGTCGAAGTAACCGACCCGTCTATTCAGGAGTGTTATGTTAATAATGCCTTTTTCTCGGCAACTGATAAAGAATCTCAAAAAGGAATTTACGGATACAGTGGCCCGGCGACTGCTGTTACTGTAAGCAGAGGTTTAAGCGGGTATGCTTGGTTTGATAATAATGTCAACGGTATATTTGATAAAAATGAGCCTCCTATTCATAATGTAAAGGTTACCCTTATGAGGAAAAGTAACGAAGATATTATAGGCTCTGTAACTACTGACGAAGACGGTTTTTATGAATTTTCAGGTATTGCATTAAGTGGAGATGATTATAAGCTTCAGTTCTCTGCTCCTGATGTTGGTACTGCGACGATTAAATATTCTAAGGTTGCTTCATCTACTAATACAGATACTCCAATCACTGACTTTAACAGTCTTAATTTATCAAGAGTTCTTTCAAAAGCAAAGGTTAACGATAAAAACAAATCACGAAATATTGCACATGAGGTCAGTGATGCAACGAATAAAATTTATGAAATAGATGAAAACTTGCCAACAGCAGAAATCATCAGTACGTATAATAATATGGATTACGACTATGGTACTGTCAAAGGATATTATTTTTCAAGGCGATTCCAAAATCTTGGATTAACAAATGTAGATGTTAAAAATAAGAAATGCACATTGAGAATACACAAAGTTGATTCCGACAGCAATCAGCCATTGGAAAGTGTTGTATTTAAACTTGAATACCGTGGTGATGAACAAGAGAATTATCAGGTTGTAAGTTTTATTAAAAACGGTGATGTTTTCGAATTTACAGGTGATGGCACCGCTGAGGGAATTATTGAACCTGAGAATGTAAAAACCGACAGTAATGGTGACATTGTATTTACTAATCTGCCTATAGCAGAGTATAAACTCACCGAAGTAGAAACAGCAGAAGGCTATAATCTGCTTGCTTCAAGTCTTGAATTCTCGTTGCCTTACTATATTGAAACTGGTGACAACGATGCTTATGTTCATGGTAATGACGAAAATTCTGAAGATAATATCTACTACGATATTACTTACACAATTAAAAACTCTAAAATTCCACAGTTGCCATTGACCGGCGTCAATGATAATAATCTTCCAATGATTATTTTTGCTTTTGCTTTGTTTGTGGCTTGGGGTGTGTTTTTCGGAACTTATAAAATAAGAAATAAAAAATTCCGCTAAGACAAATGAATAATTAAGAAATCATTGAATAAATTGCACTTAAATATTTAGTAGATTTCATAATTGATTTCTTAAAATCTAAAAACAGGCACAAATCTGTAAATTGGGTTTATGCCTGTTTTGGTTTATTAGGGTGTTATGACTAGAAATCTTAAATACGACTTAGTATTGGTATTGTTTTTAATTAATGGTATTTTGTATTCAAAAAATAAAATTCGGTGAAATATTCTCTATGTAAGACACAAGAAAATATTTCACCTGTAATTTTGTAAGTATATTTATGTTTTTTTACATTTTGTAGTTGTTTTTAGATTAAGTTACAATAGTTAAAATAATTGACACTAAACCATTCAAATTGATATTGGTAGTTTCAATATCATAATATACATTATTGGTAAGTGAATTGGGCAATATATGTGTTTTGATTATGTCCAAATATTTTAACTGAAATACCGTTAATTTCAGTTAATTCTTCACACGGAAGGCCATAATCTTTGAATAGGTGTTCAAAAGAGCATCACCTCCTTTTTCTGAAACATTGTCTTTCACTTATTAGACGAATATTTTACAAATTTCTCTCACCTTTTATTTTTATATTAACATTGATTTTCAAAATTAATAAAAGCTTTGTGATTTAGCAGTATTTATGGGTGAAAAGCATTTTAATTGCTGTACATTGGTATTCTTAAGTAGTGATAATCAGACTTGCTTAATAGAAGCTTATAGAAAAGCTCTTTGTATAACAGCAGAGCAGTTGCTTGTATTGTAGCAACTGCTCTGTTATTATTAGAATATTAAATTATTCTCCCTTTTCAGGATTATATTTATTCTCAAAATAGATTTCGTACCATACCAAGAAAATATATATTGTCCAAACTTTACGGCTGTTGTCCTCTTTACCGCTGTAATGCTCGTCAAGAAATTCAATAAGCATGTCAGAATTAAAGAATTTTTTAGCTGTTTCAGAATTGAACATATCTTTAACTACATTGTAATAACGCTCGTCTCTTAGCCACACTCTGGTTGGAACAGGGAAGCCAAGCTTTTTCTTTTCTGCTGTTTCAGGCGGTAAATGACGAAGAGCTGCCTGACGCATAGCATATTTGGTGTTTTTCTTGTTTACTCTTAAACGTGTAGGAATTTTTGACGCAACCTTAAATACTTCTTTGTCAAGGAAAGGTACTCTTAGTTCAAGAGAGTTGGCCATACTCATTCTGTCCGCTTTAAGAAGAATATCGCCTACCATCCACATATTAATGTCAAGATACTGCATTTTTGTTACATCGTCATATTCAGGTACTCTGCTGTAATATGGTTTGCATTTGTCCTGTGGACGAGTCGCTATTGATGGGTCTTTTAAAATTTTCTTTTTCTCGTCAAGGTCATACATAAAGGCATTACCGATAAATCTGTCCTCAAGCGGATGGGTTGCTCTTATTAAATAGTCACGGCCTTTAATATCAGGCAGTTTTTTCATAAGATTGCAAATGCCTTTTCTTAAGCTGTAAGGAACAATTTTTTGGTAGGTTTTAAATACGCGAGGATCGTTATATACTGTATAACCTCCAAACAGTTCATCTGCACCTTCGCCCGAAAGTACAACCTTTACATGCTCGCTTGCAATTTTTGAAACAAAGTAAAGTGCTATACAAGAAGGGTCAGCCAAGGGCTGGTCCATATGATACTGTACTTTTTTAATACTGCCCCAAAATTCTTCCGACTTAATAAGCTTGTAGTGGTGGTCAACTCCAATTTTTTTAGATAAACGCTGTGCCCAACTGATTTCATTATATTTTTCACCAAAGTCAAAACCTACTGTAAAAGTTTTTTGGTCTGCAAAATATGTTGAAACATAACTTGAATCAACACCGCTGGACAAGAAGCAGCCAACCTCAACATCACTGATTTTATGTGCATTTACGGAGTTTTCAAATACTTTTTCAATTTCGTCAACAGCTTGCTCTTCTGTCAATGTTTCGTCAGGTTCAAATTTAGCTTCCCAGTAGCGTGTGGTACTTACCTTACCGTTTTTATACCACAGGTAATGTCCCGGCAGTAAACAATAAACGCCCTCAAAAAATGTTTCAGGCGGTACGGCATATTGAAACGAAAGGTAATTGTCAAGAGTTCTGTAATTAAACTTTTTTTCAAAACCCGGGAACTCAAGAATACTTTTAATTTCAGAACCATATACAAAGTTATTTCCAACCTGTGCATAGTGCATAGGCTTAATTCCAAAAAAGTCACGTGCAATAAATAGTGAGTCATCCTTCAAGTTATAAATGGCAAAGCCAAACATACCTCTTAGCTTGTCCAACAGCTTCTCCTGCCATTGCTCAAAGCCGTGAATAAGCACCTCTGAGTCAGATTCGGTATAGAACTCGTGACCAAGCTCAATAAGCTCTTTGCGCAAACTTTGGTAGTTATAAATTTCACCGTTAAATGTAAGTACCATTGATTTATCTTCATTATATATAGGTTGATGACCTGCATCAAGGTCAATAATGCTTAGTCGTCTGAAACCCATTGTTATTTTATTGTCAGGTTCTTTGTAAAAGCCATTGCTGTCAGGACCGCGGTGGGTAATAACCTTGGTCATTCTTTCAATGGTGTCGTCACGACTTACGACCTCTCCTGTAAAACCACAAATACCACACATAGTTTGGTAACTCCTTTAAATATTTCTAAAAATTTACAATACATAATATAATGATAATTTTATCATAAAAGACTATTTGTTGCAAGTAACACCTAGAATGTACAACAGCAAAATTAACAAGATTTTTTATATTATTTTTAGTTATTATTTTACGTTAAGTACAGTGCTTGTTTTTGCTCAGAATTACATCGTACCGTTATAATTTGTACGGAATAAAATTAAAATTGGTGTTAGTTTTTGATTTTCTGCCATATTAATTAGTATACCCCTGTAAATACAGCTGTATTATTATTGCTGTATTATTACTGCAAAGCATATTGCTTAATTTTACAAATGTTTTACTTATTTTTACTAAAGGTTTACTAAAATAATCTTATAGATTTTACAATAGGATTTTATACTCCTAAATGTACCCGGAAAGAAAACGATATAATCAAATAAAAAATGAAGCCGGGGTTAAGACAACACTACAAATTTAACATAATACATTTTAATTTATGTTGCCTTAAAAACCTATAAATTAATTGAAGGAGATTAAAACATGAAAACGAAGAAGATTTTAGCTACAGCAGTAGCAGGACTTATGGCAATGGCTTCACTCGCAGGCTGCGGCAATTCAGGTTCTAATACAGGCTCGGCAAGTGCAAAAGGTAACGCAAGCTTTGACAAAACGGCAGCAATTTCAGTAATTACACGAGAAGACGGCTCAGGCACCCGTTCAGCTTTTGTAGAGCTTACAGGTGTTCAGGAAGAAAAAGACGGGCAAAAAACAGATAACACCCTACCTTCTGCTATTGTTCAAAGCAGTACACAGGCGGTTCTTACAGGTGTAGCAGGTGACAAAACTGCTATTGGCTACATTTCTTTGGGTTCATTAAATAATACAGTAACTTCAGCAAAAATAGACGGTGTTGCACCTACGGCTGAAACTGTAAAGGACGGTACATATAAAATTTCAAGACCATTTAATATTGCAACAAAAGACGATTTAAGCGAAACAGCACAGAATTTTATTGACTATATTCTAAGCAAAGAAGGTCAAAAGATAGTGGCTGAAGAAGGCTATGTTGAGGTAGTAGAAGATGCAAAAAGCTTTGTCGGTGCTAAAGGCGAAGGTACAGTAAAGGTTGGCGGTTCGTCTTCAGTAGCACCTGTAATGGAAAAGCTGGCAGAAGCTTATAAAAAGATTAATACAAAGGTTACTGTAGAGGTTAATACAAGCGACTCTTCAACAGGTATGTCTTCCACTGCCGAAGGTACAGTTGACATTGGTATGGCTTCAAGAGAGTTAAAAGACAGCGAAATTGAAAAAGGTTTAAAAAATACTGTAATTGCTCAGGACGGAATAGCAGTAATTATTAACAAGGAAAATACAGTTGACGATATTACACTTGACCAGTTAAAGGGAATTTACACAGGCAATATTACGACATGGGAACTTGGTTGATGATAGTAAAATATTAAAGATAGTGCAGAGTAGTTTTAATTAACTGCTCTGCATTTGCAAGAAAGGAAAAACATATGCGTAAATATAAAGAAAAGGTAATGCAGGTTGTTTTCTTGTGTGCGGCTCTTGTTTCTATTGCGGCGGTATTATTAATATGCTTGTTTTTGTTTATAAACGGTGTTCCTGCAATGGCAAAAATAGGTGTGTTTGATTTTTTACTCGGTACAAAGTGGGCGCCGTCAAATGAACCTGCCAGTTATGGTATTTGGCCTATGATACTTGGCAGCATATATATTACCGTTGGCGCGGTTATACTTGGTGTGCCAATAGGAATTATGACTGCAATATTTTTGTCAAGATTTTGTCATAAAAAGCTTTATAGAATTATAAAACCGGCAATAGAACTGCTTGCAGGTATTCCGTCGGTAGTATATGGTTTTTTTGGTATGATAGTTCTTGTACCGTTTATAAGAGGTTTGTTTGGCGGCAACGGTTACGGTATTTTAACGGCGTCAATTTTGTTGGCAATAATGATTCTGCCTACAATTATAAGCGTGTCAGAAAGTGCTATAAATGCAGTGCCAAATTCATATTACGAAGGTTCCTTGGCATTGGGTGCAACAAAAGAACGCAGTGTGTTCAGTACAGTTGTGCCTGCGGCCAAGTCAGGTATTTTAGCAGGTGTAGTACTTGGAATTGGCCGTGCTGTAGGTGAAACAATGGCTGTAATTCTTGTTGCAGGAAACAGTTCTGTTGTGCCTGACAGCATACTTTCGGGTGTACGTACTCTTACCACAAATATTGTACTTGAAATGGGTTATGCCACAGACCTTCACCGTGATGCGTTAATTGCAACAGGTGTAGTATTATTTGTGCTTATTCTTATTATAAATATGCTGTTTGCGGTAATAAAAAATAAGGGGGTAAAGCTGTAGTGGAAAAGAAGAAAAAATATCAGCCTGCTACAGATAACATTAAGGCTGTTAACACAATCTCCCTTAAGCAGCGAATGCTACAGTATAAAAACCATCCGTCATCATTTGTGCTATTGTGTTTGGTTATATTGTGTGCGGTAATTACTGTTGGTGTTTTACTTTTTTTAATTGTTTACATTTTGGTTCAGGGTATTCCGAACCTTACTCCAGAGTTGTTTTCACTTGAATATACATCAGACAATGCTTCACTTATGCCTGCTTTGGTAAATACAGTTATAATGACGCTGATTTCGCTTATAATTGCTGTTCCGCTGGGAATTTTCGCAGCTATTTATTTGGTAGAGTATGCAAAACGAGGCAACAAATTGGTTACCGCAGTAAGAATGACAGCCGAAACCCTTTCGGGCATACCGTCAATAGTTTACGGTTTATTTGGTATGTTATTTTTTGTAACAACTCTTGGTTGGGGTAACTCGCTTATAGCAGGTTCCTGTACATTAGCTATTATGATATTGCCGCTTATAATGCGTACTACAGAAGAGGCACTGAAAACTGTGCCGGATTCTTTCAGAGAGGGCAGCTTTGGTTTGGGTGCAGGCAAATTAAGAACTGTATTCAGGGTGATATTGCCTACAGCTGTGCCGGGAATATTGTCGGGTGTAATTCTTGCTATAGGCAGAATTGTAGGCGAGTCGGCTGCACTTATTTATACAGCAGGTACCATTGCACAATATCCGCAAAATCTGACAATGTCTGCAAGAACACTTTCGGTACATATGTACATTTGTACAACAGAGGGGTTACACACAAGCCAAGCATACGGTACTGCAGTTGTATTGTTAATTTTAGTAGTAATAATTAATGCTCTCTCATCATTTGCAGCTAAAAAGCTGACTCAGAAAATGGGCTGATTTTACGGAGGAAAGGTAATGGATAAGTTTTCAATTTCCAATATGGAGCTTTATTATGGAAATTTTAAAGCGTTAAAAAATATTAATTTGAATATAAAAGAAAAAGAAATTACAGCGTTTATAGGACCTTCAGGATGTGGTAAATCAACATTGTTAAAATCCTTAAACAGAATGAACGACCTTGTAGAGGGCTGTAAAATTACAGGTAAAATTCTACTTGACGGTAAGGATATATATGGCAACATAGACCTTAACAACTTAAGAAAAAGAGTGGGTATGGTGTTTCAAAAGCCTAACCCTTTTCCTATGAGCATTTATGACAATATTGCATATGGTCCCAGAACCCATGGTATTCGCAAAAAAGGTGAGCTTGATGAAATTGTTGAAAAAGCTTTGCGTGACGCGGCTATTTGGGATGAGGTTAAGGACAGACTTAAAAAGAATGCTTTAGGTATGTCAGGCGGTCAGCAGCAAAGGCTTTGTATTGCAAGAGCCTTGGCAGTACAACCAGAGGTTTTGCTTATGGACGAGCCGACGTCTGCACTTGACCCTATTTCAACATCAAAAATTGAAGATTTAGCAATGAAGCTAAAACATAAATATACCATTGTCATGGTTACCCACAATATGCAGCAGGCTGCAAGAATTTCTGACAAAACAGCGTTTTTTTTACTGGGTGAGGTTGTTGAGTATAATCAGACAGCAAAAATATTCAATATGCCTAAGGATAAAAGAACAGAGGAATATATTTCGGGGAGGTTTGGATAATGAGAGATTATTATCAGTCACAATTAGATGCAATAAACAAAAATCTTATAGATATGAGCTTGCTGCTTGAAAACGCCATTGAAAATTCTATTCTTTGCTTAAAAAATCCTGATGCTAAACTTATTGAAGCGTCAAGTCAAATAGAGCTTGACATTAACCGAATGGAAAGAGGTTTAGAGGACCTTTGCCTTAATGTGATTTTGCACCAACAGCCTGTAGCAGGTGACTTCCATATGGTTTCTGCCGCACTTAAAATGATTACTGATATGGAGCGTATTGGCGATATTGCAAACGATATTGCATTGCTTTCTGTAATGATTAAAGAGAGCAGAAGCAGTAGAATTTTAAGTGATATTATTAAAATGGGAAAGATTACTGTTGAAATGTTGAAAAAAAGTATAGATGCCTATATTAACCGTAATGTACAAATAGCGTTGGAGGCTTGCTGTGAAGACGACAGTGTGGATGATATATTTAACAGGGTAAAGGAAGCGCTTGTGAAGATGATAAAGGAAGAAGATAAGGGGGCAGAAGAAGCGCCTGACCTTTTAATGATAGCAAAATATTTTGAGCGTTTAGGCGACCATTTGGTTAATGTTGCACAATGGGTTGTATATGCCTTTACAGGTACCAGAAAAGGGCAGCTTGACACAATTAGTGATATTGATGAGGCTATTGGGGATATTCAATAGAAAAACAGATTTGTTTTTACATACTTTTTACATAATATATATTAATTTTTTGTTTGGCTATGATATAATTATCATAGCTGAATTTTTGTTTTACTACATAAAGGAAAGGTAAATTTGTGATGATTTATGTTGTTGAGGATGATATAGACATTAGAGAACTTGAGAGCTATGCCTTAAAAAACAGCGGTTATGATGTAGAGGCATTTGGTGAAAGCAAGGGATTTTATGAGGCATGTGCAGAAAACACGCCCAGCCTTGTTTTGCTTGACATTATGCTGCCTAATGAAGATGGATTATCTATTTTAAAAAAAATAAGAGCAGACGAAAAAATGCAGAATGTACCGGTAATTATGGTAACTGCAAAAACCTCTGAAATTGATAAGGTTAAGGGTCTTGACATGGGTGCAGACGATTATATATCTAAGCCTTTTGGTGTAATGGAACTGGTGTCAAGGGTTAAGGCATTGTTAAGGCGATGTGAAAGGAAAGAAAACCTTACGGTACTTGAATATAACGGCATTAAGATTGATGATTTTAAACACACGGTTAGTGCAAACGGAGAGCCTTGTGTTCTTACGTATAAAGAGTACGAGCTTCTAAAATATCTTTTGGCTAACAAAGATATTGTTTTAACCCGAGAAAAGCTGCTTGAAAAGGTATGGGGCTATGACTTCGGTGGTGAAAGCCGTACGGTAGATGCTCATATTAAAACTCTGCGTCAAAAGCTTGGTGAATGTGGCAGTGTTATAAAAACTGTACGTCATGTAGGTTACAAGGTAGGAGAATAATTGTGAAACTGCGAACCACTTTAACAAAACGTTTTGTAATAATAGCGGGTATAGCTACTTTGCTTACAGCTGTGTGCTGCTGCTTTGCTTTTTGGTTTGCCTTTTCAGAGCAGGCCTATAACGACCTTTCAAGCTATGGTAATATGCTTGCGGATTATCTTAACGAAAGCAGAAAACCTTTTCCGGATGCCAAGGGAGTTAGCGACTACAGGGTAACTGTGGTGGATAAAACCGGTACGGTATTGTACGAAAGCAGAACAGAGCTTGTAGAAAATGAAATGGACAATCATATAAATCGACCTGAAATTCAACAGGCACTAAAAAAGGGTACTGGTGAGGGTTCTCGCTATTCGTCATCGCTTCAGCAAATGATTTACTATTATGCCGTAAAAATGGATAACGGCAATGTGCTGCGTGTGGGTAAAACAGTAAGAAATATATTCAGCCTGTATATATGGATGATATTTATTGTACTGTTTTTGGGTATATATGTTATTTTGTTCAGTTTGTTACTTTCAAACAGACTGGCAAAAAAGATTGTTGAACCTTTTGATAAGCTGAAATTTAATAGTAAAGAATTTGTTTATGATGAACTAAAGCCTTTTGCAAAAACTATTACAGAACAGCAAAAGAAAATAAAAAAACAATTTGAAGATTTACAGGAACAGCGTGACAGAATAAGTACCCTTATTTCTAATATGCGTGAAGGATTTATTATGCTTGATGTTGATAAGGTTATTCTTATTGAAAACGGCAGTGCAAAAAAATTATTAAAAACCAAACACAGTAAAAACGAGGGTAAGAATCTTCTTGAGGCTTATGACAATGACGCACTTATTGACGGTGTAAATAAAGCAGCTAAAGGACAAAGTACAACTGCTGAAATAAAGGTTAATAAAAAAATAATAAAGCTTTATGTAAACCCGGTATATTCCGGTGGTGAGGTTGTTGGTATAATTTGCCTTTTGCTTGATGTTACTGCACAAAAGAAAACAGAGAAAATGCGCCGAGAGTTTACTGCTAATGTTACACACGAGCTAAAAACGCCTTTAACGTCTATTTCGGGCTATGCTGAAATGATAGAAAATGGGATGGTTACCAAAGCAGAGGATATGCAAATGTTTGCAGGCAGAATTCACAAAGAAGCAGGCAGGCTTATTGCACTCATTGGCGACATAATGCGTCTGTCTAAGCTTGACGACAATGTTTACCAAATTGAAGGTGTTAAAAAGGTAAATTTGAAGGAGATAGTGGAGGAGTCTGTAGAGGTGCTTGAAATGGCGGCTAAAAAGAACAATATTACTTTTGCAACCGAACTTGAAGATGTTACAATTATAGGTAATGAGACTCAGCTTTATGAGCTTGTGTTTAATCTTTGCGACAATGCCGTAAGATATAACAAGCCAAACGGTATGGTTTATATTACATTAAAAATAGATGATGCAATACCCGCATTAATTGTAGAGGACACCGGAATAGGTGTTGAAAAAAAGTACCGAGAAAGAATATTTGAGCGTTTCTACAGAGTTGACAAAAGTCGTTCGAAGGAAACCGGAGGCACAGGTTTAGGGCTGGCAATTGTTAAGCATATTGCAGAAATACACAATGCAAAAATAAAGGTAAACAGTACTGTAGGCGAGGGCACTAAAATTACCGTTACCTTTTATTCTAAAAAGTAAATAATTAAAAGAGAACGGCCACAGCTTTAGTCATGCAATAATTGTAATACTGTAAGTTTCGTACTGTTCTCTTTTTATCTTTAACAATTTAATACTAAACACGAATAAAAGCTGCAACAATCTTTACAGCGCATTTTGTGTTATACTGCATGCCCTGACCTCTAAAGGCGTCAACTTTTCTGCGGTATGGAATTTGTTTGGCACAAAATCTGTTTGTGAAATTTTATAAGTATTTTGTGCAAACCTAATTTAAAAAGTAAGAATTTTTTCTGAAGATTTTGTACAGTATGATGTCTTACTTACAAAAAGGTGTAGGCTATTTGTTGTTTATTGTCCTTGAACTGAAAAATTTAATATATTTTTAAGCATATATTAGTATTAAAGAAAAGCACGTATTGAATTGTAAGAAAAATTATTATATAATAACATCAATGTTAACATAATAAAGGTTGATTTAATTGCAAGGTATAAATATTACATTAATAATTATATTAGTTATAATTTTGGTAATTATAGTAGCTGTGCTGTCGGTTTACTTTAATGTCAAAAGCTTTGCCAAAAGGACTTCAAGAGATATTTTTGGTACTGACAGCATTATGGAAGGTGTAAAACAGCAACAGCAAATTATTGCTGAAACACCAAAATCTATTTCAGCAATGACAAGCGTGTATCTTCCTATGATAAATAAGGATTTCCCTAATTTTAACTATAACGAATTTAAACAAAAGGCTGAAAATTTATTATTGGATTATTTTAACGCCATTGAAACTTTAACTCCAATAAAAAATATGAATATAACAAACAATGTTGTTTTACAGGTTAACGGCATAATAAATAATCTGAAAAATAATAATCAGCAGGAATTTTATAAAAATGTGGTTATCCATCGTACAGAAATTTGCCGTTATGAAAAAAGTTCGGCGGTTTGCAAAATAGTTTTACAGACGGCTTTAGAAAATTATAATTACATAGTTGACAGCAGTGGAAAAATTATATTTGGCAGAAGTGATTTAAAAGAGCAAACTATATATGAAACAGAGCTTGTTTATGTTCAGAATATTACACTTGAAAATAATGTTAACCTGACAAGAGCAAATATGCTTAATTGTCCAAACTGCGGTGCACCTATAAAAAATCCAAGTGCAAAGTTTTGTGACTACTGCGGAACAGGTATTGAACAAAAGAATGTGTTTGTTTGGAATTTTAACAGTATAAAAGAGGTTTCGGGTAAAAAATCTCATTAAGGTTAAAAATTCAAAGGTGTATTTAAAACATTGATTTTATTTTTTAGACAACATATAATTAAAGATATAATATAACAAGAAACTGGAGAGGAGAAGATAATAATGGGAATTATTAAGGCTGCAAAAAATGCTTTAGGCGGTGCGTTAGCCGACCAGTGGTTAGAGGTTATTGAGCCGCCTGAAACAATGGGAAAAACAGTAGTTTTTGCCCCGGGACAAAAGGTAAGACAAAACAGCGACCGCAACAATAATGTAAGGGGCAGTGACAACACCGTATCTAACGGTTCTATAATTCAAGTATATCCTGGTTTAATGATGATTTTGGTTGACGGCGGCAAAGTAATAGCGGCTTCTTGTGAAGAGGGTTACTATCAGGTTAGTGATTCAACATTACCGTCTATTTTTGCAGGAAATTTGGGCGACACAGTAAAAGAAACCTTTAATAGAGTTAAATTTGGCGGAATTACACCAAGAAGTCAGCGTGTTTTCTACATAAATTTACAAGAAATTCGTGAAATTACATATGGAACCGAAAATCCTCTTAACTACTTTGATACTATGTATGGTGCAGAGCTGTTTATTCGTGCACATGGTATGTATTCAATTAAAATTGTTGACCCGCTTAAATTTTTTACAGAGGTTATTGCGAAGGGTGACGCTATAGCAAACAGTGTTGTAGATTTTTTATCATTAAAAAAGCAGTTTAACGGTGAATTTTTAACAGCATTGCGTGATTCTTTAGGTAAAATGTCTATAGACGGTTATCCTATTTATCAAATTCAGGGCAACACAAAAAATTTGACAAACTATATGTCAAACTCTCTTGATGATACATGGAATGCATTAAGAGGTATTGTTGTTCTTGAAACTGCTATTAGCGTATCATATGACGAAGATTCTGAAAAGCTTGTTAAATCTCGTTCAGAAGGAATGATGTTTGGAAATCAGCAGGTTCAGTCAGGATATATGGCTAAAAATATTGCTGAAGGAATGAAAGCTGCAGGCAGTAATCCGAACGGAACTATGAATTCTTTCCTTGGTATGGGTATGGGTATGAATATGTCAGGCAATATTATGCAGGGCTATCAGCAGCAGGCCCAACAGCAGCCAATGCGTAACGCTTATACACAACCGCCACAGCAGCAAGTAGTTGTCGGTGCAAATCAACAAAATGGTACCGGTGACAGCTGGAAGTGTGAGTGTGGTACCAACAACTCGGGTAAGTTCTGTTGTCAGTGCGGCAAACCAAAACCTGTGCAACAACACACACAGGGTTGGACCTGTGAATGCGGCACTAAAAATACAGGCAAATTTTGCTGTGAGTGTGGCAAGCCAGTGCCGACAAGGCTGAAATGTTCAAAGTGCGGTTATGAGCCGGACAAAGGGCAAATACCTAAGTTCTGCCCTAACTGTGGCAACCAAATGTAATTTATAAAACAGAATAGATAGGCGTATAAATAAAATTTGTTGTACGCTAAACTTGCAATGGGGCAGTGGTATCAATGTTGGTATGGCTGCCCCTGTTTATTTTTAGTTGTTATATTTTTCTCAAATCTAATTCATGTTTATAATTTATTTGTCGGTATTATGCTTATAATACTAATCACTGATAAAAATCTAACACAAATTTACTAACGAATTTGTGTCAGACAAACGTTATACCGCACAAAGGCTGACGTTTGTCGAGGACAGGTTGTGAAGTGTGACGCAAAATGTGTCATAAAAATTGTTACAGCATTTATCATTGTTTAGTATGAATTAAGCTTTTCAACAAATTGTTCAGCATCGTTAAAGTTAAGATGCTTTACCTTAATTGACATTTTTTTCTTGTCGCATACATATAATATTAAGTGACACTTATTAAATAGCTGTTGCCATGGGTTTCTGCTGATAACAACCTTTGTTATTGATGATTTATAAACTACGGCAAGCATTAGGTTTAGCTTGTTAAAATATCCTATTTTAACAGTGCTTTTACAAAATGTTACTCTGCAATGCTTGCTCGCAAGCAGTCTAAACCAAAGCCATAGTACGCCAAAAGGTATAAGAGCCAGTGCTGTAAAGCGTAATATGAAGCTTACCTTAAAATTGTCATACATTCTCAAACAAAACAGCAATGTAATGCTCAGAAAAATTATGGGTGTGTAAAGATAGCTTTTAGTTGAGCTTTTTGGAGGCTTTAAGGTGCTTAAACACTTTTCAACAGGAATAGCTGCATACACATATTTATTTAATTTATCTTCAAAAGTTAAAGGAATATAAACACCACTGTTTTTATCGTCTTTAAAACCGGTATAAAGAAATGATAGTGTGTACATTTTAGCTATACACATTAACAATGACTGTTTTATAAGCACACCATTTATATGAGGTTTGTTTACACAAAGTATGCTCTTTTTAATAAATCCTTTACATACAAACAGAAAATGGTTGTTATAAAACGAAGTAAAGTTTAAATTTGTTATTAATTGGTTTACTAAACCGAATATAAAACCTGCAAAAACAATTGCCGCCGAATATTCAAGTGTGGGAGGTAAACCTGTTACCAACAGCTTTGGCAGAAGATTTATACTGTCTATAACACTGTCGGCAAGCTCTTCACCCAAAAGTGTTCCCAAACGTTTAAATATAACTGCTACTGCTAAAATGCCTGCAAGGGCGTTTGATTGTGTTAAAGCCATAAGAGCAGGGGTGAAAAAACGACTTTTAAAAATTATGTGTTGTGCAGATTTATTGGTGGTAAAATCTATAATACTTTTAGAAGCCTTATTTGTTGTAAACAGCTCAAGCTTTTTTGTTTTAGCGCAGGTGTTGCTGCCAATATAAACCCTGCAGCAATGAACAAACCATAAAATTATAGACCGTGTAACACTTACAACAGTAATCGCTCTACTGGGTAAAACTATTTTATTGTGGTGAAAAAGACCCCTTTCAAAATTGATAATTTGTCGGTGTTGAATATATCTAATCTGCTTGTACTCAAGACATATTACGGTTATAAGCATTACAATAAACAATACATTAAAAATAGTATATATTACTTTTTGCCATATGCTTTCAGGATATAGAAAAATTTGTTGTAAAAACGGAAATATAAGCAAAAAAAATGCCTTAGAAAATATATGGTAGAAAGTAAAAATATGTGGTTTTACAGTAAGATGATTTTTACTCATTTGTAAAACCCTTCAGTCTATTTGGAATGTTTTCAATATTATTTAAATATATTTGACCGCTTTTGGTGTAAAGGCAAAGTGAAAAAATACCAAAAATTTTTTGCAAAGGAGTGGTAACCAAACTTACATAATTAATATTGGCTAGGTTTGTATAATATTTGCGTAAAAAAACTACGCCCTTTGTTATGCAAATTTTATCATTTGTGAATTTAATGCTATATCTTCTATAAAGTAAGGAAGGATATATAAAGAATAAAACAGTTAGTACCGAAAAGGCGAGTACAGTGAAAATAAGTGCTGATAGTAAAGAAAACACCATAAATCCGCCGCAAATAAATGCTGTAATTACAGCAATAATTACAATTCTTAGCCTGTACAAGTAAATAGCCCTAAAGGACATTTTGTATTCTAAAAAATCCATAAACAGTTGCCTTTCATATATTATGTACGATGTAAAACAATTGCCTTTCATATTCTATATATTATACATCAAAATTGTAAGTTGTATGTAACCTTGACAAATACTTGACAAAAGTATAAAATTTAAGTTATATTGACCCACCTTTACGTATTACGGTTGGGAAAAATTCTAGGAAATATATGGCTTGTTAGTTATATACGATTAAATTGAGAAGTGTTATACTTATCTAAATTATAGTTATTTGCAGTTATTTTAGATTAAGTATTAAGTGAAAGGATTGTTTTAATATGGAATTAAAGGGTTCTGAGATTATTGCAGAATGTTTGCTTGAACAGGGCGTTGATACAGTTTTTGGTTACCCGGGCGGTGCCGTTCTTGAAATTTATGACGCTTTATATAAATACAGAGATAAAATCAAGCATATAATGACAGCTCATGAGCAGGGTGCTTCGCACGCAGCTGACGGTTATGCAAGGGCAACAGGCAAAACCGGTGTGGTTATTGCTACGTCGGGTCCCGGTGCAACAAATCTTGTTACAGGTATTTCTACAGCGTTTATGGATAGTATTCCTATGGTAGCTATTACAGGTAATGTTGGCAGAGCCTTGCTGGGCAAATCAAGCTTTCAAGAGGTGGATATTGCAGAAATTGTAAAGCCTGTAACGAAAAAGAGCTTTCAGATTTCTTCTATGGAAGAGCTTGCACCAACTATTCGAGAGGCTTTTAAAATTGCACAAAGCAGCAGAAAAGGTCCTGTACTTATTGATATACCTAAGGATATAACAGCAATGAAAACAGAGTACACAAGGTGTGAACCTTTGTCGTTAGAAAAAACAGAAATACAATGCAGTGACCAGATTGACCAAATTATAGCTTTATTGGAAAACTGCAAAAAGCCTGTTATTTACGCCGGCGGAGGTGTTATTTCAAGTAATGCGTCTGCAGAGCTTACCGAGTTCGCAGAAATTTTAGATGCTCCTGTATGCTGTTCATTAATGGGAATGGGTGGTATTTCTGCAAACCACCCGCTGTTTGCAGGTAATCTTGGTATGCATGGTGCTGTAGAAACTGGTATGGCTATTAAAAATGCTGACCTTATAGTGGCAGCAGGTGCAAGATTTTCTGACCGTGTTGCAGGTGACACAGAAAAATTTGGTGCAGATGCAAGTATTATTCACTTAGATATTGACCACAAGGAAATTAACAAAAATGTACAGGTTGATCAGTGGCTTATAGGCGACTTAAAAGATTTGCTTATAACATTAAAGTCAAAGCTTACACAGCAAAACCATGAACAATGGAAGCACGAGCTTGGTAAATATACAACCATTACAGAGGTAAAAGACGGCAATTACATAACTCCGCAGGAAATTTTAAAGGCTCTTGAAGATCTGAGAGCTGACAATGATATTGTTGTAACAGATGTTGGTCAGCACCAAATGTGGGCTGCACAGGAATGTAAATTCAGAGCTCCGCGTACCTTCTTAACCTCTGGCGGACTTGGCACTATGGGGTATGGTATGGGTGCTGCAATAGGTGCTTATATGGCGTGTCCAAAACGAAAAATATTTTTAATTACAGGTGACGGAAGCTTTCATATGAATATGAACGAAATGGTAACTTTAAAAAGCTACAATATACCTGTAATAATTATGGTATTTAACAATACTGTTCTTGGTATGGTAAGACAATGGCAAAAGCTGTTTTATGACAGAAGATTTTCTGAAACTGACCCTCACAGGGCTACAGATTTTACAGCAGCTGCAAAAGCATTTGGTATAGAGGGATTTTCAGTATCAAAAGAAAAAGATATTAAGCCTGCCATTGAAAAGGCAATAAAGCTAAATGCACCTGTTTTAATTGACTTCTGCATTTCGCCTGACGCCAATGTTTTGCCAATGATACCTCCGGGAAAAGATGTTGATGATATAATATTGGAATTAAATTAGTACTAATTTTAAACAGAACTTGAAAAAACAATGCTCTATTTGAATTTAGTATGACCACATAGCAGGGAAATATCCTAAAAAAATAAGGGAGAGTGGTAATATGCAAAGCTATTCTATTTTAAACGAAGGCAACTATGAATTCAGTACAATAACACCTGAAATTTACAGGTTAAGTAAAAAATGTTTACAAAATAATATTATAGACCCTGAATTTTATAACAAGTACGATGTAAAAAGAGGCTTACGTGATGTAAACGGTAAAGGTGTATTGACAGGTCTTACTGAAATTTCAGAGGTTTTCTCGTTTATAGAAAAGCCTGACGGTACCCGAATTCCGCAAGACGGCAGACTGTTTTACCGCGGCTATGATGTTGAAGACATAGTAAAGGGATTTACAAGTGAAAATCGCTTTGGTTTTGAAGAGGTTATATATTTACTGTTGTTTGGCGAACTGCCTGACAGAGAAAGTCTGTCTGATTTTTACAAAATGCTTGACTATTACCGCACCTTGCCAACAGGATTTGTAAGAGATATTATTATGAAGGCGCCAAGCCGTGACATTATGAATGCTATGTCACGAAGCGTTCTTACAATGTACTCTTACGACAGCAATGCTGACGATACTTCAATACCGAATGTTCTTCGTCAGTGTTTACAGCTTATTGCATTGTTTCCTATTTTTTCGGTTTACGGTTTTCAGGCTTATCAATATTATCATGACAACCAAAGTCTTATTATTCATACGCCGAAGTCTGAGCTTTCTACAGCCGAAAATATTTTGTATATGCTGCGTCCTGACTGCAATTATACTCCTCTTGAGGCTAAACTGCTTGACATGGCATTGGTGCTTCATGCAGAGCATGGCGGCGGTAATAACTCAACATTTACAACACATGTAGTAACGTCATCCGGTACAGACACCTACTCGGCAATTGCTGCAGCACTAGGCTCATTAAAGGGACCAAAACACGGCGGTGCAAATATTAAGGTTGTTAATATGTTTGAGCATATTAAGAAAAATGTTACAGACTATGAGGATGAAGAAGAAATAAGTGCTTATCTTGAGAAAATTCTTAACAAAGAGGCTTTTGACCACAGCGGTCTTATTTATGGTATGGGACACGCTATTTATTCAGTTAGTGACCCTCGTGCCAGAGTGTTTAAAGGCTTTGTTGAAAGATTGTCTGACGAAAAGGGCAGACAAAAAGAATTTAAACTGTACAGTAATGTTGAAAAAATTGCTGCAAAGCTTATTTCTGAAAAAAGAAAAATACATAAGGGTGTTAGTGCCAATGTAGATTTTTACAGTGGTTTTGTTTACAGTATGCTAGAACTGCCTAAAGAACTGTTTACACCTTTGTTTGCAGTTGCAAGAATTGCAGGCTGGAGTGCCCACAGGGTAGAGGAGCTTTCTAATTCCAGCAGAATTATTCGTCCTGCTTATGAAAATGTAATGCCAAGACGTCCTTATGTGTATATTGATAATAGAGTTTCCCAAGAATCATACGATGAAATTCAAGATTAGAACTAATATAAATACTAAGTACTATTTGTAGCAGCATTTTGTTGGTACATTTTTGTATGTTTTATAATATATTGTTTCTTGATTATCAGGCAGGTATAAGCTTGTTTGGTAAGAGGTTCTTGTTTGACAAAAATATGTTAGAAATTTTAGTCAACTGTTTATTTGGTGTTTAGTATAAATATTTTATAAATGCACTACTCTTGTTAAATGTAAGGGTGGTGCATTTATTTTTGTAGTTCAGCACATAAGTAATTATATGTTGTGAAGCAGTGACACTTTTACGCTTTTATAGTTCAAAGCTTTAAATTAGAATTTGTTTATTATGCCTAGTTTAAAAGCTGGTTTATTATATAAAATATAAAATTCTTTTAACCAATTTGCGAAATTAGAAAATTGACACCCAAATTTTGTAATGCTATAATAGCTTTGC
Organism: uncultured Clostridium sp.; assembly: GCA_902471875.1. GTDB lineage: Bacteria > Bacillota > Clostridia > Oscillospirales > Acutalibacteraceae > CAG-964. The sequence goes on from CABRLN010000001.1 coordinate 65,155, forward strand.
AGTAAGGAAATAAAAGCGGAAATGAAATAAACTAAAAATTAAAATGAAATGAAAACAACTAGTCAAACAACGGAGTTTGACGCCTGTGCACAGGCGTTGAGCTCCGTTGTTAATTTCCGCAAAAAAGGCTGTACATTTTTACAAGGAGAGAATAAAATGAAAAGCAGTACGATTTCAAAGGCAGTTATAGCAACAGCTCTATCTACAATGGTTGTGGTAACCTCTGCGGCAGGTGCATCGGCTACAGAATTCTCAACATATGGCAGGGTAGAACAGCCAAAGGTTTCACATGATTTTTCCACAGGCGAAATAGGTGTGGTAAACTTTAAAACAGTGTGGGGCGACAAGGACGCCAACATTGAATCTATGAAAGAATATATTGATGACGCACATGATGCAGGGGTAAAAATTTTGGTATTCCCTGAAATGTGCGTAACAGGCTACTGTTCTTCCAGTGACCCTGACTCAGTAGTATATAAAACAGCAGTTAATTTGGCAGAAGAAAAGGACGGTCCGACATCTCAGATTTTCTCAAATATTTCTGATAATTATGATATGTGGATTATCTACGGTGCAACAGAAAAAATAGAAGGTGACAGCAACCATGCTTACAACTCTGCTTTTGTATGTTCACCTGAAGGCGAAGTAACAACATATCAGAAAATAACACCTGTTGAGGGCGACTGGTGTACACCGGGTGAAACACCTGTTCTTATTGACGCAGGCGAATACGGATTAATGGGCATAAGCATTTGCTATGACACATATGCAACACCAGAGCTTGGAAGATATTATGCTGCTAAGGGTGCTAATATTCTTGTAAACCCAACAGCTACTTCACGAAGCTATAAAGATGTTGATGGCGACGGTACCCGTGATGACCAGGGATGGGAATGGTACTATAAAAACAGACTTGAAAGTAATGCATCTCGTGAGGGATATTTAATTTTAAGTGCTAACTTGGTTGGCGGTGACGGTCCTGCTAAGGCCGACGGTTCTTACACATATAATTTCCCTGGCGGCAGCGTAATTGTTGGCGCACAGTTTAACGGCCCTGTATATTATGCAGGTGTTACAGAGCCTTCAGCAGATGTTAACACTAATGCTGATATTGTTACAGGACAGGAGGGTTTGTTAACAAATGTAGCAGGACTAAGAGCTTCAACCGGGTCAACCTGTACAAACAAAGACTTTTTGGTTGAATATTATGCTAAATGGTATGCGGAGCTTGCCGATAAGATGGATGCAGGTGAAAGCTTAAAATATCGCAACAACACTACAGACGGCCCAACGGCAGCGGTTGTTAATATGCCGGGTGTTTGGGGCGACAAGGAAGCAAACCTGACAGCTATTGAAAATTATATTAAAGAAGCAGGTGAAAAGGGTGTTGACATTCTTGTATTCCCTGAAACAGTTTTAACAGGTTATGAATGGAAAGTGCCTGAAGACGACCCTTATTATCAAGAACAAGGTGTAGCAATGCAGGTTGCACTGGCAGAAACTGTTCCTGGTCCTACAACAAACTATCTGTCAAAATATGCTAAACAATATGGTATGTATATTATATTTGGTATGACAGAAAAAGAAGAAGAGCCAATTTATGATATGACAGACGGTGGTGTTGAAAAGGTTTATAATTCAGCAGCTATTCTGTTCCCTGATGGTACAATAGATTCTTATCAGAAAATGCACAGAGCAGGGTATGAAAGCAAGTGGTCTGTGTCAGGTGATACACCGTTTATGTTTGATACACAGTGGGGTAAAATTGGTATAGATATTTGCCGTGACGGACACTTCTATCCTGAACTTGGCAGATATTACGCTGCAATGGGATGTACTATGCTTATACATCCAACAGCAACTACAGGTAACCCTTGGTACAGAGAAACAAGAATAGGCTCATATACAGACCGTGACGGTATGGCTGCAATAACTTGTAATTTGCTTGGCCCTGACGGTACATACGACCAGGCTACAGGTAGCTGGACAGGTGGAATATTTAACAGTACAAGCTTAATTATTACAAAATATCATAATGCGGATGGTTCTACCGGCTTTAACCCTGTAACAGGTTCAGCTATTGACCTTAACGGTACAGGTTCAGAATCAGGGGGGTATGCAGACAGAGGTACAAGCCCTGAGGGCCTTGAAATTGCAAAAATGGATTTAAGTGGTACAGGCTTTAGCATTAGCAACTTTAACCCAAGACTGTTCTCAAAGATGTATGACGAATTGGCTTGCTTATATAGGGAAGGTTATACTTCAATCTACTCTGAAGAAGTTCCAACTGAGCCTAAAACTGAACCTAAGACTAATCCTTCAGAAGTTCCGTCAAATACAACTCCAACGCAGCCTACAGAGGTTCCTACTGACACAGCAACAGTTCCTACAGAGGTAACCACACAAGCTACTACAGACAAGGCGACAACTTCAACTGTTGCACCTACAGCAGCAACAAGTACAAGTGCTGCTACAGATACAGGTAACAGTACAAATACTACAACCGGCAAGGTAGCAACAGGCGACACAACTTCAATCTTAATGCTTGCAGGTTTGTTAGTTGCATCAGGCTTAGTAATGGTGACTGTTCGTAAAAAGAGCAAACATTACTAAATAATATAACTCCTAATTGACATATATTTAATTAGAAAACGGTAAAAGGCAGAGCTTGGCTCTATCTTTTACCGTTTTGGTTTATATTAATATTAATTGTATGGTGGTAATTCCAAAAAATTTCCGTTAACACTTTAAAAAGAATATGTTTTTTGTTATAATACAAAATAAGAGTAAATTTGTAATAAAAACAGAAAGAGGAAACGGTAATGGAAAATAAAACTGTTCGTACAAGATTTGCCCCAAGTCCAACAGGGTTTATGCACATTGGTAATTTAAGAACTGCATTATACGAATATTTAGTAGCAAAAAGTCAGGGCGGCGACTTTGTGCTTAGAATAGAAGATACAGACCGAGAAAGATATGTTGAGGGTGCGGTGGATATTATTTATAATACAATGAAAACAGCGGGCTTGCAGCATGACGAAGGACCGGATAAGCCTGGCAAATACGGTCCGTATGTTCAAAGTGAAAGACTTGATATGTACAAGCCTTATGCAGAACAGCTTATACAACAGGGCAAGGCATACCGTTGCTTTTGTTCAAAGGAGCGTTTGGACAGCCTTAAGGACGATGAAACACCGGGTGGCGGATATGACAGACATTGCCGTGACCTGCCACAGGAGGAAATTGACAGATTGCTTGCTGAAGGTGTTCCTTATGTTATAAGGCAAAAAATGCCGCTTGAGGGCAGTACAACATTTATTGACGCTGTATTTGGTGAAATTACTGTTGAAAACAGCGAGCTGCAAGACCAGATATTAATTAAAACAGACGGTTACCCAACATATAACTTTGCAAATGTTATTGACGACCATACAATGAATATTACCCACGTTGTCAGAGGCTGTGAATATTTAAGCTCAACACCTAAGTATAATTTGTTGTACGAAGCGTTTGGGTGGAACGTGCCGACATATATTCATTTACCGCTTATTATGGGTAAAGATGCCGAGGGCAATGTTGCAAAGCTGTCAAAGCGTCACGGCTCAACAGGCTTTGAGGATTTAATAAACGAAGGTTATTTGCCGCAGGCAATTATTAATTATGTAGCTTTGCTTGGCTGGTGTCCTTCTGATAACCAAGAAATGTTCACAATAGATGAACTTACTAAAGCATTTAATATTAGCGGCATAAGCAAATCTCCGTCAATTTTTGACTATGACAAGCTGGAGTGGTTTAATGGTGAATATATACGTCAAATGTCAGTAGAGGAATTTACACAGCATGCAGTGCCATACTATAAACAGGCAATAACTGACAAAGAACTTGATTGGAATAAAATTACAGCTATTTTACACCAACGTGTAACAAAGTTTAACCAAATTCCTGATATGATAGATTTCTTTAATGAGCTTCCGCATTACGAAACCGATATGTTTGTTAATAAAAAGAGTAAAACTAATTTGGACAACGCACCTGTAATGTTAAAGGCGGTTACAGACAAGCTTACAGCCTTGGAGTCTTGGGACAAAGACAGCATTCATGACTGTTTAATTGACCTTGCAACTGAACTTGAGGTTAAAAACGGTACTGTTATGTGGCCTGCACGAATTGCAGTTGCAGGTAAAAAGGTTACACCTGGCGGTGCTGTAGAAATTCTTGACATTTTAGGCAGAGATGAGTCGTTAAGGCGTTTAAACATAGGTTTGAATAAACTGGGAGTATAATATGGGAGTATAATAAGAAGAAGGAGAGCAAAATATGGCAGAAGAAATTAAAAACGAAGAGCAGCTTGGCAACTGCAATTTTATACATGATTTTATTGACGAAGATATTGCACAGGGCGGTCAGCTTGAGGGCAAAACCGTTCATACCCGTTTTCCGCCTGAACCTAACGGATATTTGCATATTGGTCATGCAAAGGCAATTTGTATAGACTTTGGTACAGCAGAAAAGTACAACGGTATGTGCAACCTTAGAATGGACGATACAAACCCTACAAAAGAAGATGTAGAGTATGTTGACGCAATAAAAGAGGATATTAACTGGTTGGGTTTTACATGGGACGACAGATTTTACTATGCCTCACAATATTTTGATAAAATGTACGAGAGTGCTGTAGAGCTTATTAAAAAAGGCTTGGCGTATGTTTGTCAGCTTAATGCAGAGCAAATGAGAGAGCATAGGGGCGACCTTTCAACACCTGCTACAAGCCCTTACCGTGACAGACCTGTTGAAGAAAGCTTGGATTTGTTTGAACGTATGAAAAACGGTGAATTTCACGATGGCGAAATGACGCTGCGTGCAAAAATTGACTTGGCATCGGGCAACTTTAATATGCGTGACCCAGTTATTTACAGAATAAATCATATAAAACATCACCGTACAGGTGACAAATGGTGTATTTACCCAATGTATGATTTTGCACACCCTATCGAGGATGCTTTAGAGGGTATAACACATTCTCTTTGTTCACTTGAATTTGAGGATCATCGTCCACTGTATGAATGGGTAATTAATAATGTTACGTTGCCGTCAAAACCAAGGCAGATTGAATTTGCAAGACTTGGTATTAATAATACGGTAATGAGTAAAAGAAAGCTGCGTACCCTTGTTGAAGACGGTTATGTTGACGGTTGGGACGACCCAAGAATGCCGACATTGTGCGGATTAAGACGCCGCGGATATACACCAAAGGCAATTCGTAATTTTTGCGAAAGAATAGGTGTTTCAAAGGTTAATTCTATTGTAGATTACGGATTTTTGGAGTATTGTTTGCGTGAAGACCTTAACGAGACAGCACAGCGTGTTATGACAGTGCTTAACCCTATAAAGCTGATAATTACAAACTATCCGCAGGATAAGACAGAAACCTTTACGGTAGAAAACAATCCTAACCGTCCTGAAGACGGAGAGCGTGAAATAACTTTTACAAGAGAATGCTATATTGAGGCTGACGACTTTATGGAAGAGCCTGCAAGAAAGTATTTTCGTTTATTCCCAGGTAACGAAGTGCGTTTGAAATCTGCATATGTTGTTAAGTGTACAGGCTGTAAAAAGGACGAAAAGGGTAATGTGGTTGAGGTTTATGCAGAGTATGACCCTGAAACCCGTGGTGGAAATACACCTGACGGCAGACGAATAAAAGCTACTATCCATTGGGTAGATGCTAACAATTGTGCTGATGCCGAGGTAAGATTATATGATAACCTGTTTACTGTTCCTGACCCGGACACAGGTGAAAAAAACTTTTTAGATTATATTAACCCTGAGTCATTGCAGGTGTTGAAAAATTGTAAAATAGAAAAGGCTGTGGCAGACTTGTTGCCTCCTGCCTCATTCCAGTTTATGCGTTTGGGTTATTTCTGCCTGGATAGTAAAGACTCAAAACCGGGTGCACCGGTATTTAACCGCAGTGTTTCATTAAAAGGCAGCTATAAGCCTGAGAAATAAATATTTATACTAATAGCTCATAAAAAGCTATCAAGATTTTTATGAGCAGATTTTGTGTCAGCCTTTCGAGGACAGGTTACGAAGTATAGCGAAAAATATGCTAAAAAGATATTTAGTTTTAAATTAGATTTTAGTAAAATATTAAAATTCCCGTATTACACTGCTAAAGATGTAATACGGGAATTTTTAATTACCTAAAAGTTCTATAATTATTGCAAAGCGTCTATAGCGGCTTTAATCATAGCTATTTTTTCACGCTCTTTTTCAGCCTGCATTTTTACTTTTTCAACAACATTTGCAGGGGCTTTTCCTATAAAGCCTTGGTTGTTTAACTTGCCTTCAGACTGTGCAAGCATTTTTTCGGTTTTAGCAAGCTCTTTGTTAAGTCGGCTAAGCTCTTCTTCCTTATCAACCAATTCGTTCATTGGTATATATATTTTAGCTTCTGCTGTAACAACTGTAACAGCACCGTCAAGGTCAAAGCTGCTGCCAACCTCAACCTCACTTGCAGATGCCAGCTTGCAAATAAAAGGTGCTCCGTTTTCAAAAGTTCCTTTTTGTTCTGTTGCTATATACACTTTGGCTTTTCTTGACGGAGGTACATTCATTTCCGAACGTCGTGTACGAATTGCTCTTATAGCATTCATAACAACCTCCATTTCTTGTCTTGCTTCAGGGTAGTCAAGGCTGCTTGTAAACTCAGGAAATTTAGCAAGCATAATTGTTTCACCTTCGTGTGGAAGTGTTTGCCATATTTCCTCTGTAATAAATGGCATAAACGGGTGTAAAAGTCTTAATGCCCTGTCAAGCACCCAAACAAGCACCTGTCTTGCATTTTGTGCAGATTCGCCTGTGCTTTGAAGCCTTGACTTAGCAAGCTCAATGTACCAGTCGCAATAGCAGTCCCAAATAAAGTCAAATACTTTTTGTACGGCGATACCAAGCTCAAATTTATCAAGATTTTCTGTAACCTCTTTTGCAACATTATTTAGTGTGCTTATAATCCACTTGTCTTCAGTTGCCAGTGCTTCAGGAAGTTTATTTTCAACATTGTGGTCATCAATATTCATATGAACAAATCTTGCGGCGTTCCACAGCTTGTTGGCAAAGTTGCTGCTAAACTCTACTCTTTCATCATAAAAACGCATATCATTTCCTGGTGCGTTACCTGTAGCAAGTGTTAGCCTTAGTGCGTCTGCACCATATTTATCAATAATTTCAAGTGGGTCAATGCCGTTGCCTAAGGATTTGCTCATTTTTCTGCCCTGACTGTCACGAACCAAGCCGTGAATAAGAACAGTGTCAAATGGAACCTTGCCTGTATGTTCAATACCCGAAAACATCATTCGCATAACCCAGAAAGGAATAATGTCATATCCTGTTACCAAAGTGTTAGTAGGGTAGAAGTAATTAAGCTCCTCTGTGCTTTCTGGCCAGCCAAGTGTTGAGAAAGGCCATAATGCAGAACTGAACCATGTGTCAAGTGTGTCAGGGTCTTGACGCATTGGTTTGCTGCATTTAGGGCAAACAGCGGTGTTTTCTTTGGTTACAACAGTTTCACCACAGTTGTCGCAATAAAAAGCAGGAATTTGGTGTCCCCACCATAATTGACGTGAGATACACCAGTCACGAATATTCTCTAACCAATGGAAATAGGTTTTTTCAAAATGTGAAGGTACAAATTTAGTGTCCCCGTTTTTAACTGCGTCAATAGCAGGCTTAGCGAGAGGCTTCATTTTAACAAACCACTGCTTAGAAACTCTTGGTTCAACTGTTGTGCCACAGCGGTAACAGGTTCCTACATTATGATTATAATCTTCAATCTTAATTAAAGCACCTTCGGCTTCAAGGTCTGCTACAATTGCTTTTCGTGCTTCGTAGCGGTCCATTCCTGCATATTTAGGATAATCATCAACAATTTTAGCATCGTCTGTCATTACATTAATAACGGGCAGATTATGTCTTAAACCAACTTCAAAGTCGTTAGGGTCGTGGGCAGGGGTAATTTTAACAACACCTGTACCAAAATCCATTTCAACATATTCGTCGGCAATTATCGGAATTTCACGGTGAACGATAGGTAAAATAAGGTTTTTACCGACCATATCCTTGTATCTTTCATCATTAGGGTTTACAGCTACAGCTGTGTCGCCTAAAAGAGTTTCAGGACGAGTTGTAGCAAGGTCAATATAACCACTTCCGTCAGCCAGCTTATATCTTAAATGCCAAAAATGACCTGCTTGATCTTCATAATTAACCTCAGCGTCAGAAATTGACGTTAGACAGTGCGGACACCAGTTTATAATTCTTTCGCCACGGTAAATTAAACCTTTTTTGTACAGGTTTACAAATACCTCTTTTACAGCACGGTTACAGCCTTCGTCCATAGTAAAGCGTTCTCTTTGCCAGTCGCAGCTGCTGCCCATTTTCTTTAGTTGGTCGCAAATTCTGCCGCCGTATTCCTTTTTCCAGTCCCAAGCACGTTCTAAAAACTTTTCTCTGCCTAGGTCTTCTTTTGTAATGCCCTCTTTACGCATAGCCTCAACAATTTTTGCTTCTGTTGCAATAGAGGCATGGTCAGTACCGGGCAGCCACAATGCACAGTAGCCCTGCATTCTGCGATAACGAATAAGAACATCCTGCAAGGTGTTGTCCAGTGCATGCCCCATATGCAGCTGACCTGTAATATTTGGTGGCGGCATAACTATAGTATAAGGCTTTTTCTCCTTATCCATTTCAGCATGGAAATAGTTATTGCTAACCCAAAAGTCATAAATTTTGTCCTCAACCTCGCTTGGGTTGTAAGACTTAGCAAGCTCTTTTGCCACTTCAATTCTCTCCCTTTTCACTTATTATTACGAATTTAAAAATCCGATTATTTTATACTTACATACCCTTTAATTATCCCATTCTTATACAATTTTGTCAATGGGGTAGTAAAGATGAGAGAAAATAATTTGCCAATAAAGTTAAAAAGTTTTAAAAGAAAATTAAGTTAAATATTGGCTGTGCAAATGTGAAATTGCTTTATTAAGATAATTTAATGTATTGTTAGATTTGATATGAAAGAATAAGTATTAAAAAACGGATATTCACATTATTATTGTGAGTATCCGTTTTAATTTTATATTAAAGAAGTTTAAGTTGTTGAACTCTCTTTTGTATAAGCATTGTCTGAGTTGATAAAATAGATAGTATCATTGTTAAGAGTCCAATAATTTTTGTGGTTATTCTTTGTATATTCTTTAAAATCATCAGGTTCAAGATAATTAAGGATTATAAGTTTGTCATTACTTTCGTCAATAATTCGCAGGGTGTTTTCAGTGTTTAAAGAGTATTTTTGTTCTTTTGAGCATTCAATTTTAGGGCTTATAATTTTCATTACATTTGTTGTGTTATTTTCTGAAAAAGTAAAGCTGTTTTTACCGTTGCTCCATTTGCCTGCAAGGTCTTTTACCTGAATTGGTGTAATTTGTGATGAAGATGTATCTGTACTGGAGCTTATCTGACTGTTTTGGTTGCTGTTTGTGTCGGTAGTGCTGTTGTTTTCTGTATTGCTGTTACCACATCCTGCACCTGCAATTACAAGTGTTAAACACACTAATATTAATGATGATAATTTTAATAGCTTTTTCATTAGTAAAATCTCCTTTTGCCTTACGTCATTATTCGGAGTCTAGCTTCAAGACTGCCATAAAGGCGTCTTGCGGAACTTCTACACTGCCAAGCTGACGCATTCTTTTTTTACCTTCCTTTTGCTTTTCAAGCAGCTTTTTCTTACGGGTAATGTCACCGCCGTAGCATTTTGCAAGTACATCCTTACGCATAGCTTTAACTGTTTCACGGGCTATAATTTTACCGCCAATACAAGCCTGAATAGGTACTTCAAAAAGCTGTCTTGGAATTTTCTCTTTCAGTTTTTCAGTCATTTTTCTTGCACGTGTATATGCTTTGTCTGAATGAATTATAAACGAAAGTGCATCTACAATTTCACCATTAAGCATAATGTCAAGCTTAACAAGCTTACTTTCGGCATAGTCAGAAAGCTCGTAGTCAAAAGACGCATAACCACGGGTTCTTGATTTTAATGTGTCAAAAAAGTCGTAAACAATTTCTGCAAGAGGAAGTTCATAGTGTATGTCAACCCTGTCGTTGTCAATATAGGTCATATCTTTAAATACACCGCGTCGGTCCTGACAAAGCTCCATAATATTTCCCACATATTCCGACGGTGCGTAAATATGGGCGTTTGTCATTGGTTCTTCTGCCTTTGAAATAAGTGCAGGGTCCGGGTAATTTGTAGGGTTGTCTATCATCTCCACTGTACCATCGGTTTTTGTTATTCTGAAAATAACGCTTGGTGCAGTTGTAATAAGGTCAAGGTTATATTCACGCTCCAGACGTTCTTGTATAATTTCCATATGAAGCAAACCTAAAAATCCACATCTAAAGCCAAAGCCAAGTGCAACCGAGGTTTCAGGTTCAAAGGAAAGCGAGGCGTCATTAAGCTTAAGCTTTTCAAGAGCATCACGCAAATCTGTGTATTTTGCACCGTCAGCAGGGTAAACACCGCAGTAAACCATTGACTGCACCTCACGGTAGCCCGGCAAAGGCTCGCTTGCAGGATTTTCAGCAAGAGTTACGGTGTCACCTACTTTAGCGTCCTGTACGCTTTTAATAGCTGCGGCAATGTAACCAACCTCGCCGGCACAAAGCTCTTTAGTAGGCTCAAGAGATGTTGCACGCATATATCCAAGCTCAACCACAGTAAAGGTTGCACCTGTTGCCATAAGCTTTATTTCGTCACCAACCTTAACAACACCGTCTTTTACTCTTATATAAATTATAACACCTTTGTATGCATCATAGTAAGAGTCAAAAATAAGTGCCTGTAAAGGTTTAGTGTCATCACCTGTAGGTGCAGGAACGTCTGTAACAATTCTTTCCATTACGTCGTGTATATTAATACCTGCTTTGGCAGAAACCTCAGGTGCGTCTTCAGCAGGTATGCCTATTACGTCTTCGATTTCTTCTTTAACTCGCTTTGGGTCGGCACTTGGTAAATCTATTTTATTAACTACAGGTACAATTTCAAGTCCGCTGTCAACAGCAAGATATGTGTTGGCAAGGGTTTGAGCCTCTATACCTTGTGAGGCATCTACAACCAATACAGCACCTTCGCAAGCTGCCAGTGAACGTGAAACCTCGTAGTTGAAGTCAACGTGTCCCGGTGTGTCAATAAGGTTAAAAACGTAGCTGTTGCCATTGTCTGCTTTATATAGTAATGTTACAGCATGTGCCTTAATGGTAATGCCACGTTCACGTTCAAGGTCCATATTATCAAGCAGCTGGTCTTCCATTTCTCGCAGTGCTACAGATTCGGTTTGCTCTAAAATTCTGTCGGCAAGTGTGCTTTTGCCGTGGTCAATGTGAGCAATTATACTAAAATTTCTTATTAATTCCTTTGGGTAAGACATTTCACATCGCCTTTCGTTATATAAAATTATTTTTTGTTTTCAAGTGCAAATTTACAAAAGCTGTTCATGCAGCATATGTCGCATTTTGGGCTTCTTGCATTACATACAGCTCTGCCGTGCAGTACAAGTCTGTGGCAGAAGTCATTAGACTCTTCAGGCGGCAAAATATCCCGCAAAATTTTTTCTATTTTAGCAGCGTCTTTTATATTGTGAAAGCCCAATTTGCCGGTTATTCTTATACAATGTGTGTCAACCACAACAGCAGGCTTATGAAAAATATCACCCACAACCAAATTTGCGGTTTTTCTGCCTATACCCGGCAGGGTTATAAGCTGCTCAATAGTGTCAGGTACAATTCCGTTAAAGTTGTCACGCAGTGCAATGCACATTGCAACAATGTCTTTTGCTTTTGTTTTATATAAGCCGCAGCTTTTAATCAACTCTTCAACATCTTCTACCTTGGCGTTTGCAAATTCGTCAACATTTTTATAGGTTGCAAACAACTGTGGTGTAACTATATTAACCCTTGCGTCTGTGCATTGTGCAGCCAGTCTTGTAGCTATAAGCAGCTGTAAAGGGTCTGTATATACAAGTGAGCATATAGCGTCAGGATATTCCTTTTTTAAGGCGTCAACAGCCAACAATGCACGTTTTTTATCTGTCATTGCATACAACCTCCATTATAAAGTATATTCCTAATCATAATACCACAAATAATTATTTTTGTCAGTACCTAAAAAGAAAATGAGATAATTATTTTTAATTGCCAATAGGTTGTGGTAATTATTTATTTAAATTGGAAAGTTAGACAAATAAATACAGAATATCTTAAAATTCGTAATTATTATTAAAAAACTGTATTTGTTTTACAGACAAATTATGATATAATTAAATGAATAAGGTAACATTTACTGGTTATCGAGAAAACAATATTTTCTTATTGAAATTAGTATTATAAACTGGGAGATTATGATATGTACAAAAATTATTTATTTGACCTGTACGGAACATTGGTTGACATTAATACAAATGAATGGAAAACATACCTGTGGGATAAAATGTCAGAACTTTACGGTTTTGAGGGTGCAAGCTATAAACCTATGGAATTAAAAAGAGAATATTTAGCACAAGTTGAGAAGGAAAAACAAGATGTAAGAAAAAAACATCCTCAATTTATCCATGTTGATATTCGCCTTGAAAAAGTGTTTGAAGATTTATTAAAAAATAAGGGAATTGAACCGCCAAAAAATTTTGGAAAAAATATTGCAAAAACCTTTAGGGTTATTTCAACAAAATATATTAAGCTTTATGACGGTGTTGAGGATTTGCTTATTTCTTTAAAACAGGCAGGCAAAAATGTGTATTTACTTACTAACGCACAGCGTTGGTTTACGGCACCTGAAATTAAAATGTTAGGTTTAGAAGACAAGTTTGACGGCATTGTAATATCGTCAGACGAATATACCTGCAAGCCCGACAAAGCATTTTACAATATTATTTTGGAAAGATATAATCTTGACCCGAAAGAAACTATTATGATAGGAAACGACTGTAAAACAGATATTCTGGGTTCTTATAATGCAGGTTTGGATTCATTATATATTCATTCAAATATTTCACCGGAAATTACAGTTGAGCTAAAAAGCAAATTTCAGGTTATGGACGGCGACTTTAAAAAGATTAAAGATTTGATTATAAAATAAAATTTTTACCAACAATATTATTGAAAGGTGTTGATAATTTTGAAAAAAGGTAAAATAGCAATTATAATTGTTCTTGTAGTGACAGGAGTATTGTTATTAGGAGGAGCAGGTGTATTTTATACTGTAAGTGACGGCACATTTGACCCGGCTGTTCTTACAAATATTTTTACAAATACGACAGAACCTGATACAACGCCTGCAACAGAGCCTGCAACAAAAAAACCAACTCAGCCGCCTACTGACCCAATACCTGAAATACAGGCAGAAATTTCTAACCAAAATCTTGATGTTACCGGTAGTGAAACAGCACAAATTAGTGCAAAGGTAAATGGAACAAGTAATAAGAAGTATAATATTCGTTATACAACGTCAGACGAAAATATTGCTTCAGTGGATACAACGGGTTTGGTTACCCCAATGAGTAAGGGTGAATGTCAGGTTGGCGTTTATGTTGAAGGCTATGATACCACAATAAAAAACTTTACTGTAACTGTAAGTGACTATAGAATTGATGAAATAAATGTATTAAATGAGTATTTATTTAGTTTAAAAACAACAGAGGAATACACCTATGCAAAAACCAAAAAAGGAAATGCTAAAATATCAGGCTGTAAAATTGATGATTTTAACAACGATGGAAGTTATGAGTTGTTTATTATTTATAAAATGGCAGATAACTTCCAAAAAGCAAAGGTTGTAAGTGTTTCTAGCGGTGTTGCTGTGGTTAGTGAAACCAACAAAGATTACTCTGATATTGTAAATTCCGGGTATTCTTCATATATTGAAGATATTTATGTTGATGCAAACGGCAACATAAATATTCTTGCCGAATACAGCAGAATAGCTTCTGATTATTCTGACAAAACAACAGAATTATATACAACCGTTGGCGGAGCAGTTAAGCAAACTCAGTATTATTGCAAAGAGCCTACAAAGCTTGGCGACATGGATAAAAAGGCTGTATATAAAATAGACGATAAAAAGAAAGAGCGTGATGAATATACAACGCTATATACTTCTTTAAAAACATCAAGAGAATTGTTTGATGATTATATTTCAATAGTTACAAGACTTTCTGAGGGCAATTACACAAAGGCAGAAATGCCTGCTGACATTGGCACAGCATATTATAAACGTGTTAAGTGGACAAGCAGTGACCCAAAAATTGCAGCTGTTAGTGATAGTGGAGTTATTACAGGTGCAAGTAAGGCAGGTGCTTGTACAGTAACCGGCACAATAGCGGGTTTTGACACACCTGTTTGTAAAATGACTGTTGAGGTTTCGGCTGTTACAGATGAATTTGCCAGCTATATTGACAGCATAAAGGACAAATATATTGTGGGCGAGGCTGGTAATAAAATGAAGCTGTACGGCTACTATGTAACAGACCTTGACGGTGACGGCACTACCGATTTACTGCTGTACTATACAGGCGGCAATGGCTGCCAGCTTAATATGATGCATTTTGTGGGAACAAATCCAAGTACACAAACACTTAAAAGTGCCACAACAGAAAACGGTGTAAGCTGTATTTTAGACCTTTATATAGACAGTATGAATAACAATGCGGCAATGCTTTATGTTGCCAATGTAAAGAAAACTGATAAGAGTTTAGAAACAAACTTTAGCTATGAAACCTTTGAAAATGGGCAGTTTGTTCCAAGTGCCAGTGAATATACCTATATTGAAAATTCTTCAATCGGCAAAAAGGAATTTAAGGTTGGCGGTTCTAATGTAGAAGAAGAGAATTTTAACGATATGCTTAACAGGTACAGAAAAATGGGCGATTGGACTTTGGTTAAGTAAAGCAATATAATAAAATTCAGTTCGGCTGAAGATATGTTTTGATGTGTCTTTTTTCTTTATTAACAGATTCATCAATATCGTCAGCCGACTATTTTTATACCGGTTTAACGGACAGGAGAATATTTATGAGTAAAATTCAAGGTGTAATATTTGATATGGACGGTCTTATGATAGACACAGAAAAATGGCTGCAAAAGTATTATGTGCAGGCAGCAGAAAAGCTGGGATTTCCTATGAAGCCTGAGCATGTGCTCGAAATTCGCAGTTTACCTGCCGAATATGCAATTCCAAAGTTAAAAAAATTGGTTTGTGAAAGCTTTGACTACTATGCTGTAAAGGAACTTCGAAAAGAATATATGAGTAAGCACATAGAACAGCATGGCATAGACAAGAAAAAAGGTCTTGATGAGCTTTTAAAATATATAAAAGCAAAGAGTTTAAAATGTGCTGTTGCAACGGCTACACCACCGAATAGAACAAAACAGTATTTAGAAAAACTGAATATACTGAACTATTTTGACCAAATTGTATGTGCCGCAATGGTAAAGCACGGTAAACCAGAGCCTGATATTTATATTGAAGCGTCAAACAGGCTGCAATTAAAACCCGAAAATTGCATTGCCCTTGAAGATTCACCAAACGGTGTGCTGTCGGCATATAGGGCAGGCTGTGTAACTGTAATGGTACCTGACCTTACTCAGCCTGATAAAGAAACTGCGAAAATCATTTATAAAAAAGCTGATGATCTTTCTAAGGTTATAAATATTATTGATGAAATAAACGGGGATATTTAAAAGTTTTTATATTATACGAATATAGAGTATGATATTAATGTTAAATACATCCTAATAAAATAAAGAGAGGGTTAAAATTTATGAAGCTGCTTCATTTGTCAGATCTGCATATTGGTAAAGCTGTAAATGAAATTAGTATGCTGGCTGATCAAAAGTATATTTTAGAACAGATAGTAAAAATAGTTCAAGAACAAACTCCAAATGCTGTCTTAATTGCAGGTGATATTTATGACAAAAGTGTTCCTTCAGCCGAAGCTGTAGAGCTTTATGACAGTTTTATTACACAACTTGCAAAAACAAAAATACCTGTGTATATAATAAGCGGAAACCACGATTCTCCTGAGCGTTTGTCCTGTTGCAGCAGACTTATTGAAATTAATAATATTTACATAAACGGTGTTTTTAACGGTAAAGCTCAAAAATATATTTTAAGTGCCGACGGTGAAAGTATAAATATTTATACCCTGCCTTTTATAAAGCCGTCAAATGTAAGAGCATTCTACGACAATGAAATTACAAGCTATACAGACGCTGTAAAAACAGTTTTGGATAATTCAGATATAAACAGCGGTGAGGTTAATATTCTTGTAGCACACCAGTTTGTTACAGGTGAGGGTACTGCGGTAAGAGTTGATTCGGAAAATGTTTCTGTTGGCGGCGTTGACAATGTTGATGCAGGAATTTTTAAGAATTTTAATTATGTAGCATTGGGCCATTTGCACACATCACAAAATGTAAGTGATAATATTATGTACTGCGGTTCGCCGTTAAAATATTCTGCGTCAGAATGTACCGGTGTCAAAAGCGTTATAATGGCAGAAATTATTAATGGTGATGTGTCTGTCAGCAAAATTCCCCTTATCCCTCAGCGAGATATGCGTACAATAAAAGGAAGCTTGCAAAGTCTTGTAACAAATCCACAGGGTAATATTGACGATTATATTTTTGCACTTTTAACAGACGAAATTGAACCAATAGACCCAATGGGCTGTTTAAGAAGTGTTTACCCCAATATAATGGGGTTAAGGTTTGACAATAAGCGAACCTCTAAAAATAATGCAGAAGTTAAAATGCAGCAAATAAACAGCAAATCAAGTATAGAACTTTTTAATGATTTTTATGTTCTGCAAAATAACCATAGCTTAAACGAAGAACAATCTGAAATAATTTCTAAAATATTTGAGCAAATGGGGGAAGTGTGAAAATGAAGCCACAAAAATTATTAATTAGTGCTTTTGGTCCGTATTCTGAACAAGTTGTAATTGATTTTACAAAATTTGGCGGCAAGGGATTATTTCTTATTACAGGAAACACAGGTGCAGGAAAAACAACAATTTTTGACGCTGTTTGCTATGCCTTGTACGGTAAAGCAAGCGGCTCTTACCGTACAGGCGAAATGCTTAGAAGTGATTTTGCAAAACCAACTGTTCCAACCAATGTTCAGTTAACCTTTGAGCATAATAATGAAATTTATGTAGTGGAGCGAAATCCAAAGTATAATCGTCCCTCAAAAAGAGGTAATGGTGAAACAACTCAAGCAGCAAACGCTACCCTTATTATGCCAACAGGAAAGGTGATAACAGGAACCGGCGAGGTTACCAAATATATTGAGGATATTTTAAAAGTAGATTATGACCGCTTTACGCAAATAGTAATGATTGCTCAGGGTGATTTTTTAAGACTGCTTCTTGCTAATAGTAAAGAACGAGGAGAAATTTTTAGAAATATTTTTAATACATCTGTTTATGTGAGATTTCAAGAGAAGCTAAAGCAAATGCTAAAAGAACAATACGATAACAGAAATCAAACGAAAACAAGAGTTTTGCAAGAAATTTCGGCAATTACCATATCTGACGACAATATTAAAAATCAGCTTCAAGCCCTAAGGTCTGAGGCTGAATATAAAATAGATGAAATAAAAGCTTTACTTCGTAGCGCTATACAATTGCAAAGTGAACAGCTTAATAATATAAATAAAAAGATTGATAAACAGCGTGAAGTAAAACAAGAACTTGCAAAAGTTATTGACGCAGCTAACGAGAATAATAAAAGGCTGATTGATTTGGAAAAAGAAAAACAGCTTTTGCAAACGCTTAAGGCACAAGAGAACGAAGTAAAAGAATTATCTTACAAAACCGAACAGGCTAACATATTGCTAAAAAGTATTGTGCCTGTTGACAACAGATATTTGGAATTAAAAGATGAGCACGACCGACTAAAGCAAATATTAAGCAAGAAAATGCAACAGTTGCAAAAAAGTAAGGCAGAGCTTACAGCGGTAACAGAACAACTTAACAATGCTAAAAAGCATGAACCTCAAAAAGAAGAGCAAAAAGCACAAATTATAAAACTACAGCAACAGCAAAGCAGTTATGACAATTTAGAAAATGTTAAAGAGGAAATTAACAGGCTTAATAAAAAACTTGCCGATGTAGATAAAGCATTGTCAGACAGTGTTAAAAATATAGAAATTAATACTAAAGAAAAAGATAAATTAACTGAAAAAATAAATGGTCTTGCAGAAGCACCGGTATTGCTTGAGAAGACAAAAGCACAAGCTGACAATACGAAAAAGAACATTGACTCTTTGAAAAAGCTGCAAAGCTTACTTGATGAATTTAGTGAAAAAAATAAAGAAAAAGCACAGTTACAAAAGAAATTTTTAGAGCTTGATAGGGAATATAATGTCAATTTAGACAAATTTAGAATATTAGAGGATAAATTTTACCGTGCACAGGCAGGTATTTTGGCAGAAAAACTTGAAGAAGGAAAAAGATGCCCTGTTTGTGGTTCAATAATGCACCCATTTCCCGCACAGCGTGAAAATGATGTGCCTTCAAAAGAGCAGTTGGACAATCAAAGCCAAGCTTTAGACAACAAGCGTGAAAAAAGGAATAATTGCAGTGAAGAAATACAGGTGATTAATAACTCCATTAATATGTTAAAAAATAATATTGATGAATATTATGTTCTACTTAACATTACAGACCATAATGTTGATATAAAAAGTGTAAATTCTTTGCTTTACGATATGTCTGAAAGGCAAAAAAACCTTTTAGTACAGAGTAAACAGTTTTCGGAAGCTGTTAAGCAGCTTAAAATCTGTACAGAAAATTTGCAGTCTATTACAGAAAAGCTAAATACCGCAGAAAAATACCGGCAGGAGTTAAAACAAAAAAAGGCGGCTTTGTCATCGACTGTTAAAGAGAAAACCTTACAGTATGATGAGCTTAAGAAGAATTTGGAATATTCCTCTAAAGCAGAGCTTGTTAATAAAATTAAGTCCCTAAAAAATATTGTAGAAGAATTTGAGCAACAGCTTAATACAGCACAGAAAAATTATGACAATGTGCAAAATTTAGTTACCGCAATTAATGCTGAAATAAAACAAGTATCAAAAATGAAAGATGAAAAAA
Source organism: uncultured Clostridium sp. (assembly GCA_902471875.1). Classification (GTDB taxonomy): domain Bacteria; phylum Bacillota; class Clostridia; order Oscillospirales; family Acutalibacteraceae; genus CAG-964. The sequence goes on from CABRLN010000001.1 coordinate 84,360, forward strand.
AAGAACAGGCTTTGTTAGTGTCAGAAGAAATTAAAAAGCTGTTTAAAAAGCATAGTATAAATTCTTATGATGAATTTAAACATAAAAAGCTGACTGAAGAACAAATAAAAGAAAACGAACTGTACATTAAGCAGTACAATGAAAATCTGGCAGTTTGTAAAAATACTGTTGACTTGCTTGTAAAAAGCTTAAAGAATACCGAATTTACCAATGTTGATGCTCTGCAAGAAAAGCAGAAAGTTGTTGCTGATGAATTGTCAGTGCTTGAAAATAACAAGCTGGCATTACATTCTGAATGTTCAAGTAACATTAATGTTGAAGTAAGACTTATAGAAGAGGCGAAAAAACTTACAGAACAAACCAATGAGTTAGCAATAATTAAAAATTTGTGCGACACAGCTAACGGTAACCTGACAGGTAAAGAAAAAATAGCCTTTGAACAATATATTCAGGGAGCATATTTTCAGCAAATTATATCACAGGCAAATATAAGATTGTCAGCCATGACAAATGACAGATACGAGCTTGTGCATAAAACCTCGGGAGGTAGTTTGAATAATCGTTCAGGATTGGAGCTTGATGTACTTGACCATTATACAAATCGTGTAAGAAGTGTAAAATCTTTGTCAGGCGGTGAATCATTTAAGGCGTCACTTTCAATGGCACTGGGTCTTTCTGATGTTGTACAACGCCAAGCAGGCGGTGTACAAATTGATGCAATGTTTGTTGATGAGGGGTTTGGTTCTCTTGACGATGAATCTCTTAATTCTGCTATAAATATTTTAAAAGGTCTTACCTACGGAAATAGATTAGTAGGAATAATTTCTCATGTAAACGAGCTTAAATCAAGTATAGACAATAAAATTATTGTAAAGGCTTCACCAACAGGCAGCAGCGTAACTATTCAGACATAATATAAGCTGTTCAATGTTAAATATATTTTGCAAGAAAAATATTGATATTTGCATTTTTTACAACCATTGACAAAATTGCAGCAGAGTAATAAGATATAAAATAGATTATTGTTGCTTGTTAAAGTATTAAGACAAATTTGAAAGGAAGTTTACAATGGATATAAGAGAAGAATCATTACAAAAGCACTATGAATGGAAGGGTAAGATTGAGGTAGTAGCTGTACCGGAGCTTAACACATCTCATGACCTTTCATTAGCATATACGCCCGGTGTTGCAGAGCCTTGTGTGGCAATACAAAAGGATTATGAAAAGTCATTTGAATTAACAAGAAGAAGTAATTTGGTTGCAGTTGTAACAGACGGAACAGCCGTATTGGGACTTGGTGACATTGGTCCTGAAGCAGGTATGCCTGTAATGGAGGGTAAGTGTGCATTGTTTAAGGCTTTTGCAGATGTTGACGCTTTTCCTATTTGCGTGCGTTCAAAGGATGTTGATGAAATTGTAAGAACAGTTTACCTTATTTCAGGCAGCTTTGGAGGAATTAATCTAGAGGATATTGCTGCACCAAGATGTTTTGAAATAGAAAGAAAACTTAAAGAAATTTGTGATATTCCTGTATTTCATGACGATCAGCATGGTACAGCAGTTGTTGTTGCCGCAGCTACAATAAATGCTATGAAGGTTGTAAAAAAAGAACTGAAAGATATTAAAGTGGTTATTAACGGTGCCGGTTCCGCAGGAATTGCCATTGCAAAGCATATGCTAAGACTTGGCGTAGGTGACCTTATTATGGTAGATGCCAAGGGTATTCTTGACGAAAATGATTTATCGTTTAATCCTGCACAAATTGAAATGGCGAAAATTACTAACAAGAAAAATGTTAAGGGTACCCTTGCAGACGCTATTGTTGGTGCTGATTTATTTGTTGGTGTTTCTGCTCCGAATGTACTAAAGGAAGAAATGGTTAAAACAATGAGCAAAGACGCTGTTGTATTTGCTATGGCAAATCCTACACCTGAAATTATGCCTGACCTTGCTAAAAAAGCAGGAGCAAAAGTTGTAGGTACAGGTCGTTCTGATTTTCCTAATCAAATTAACAATGTGCTTGCCTTTCCTGGTATATTCCGTGGTGCATTAGATTGCAGGGCAAAAGAAATTAATGACGATATGAATGTGGCTGCCTCATATGCAATTGCAGGGCTTGTTTCTGATGACAAGCTTAATGAGGAGTATATTTTGCCTGATGCACTTGACAAAAGAATAGGCAAGGCTGTTGCACAGGCTGTTATAGATGCCGCAAGAAAATCTGGTACAGCACAAATTTAATAGAAAAAAGTAAAAGCTGATACTGCCAGATATAAACAGTATCAGCTTTATTTTTATAAAAGTATAAACAGTGAAAATAAAAAATTATATTATTTACTCAGAAAGCTTAATTATAATAACATCATCAATAACCATTAGTGAATTATTGTCAGGCCATACACCCATGTTTTGTACTGCTGCGTCATTTAATAAGCTTTCAGCAGTGGTTTCATCAGCCTCTTCAAGCTTCATACCAAAAACTTGATTAAGATACATTTGTATATGTGATTGGTCAAACATAAGATTGCTATACAAGCCTGATGATTTATATACCCCTCCTATATGTGAATTAAGGTCAATGCGTTCATCTGATAATTCACCTAAAACAGCAATTTTTGTGGCGTTTTCTCCATTTTCACAAGTATGTATTCTTTCAGCTATTTCACAAGCAGATGCATATGTACGCTGATTAACGTAATGCATATTAAAATACACAATATTTGCTTGAAGTACAAAATTTAATATGATAATCAAATAAAGAACTCCTGCAATATTGCTTAAAATAGCTTTGCTATACCTGTCATACAGCAATATTGCGAAAATATACAGCACAGCTATGCTTTGCAGCATAATATTATTATATTCTACATATTCTGTTGTAAAATACCATATTCCAATGCAGCATGGCATAAGAACTATACATAAAATAAGCAGAAAAATATGTAATTTTCTTTTATAAAGTTTTGTTTTTACTAAAGCTATTAATACTATGGCAATAAAAGAAGTAATGAAAAGTATGCTTAATACTGTATGCAATGTGTTTTCAACAAAAAAGAATTGTTTTAATATGGCTATAATGTTAAAAGGTGCATGTAGAATAGTGTTTATGCTGATTTGACCGGAACCTACTTCATCTATATGTTTGTAGCTGGTCATTTCTACATTTTGTACAAAAAGGCATAATTTCCATATTGCAAAATATGCTGCTAGAGATACTGCAAAAAGTATAACTTGATTTCTTATGTATTTTAGATATTCTGATGTTTTAAAGCTATTTTCAAAAAGCTTATATATAAAATGACATAAAATTAAAAGCAGTGCAAATGAAATATACGCTTGATATATAGCACACGATAGGCATATGAATACGCCTGCAAGTATATAATTAATCCTTTTATGTTTGCCAAGCATTGTCAAATAAACAGCAACAGCAGACAGTAGCATAGCAAGCATATATCCGTCGGCTGTAAATTGAAACATAAATGTAGTTGTTATAGCAGGAAAGGTTACTAAAATACCTCCTGACAGGGCAATTACAACCGGATTTTTTATTTCAAAAATTTCAGTAATGACAACTGTAGTTAACGAAATAAACACAACAGAAAGTAAACCGGTTACCCATGGCAGATCAAAATAAGAACTAATACTACAGGCTATTGACAAAAACCATCGTCCCGATTGTACAATATTTTGGTCATGGTAAAAGGAGTATAAAGAGTCGTGATTTAACAGTGTGTTTGTAAATTTATATATATGCGTTAATAAACCAATTAAGAATGTAGAAATAAAAGCGACCTTCCATTCGTATTTGCAGCGCTTTTTATAAAGCTCCAGTATATTTGTTCCCATATTATTTTCCTTTCTAATATCACAGTACTTTTATAAAATTCAATAATATTATAACTTTTTTTTAATTTGGTGTCTATTATAAATTATTGAGATTTTTATAATAGCCTTTTTTATAATTGTCTTATTATTATAGTGACAAAAGTTCTATTATGTGCTAAAATTATCATATGTATAGCATTGTAAAACATAATTAATGTAAATAAAGAGGAATAAGTATGAATGAAAGAATAGGCATAGTAAGTTTAGGCTGTGCAAAAAACCAGGTTGACGCTGAAATGATGTTATTTACGCTTAAACAAAGCGGATATAAAATAGTTGCTGACCCTGCTATGGCAGATGTCGTTATTGTAAATACCTGTGGCTTTATTGAGTCTGCAAAGCAAGAAAGTATAGATGAAATTATAGAACTGGGCAGACTGAAAAGCGAAGGCAGAATTAAAGGGATTATTGTAACAGGTTGCCTTGCTGAAAGATACCGTCATATGGTGAAAGAACAGCTTTACGAGGTTGACGCAGTAGTTGGCATTGGTGCTAATGAGGATATTGCACAAGTTGTTGCCAAGTGTTTGCAGGGGGAACAAACCGAGCTTTACCCAAGCAAATTGTGTGCACCGCTAGAGGGTGGCAGAATTCAAAGCACACCGTCACATTATGCTTACCTGAAGTTGGGCGATGGCTGTGACAACAGATGTACATATTGTGCTATCCCGTTAATTAGGGGTAAATTCAGAAGCCGTAAACAGGAGTCTATTGTTGATGAAGCTAAGGCTTTGGTGGAGTCGGGTGTAAAAGAGCTTATTCTTATTGCACAGGACACAACTCGCTACGGTATTGACCTTTATGGTGAATTAAGACTGCCGTCACTTCTTGACGAGCTTTGCAAAATTGAAGGCTTAAAGTGGATACGCCTGCTTTACTGTTACCCTGATGAGATTACAGATGAATTAATAGATTGTATAGCAACACAAGAAAAGGTTCTTAATTATATGGATATTCCGCTTCAACACTGTAACAACAGGGTGTTAAGGTCAATGAACAGACGTGGAACGAAGGAAACAATAGTAGAGATTATTAATAAGTTGCGCAGTAAAATACCTGATATGGTTTTGCGTACTACATTTATTTGTGGTTTTCCGGGGGAAACAGAAGAAGAATTTAACGAACTTGCAGAATTTGTAAACGAGGTAAAATTTCAGAGGCTTGGATGTTTTGCTTATTCGCAAGAGGAGGATACACCTGCCGCAAACTTTGACAATCAGATAGATGATGAGGTAAAAGAAAAAAGAGCTGAAATTATTATGGAGCAGCAAATGTCAATTATGGAAGACTACTGTAAAAGTCTGATTGGTAATAATATTGAAGTTGTCTGTGAGGGTTATGACAGATATGCTGAATGTTACTTTGGCAGGTCAATGGCAGATTCGCCTGATGTTGACGGTAAGGTTTTCTTTAAAATCAAAGGTGAGGTTAAGCCTGCGATAGGTGATTTTGTAACAGTTACAGTTGAAGATTATCTTGACTGTGACCCTATAGGTACAATGAAATAACACAAGTGAAAGAGAGTGATTTTATTGAATCTTCCTAATAAATTAACACTGCTAAGAATATTGCTTGTACCGTTATTTGTGATTTTTCTGCTTGTGAATACAATACCGTTCAGCTATTTGTGGGCACTAATTATTTTTATTTTGGCGTCGATTACAGATTTTTTTGACGGCTATTACGCTCGTAAGAATAATATGATAACAGATTTTGGTAAATTTTTAGACCCGCTGGCTGACAAAATTCTTGTAGTTTCGGCTTTTTGCTGTTTTATACAAATGGATATAATAGGTGCAGTGCCTGTTATTATAGTACTTTTCAGAGAATTTGCAGTAACCTCTGTAAGGCTTGTTGCAGCGTCTAACGGCAAGGTTGTTGCTGCTAATATGTGGGGTAAAACAAAAACAGTCAGCCAAATAATTGCCATAGTGGTTACCTTGGTGCTGCAAATGGTGTTGCAATTTTTGGGCAGTAGCGGTCCGACAGATATATTTATAATAATTATAAATATAGTAATTTGGGTGTCGGTAATATTAACTATAATTTCAGGTATGGTATATTTAAAAGATAACTCTGAATTATACAAAAATGCAAAGTAACTATGGAGAATATTTTACTTTAAATTTAATAAAATATATTATATAATATAAAAAATAAATATTATAAATGCAATTACAGAGAATAGTAACAGGCAAAGCAAATTTACAGAGAGGGTTGTTATAGGCTGAAATTCGACCTATTTTTGCGGCTTGTGAATGCACTTTGCAGCACACAGCAGGAAATGGCTGTGCGGTTAGCCGCCGTTATATGGCAGCAAGTGCGGCTTACAGCCGAATTTGGGTGGAACCACGGAGCATAGTTTTTTATACAGCCTCGTCCCTTGTTTTGGGGATGCAGGCTGTTTTTGTATAATAAAAATATTATGCTTAATGAATACTATAAATAAAACGGAGGAATTTAATATGGAACTTTATAACACATTAGGTCAGCAAAAACAGAAGTTTGTGCCTTTTAAAGAGGGCAAGGTGTGTATGTACACCTGTGGACCAACTGTTTACCACTATGCACATATAGGTAATTTGCGTACTTACATTATGGAAGATGTTCTTGAAAAATATTTAAGATTTGTAGGCTATGACGTAAAACGTGTTATGAATATTACAGATGTTGGTCACCTGTCAAGCGACGCCGACACAGGAGAAGATAAAATGCTTTCAGGCGCTAAAAGAGAGCATAAAACCGTACTTGAAATTGCAAAATTTTATACTGACGCATTTTTTGCTGACTGTGCAAAGCTTAACATAAAAACACCTGATGTTGTTGAGCCTGCAACAAATTGTATAGACGAATTTATTAATATGATTTCGGTATTGCTTGAAAAGGGCTACGCTTACCAAGCAGGTGGCAATGTTTATTTTGATACTTCAAAGCTTAACGCGTACTATGTTTTTGGTAATCAAAACGAAGAAGACCTTGCAGTAGGTGTGCGTGACAGTGTAGAGGAGGACGAAAATAAAAGGAATAAATGTGACTTTGTTTTGTGGTTTACAAAATCTAAATTTGAAGACCAAGAGCTAAAGTGGGATAGTCCTTGGGGCTACGGCTACCCGGGTTGGCACATAGAATGCTCTGCAATAAGTGTTAAGCATTTGGGTGAATATCTTGACATTCACTGTGGTGGCATAGACAACGCATTTCCGCACCATACAAACGAAATTGCACAAAGTGAGGCGTTTTTAGGACATAAATGGTGTAATTATTGGTTTCATGTAATGCATTTAAATGATGCAAGAGGCAAAATGAGTAAATCAAAGGGCGATTTCTTAACAGTATCATTATTAGAGCAAAAGGGATATAACCCTTTGGTTTATCGTATGTTTTGCTTACAGTCACATTACAGAAAGCCTCTTACTTTTTCATATGACAGCCTTGATAATACAGCAAAAGCTTATGAAAAGTTAATTAAAAGAATTAAGTCACTTAGCAAAGACGGTGAGGTCAATAAGGAACAGACAGACGCTTATATTAATAAATTTAAAGAAGCTATTGATAATGACCTGAATACATCATTAGGCTTAACCGTTGTATATGATGTACTTAAGGCAGATATTAATGACGCTGCAAAAAGATATTTGCTTGGCAAGTTTGATACAGTACTGTCACTGAACTTATTGTCCGAAGAATTAGAAACAGATAATGTTTCTGACAATGGTGAAAATTCCGAAATTGAAGAACTTATTGCAAAGCGTACCGAAGCTAGAAAAAACAAGGATTGGGCTACAGCCGACGCAATAAGAGATGAACTTAAGGCACGGCATATTGTGTTGGAAGACACACCAAACGGAATAAATTGGAGATATGAGTAATAAGTTTATTTATTAAGGAGTTTTTAAAATATGGACTTAACAGCTATAATTGAATATTTAAAGGCAGCGCTATTTGGTGTTGTTGAGGGTATAACCGAATGGCTGCCGATAAGCAGTACAGGGCATATGATTTTACTTAATGAAATTATTCCCCTTAATGTGTCGCAAGAGTTTTGGAATATGTTTGAGGTTGTAATTCAACTGGGAGCAATATTGGCTGTTGTTATAATCTTTTGGAAGCAGATATGGCCTTTTACCCTAAAGAATGGCTCAGAAAAAAATGGAATAAAAAGACTTGTTAAAACAGATATTATTTCTCTTTGGGGCAAAATTTTGGTGGCTTGTATTCCTGCGGCAATTGTAGGCTTGCTGTTGGACAATATTCTTGAAAAATATTTGTATAACTATGTAGTGGTTGCGACTGCCCTTATTGTTTTTGGTGTTGCCTTTATTGTGGTAGAAACTTGGAACAAAAATCGTACACCCAAGGTTGAAAGTCTTAATGACCTTACATATAAGTTGGCAATAATAATTGGACTGTTTCAGCTGTTGGCAGCAGTATTTCCGGGAGTTTCGCGCTCGGGTGCAACCATAGTAGGAGCTTTGCTAATAGGAGTGTCACGAACAGTAGCCGCAGAATTTACCTTCTTTTTAGCTGTTCCTGTTATGGCGGGTGCGAGCTTACTAAAGCTTTTAAAATTTGGCTTTAATTTTACAGCGCAAGAATTTATTATTTTAGCAGTGGGCTTTATTGTAGCTTTTGCAGTGTCTATTGTTGTAATTAAATTTTTGCTTAAATTCATTAAAAAGCATGACTTTAAGGTGTTTGGCTGGTACAGAATTGTACTTGGTACAGCGGTGCTGATATACTTTGCAGTAAATGCCGCTGCACAAATTCAGGGGTGATATATTAACAGGCAATACTTAGCTGTTACCGATATTGTTATAATGTCAGTAAATGTTAAGTGTTGCCTTCTTTAATTAACTTTTGATGAAGTATAAACATATATGTCAGAAATCAATTATGAGAAAATAAAAAATAAATTATAATTGCTATTGGCAATAAAAAGGAATATAATGTTTTTAGGATAATAAATATGGTTATGCCGTGATATTTTATAATTGTTATGGGGTGGCACCTATGAAGGAGTATATATATGAGTTTAACAAACCGTCAAAAAATGTTTTAGCTGATATTGAAAAGGATATTGAAAATAAAGAGTTTTTTGGCAGTGTAAATAATAAAAATGTAGAATTACAACGCATTTGTGAGGGGTATAGATATCCTTCTTCTTACAAGTTAAGTGCCGTGATTCAGGATAGCAGCAACGGGTGTATATTAAAAGGTAAATATAGTTATGTAACCTCTAAAGCGATTACTGCATTGACTCTTGCAATAATAATGGTGGTTTTTTCAGTGTTTATGGCTGTAGCATATACCAGTGACATTGGAAAATATTTGTTGGTCTTTTCGGCGGTGATAATTGTAGCTTATGGAATTATGGCATTTTTAAAACGAAAAGAGGTTGTACGCCAAACAGAAAAGCTGTTTGACAAAATAAATACCAAATGAATTAAAAGTAAACATTGAAGGGGAAGTTATGGATTATCATAAAGAAATTAAATGGAGGAAAGAATTTGCAATACTAACACCAATGTTTATGGTAATTGGTGTTTTGCTATGCAGTGTAATATCTATAATTACATGGGAAAATATGCAATATAATATACTGTTATATGTAACCAGAGAAAGCTATATACTAATGTCTTGTCTACTTGGCGGATATATGTTTTTTTCTGCTTTAAGCGGGATAATGTTTACGGCACATGCCCTTAGTAAAACAGGTACAGGAACAAAAATTTTATTAACTATATTTTTTGTAGTACCTTTGTTTTTAACAACATCAAGCATATTTTATTCAATACCATACTACATATATAATATGGTTAGGCTTATTACTTTAAAATACAAAAGTAAAAACTTACCTAATGTTGGTCAAGCCGGCCAGTACAATTATGCGGTAAATGCAAACAATATTCCTGTAGGAAGCAACTACGGTTCATATTCAGGTGCATATAACGTAAAAAATAATGTTCAGCAAAGCTATACAGCCAGCAGGTCAAGGGTTAATTCCCCTAATGAAAGATCTTTTGTGAATTCATATGTGGAAAATAATAGTTTAACACAAGTAAGTAATAATAGTACTGTGAAGTCCGAAGAACCGGTTAATGCTTCTAAAAACTGCTGCAACAGTGTAAGTACAGAAAATATGGAAATATACGAAAAACCATATGAAAAACCGAGTGAAAAGTTTATTCAGTCACCAGAAGAACATATGGATGAAAAAATAAATGAAAAAGCGGAGGATTTGCCCACAACGCCTAATCAGCAACAGTTACCAAAAGAAGAACAGCCAATGAAAATGCCTATGCCTGAAAGAATAATAAACATAGTTACCGTAAGAAACCCGGACGACCCATATGGTGACGGCTTTTAATGATGTACAATTTAATAAAACATATTAAGTGTAAACTATGCCCGATATGTCAAACTTTTTTTGATGTATTGGGTATGGTTTTATTTTTTTATAAAAGTTCTTGACATACTGTGTGGTACACACTATAATTATATTACACAATAAAGTGTGAGGTGATAATGTTGGACCATAATGAAGTTGTGTCAGGTCTTATACTCGAACTTAGAAGAGGAACGTTGATTTTATTGGTGCTTAGTCAACTTAAAAAGCCCATGTATGGCTATAGCCTTGTGAAAAAATTGCAGGATAACGGTGTTCCTATAGAGGCAAACACATTGTATCCTCTAATGCGGCGGCTTGAGTCACAGGGACTGCTGATAAGCGAATGGGATACTGGAGAATCAAAGCCAAGAAAGTATTATAAAATTACAAATGATGGATTAATAGTGTATGAAAGAATAAAAAAACACTGGCAAGAATTTTCACATAACATAAATAATTTGCTTGAGGAGGATAACCATGAATAATGATTTAATTGAAAGATATATTTATGCTGTTACAAAAAGAATGCCTGAAAATACTAAAAATGATGTTTCAGATGAATTAAGAGGATTAATAGACGATATGCTTTGTGAGCGCTGTGGTGATGTAATTCCCAGTGATAAAGATGTTCGGATTATACTTACAGAGCTTGGAACTCCGCAAGAGCTGTACGAAAAATATAATAATAGTACTAAAAAATGTCTTATTGGTTCACCTTATTATTCAACATACAAATATGTTCTAAAAATTGTGTTAATTTGTGTCAGTGCGGGCATAGTTATTTCTGTAGTAGCTTCAGGAATGTTTGATATTTTTAAAACAGCGTATACAGGGGGAATTTCTGAAGGAATATCGTATGCTCAGCCATGGATTAATTTATTTATTAATATGTTTACCATGCTGCCATCAGGCATGCTATGGGCATTTGCTTTTGTAACATTGCTGTTTGCTTTTTTCTATCATAATGATATTAAAATAGATACTTCAGGTAATTTAGATAATTTACCGCCGGTTCCCAAAAAGAGTCAGAAAATTTCTAAGCTTGATCCAATTATTGGAATAGCCTTTTCAGTTGTTTTTTTGGTAGTGTTTTTGGTTGCACCGCAAATTTTTTGTGTGATTGTTAGAGAAAATAATCAGTTTATTCCTATTTTTAACGTAGAAACAGTACGGTCAACATGGTACATAATTGTGTTGTTTAGCTTAATTGGCATCACCCGTGAGGTCGTTAAGCTGCTTGAGGGACAATATAACAAAAGGGTAATGGTTACAACAATAGTTGCAGATGTTGCTACAGCTATACTTACAATTTGGTGGTTGCTTAATGATAATCTTATAAACCCTGAATTTACTAAGTTTACAATAATATTTAAAGAAGAAGTAGCTATAAATATTTTTGCAAACTTTCAGTTCTTTTTCGTTGTTTGTATTCTGTTTGCTTTAACTCTTGATACAGTTACAACTATAGTAAAGACAATGAAAAAGTAAATAATATTAACGTAGTTTATTAAAATAAACACAGCCATTTACTCGGTGTAAATGGCTGTGTTTTGTATTTATTATTTTTTACAGCTTATCTTTTGCCTGTTAAATAGTAAATTGCAAGCTGGGTTCGGTGGTTCATTTTGCCTTTTTCCAATATGCCGCTTATATAGTTTTTTACTGTACCCTCACTTAAAAACAGCTTTGCGGCAATTTCTTTGTTCGATAGTCCTTCTGCTACTGCTTCAATAATTTCAAGCTCACGCTGCGAAAATTCAGAGGAGTCAAAGTTGATGCTTTTTACAATTTCGGTTCCCATTTTTTCAAATACACTGTTGTCCAGCACATTAATTCCATTATAAACTGATTTTATAGTTTGCTTTAATTTTTCAGGAGTGTGATTTTTTATTAAATAGCCTTTAGCACCATTGTGTATAGCCTTGCGTACTAAATCATAATCATCAAAGGTGGTAAGTATAAGAACCTTGCCAAGGTTTTCATCAGCAATAATTTTTGTTGCATCAATACCATCCATTACAGGCATTTGAATATCCATAAGAATAACATCTGCCTGATTTTTACGTGCAAGGTCAATACAGCCTTTCCCATTTTCAGCGCAGCCTACTACCTCAAAATCTTCATCTACGTCTAAAATAATACTCATGCCCTCACGAACAAAATCACTGTCGTCTGCTATAATTATTTTTATTGCCATTTTTACTCATCCTTATTTATTGGTATTAGCATATTTATTGTAAATCCAGACATTCCGTCAATGTTAATAACTCCGCCAAGTTTTTCAATTCGCTGTTTCATACCTTGTATTCCCATTCCGTCGCTTATATTTTCGCAGCCCTTTCCATTGTCACTTATGCAGCAGCGCAAAAGCTTGTTCAGTACAGCTATTTCAATGCTTATTTTACTGCATTTTGAGTATTTAAGCGAATTTGTTATAGCCTCGCAGCTATTGTCAAGTACCACTTTCCATATTTTATCATCAATTTGTTCGCTGTTGCCTGACAACTTAAGTCGGGCGTCTATTCCATATTGCTCTTTGCAGTCATGACATAATGACTCAAGCTGAAAAAGAGTTATCTTTCGGTTTTCCGGTCGTTCGCTTCTAAGTAATGCTCTTATTTCGTCCATACCGGTTCGCAGACTTTCAATAACTCGCTGAAGTATTTTTTCGGCTTTTTCAGGGTTATCAGAAGATAATACACGGCATGCCTCCAGCTGATAAATGGAACCGTTTATACGGTGTCCAAGCTTGTCGTGCAGTTCCTGCGAAAGGCGTGCTTTATCTTGCAGTATCATATTTTCGTAATACAAGTTGGTTTTGTGTATTTCATTTCGGAATTTTTCAGTACTGTGGTCTATTGAGTTTTTTAACTGAAGCTCTTGTTTTTCGTAATCTTCGGTGCTTTTTCTGTAATTTTTAATAATGCCGTAATGCTGGTAGTATATAATTGCAGTCATAAAGCAAAGCATAACAAATATATATTTATTTTGTGCAAATACAATACAAATTAAGGGCGAAAAAAGCATATACCATGGAAGATTAAATTTTACCAAAAGGTCTGAAATTACAGCAGGCAGCAGTATAATGAATTCGTTAGATAAAAATATAGTTGCACATATAACAACGGCCAGCTCAGAAATTAACAGCGGTAGTTTGTTTTTGGTGATTTCGTAAATACCCATAATTGCGGTACAGCATATAACAGTTATTAAAATAATTGCTGAGCTTTTCATACTGTATTCACCGTTTATTATAATATATACTGCAACGACAAGTGCATAACAAAACTTTACACCTGCAAAATAGTGCTTAGTAATTATGCCAAAAGAATTATTTTCGTCTGTCAAAGCAGCAAGCCTCCTTTAAATTTCAATTAAATAACTATTTTTTATTTTATCACATTAGTGAATATATGAAAAGTTTAAAATATGATTATTAATTTTGTTTAAGAAATATATGTTTTAATATATTTCTTAATAATACTTTTAGTATTGAATTTACAATTTATTTGATAATTTATTAAAATTAGTAATACAAGCATACGCACGAAAGATGAAGCTTTCGTGCGTATAATTTTTAGCAATATTTGATAATTAATGTTATGCGGTATTGCTTTTATTCTTCTGAAATCCTCAGCTTTGTTCCTATAAAGCCAATTGCGATAATTAGTATTAAAAAAGCAAGTGCAGCTATGGCAAATGTACCGTATGCCTCATTTTGATTTTTCATAATCATTTCAGTGCATAGCATTACCCAGCGTTGTGGTGTAAGTAAAGATGCTTTTTCCCACCATTGGGGCATATCGCCAAAGTTAAAATATACCTTAGAAAGAAGATTTGTAAAAATCCATACTCCAAAAGATATATAAATTGCCGAAAGGACATTTTTACTGAATATTCCCATAACTACACAGAAAAGATTAAATATTATTCCAAGGGTAGATACAAAGGCAATATATGTTGCAAATGGTATGCCAATGTTATTGCCGATTATAAGCAGTATTGCAAGTGCAGTAATTGCTGTTTGAATAAGTGCCACCACCAATGCTGTAATTGCTTTTGCCAAAATGTAGTTCATCATAGAAGTACCGGACATTTCTATTCTTATAAGAGATTTATTATTGCGTTCAGACACAATTTGACCTGCAATAAAAGAGCCTGTAAGAATAAAAGCAAGTGACAGCAGCGCCAGTGAATACCCTATGTTTGAAAGACTATTTGTTTGACTTGCGGTAAGCTTTTGATTTTCTGAATTAACGGTTATGCTTGTTGTAATAGGTAAATTGTCAAAGGCTTTACGACAGGAGATTATAAAATCTGCTTTACTTTTTGAGTTTGCCGCACACTGTAATATTATAGAAATATTATTGTTTATATTGTTTTTTACAAATTCAATTCTGTTATCATCTCTGCCTTTAAAAACCTTTATGGTTGGAGGTATTGCTTTTTCAAGATTATTGCCAAAGTCAGGTGGTAAATAAATAACAGCTGTTACAGTACCACGCTCATAATAGTTTTTTGCCAGACTTTTAATTTCCTCGTCACTAAGCTGGGGTGCTTTATAACGGTAAACTGCAAAAGCTGATAATGACTTTAAAAACATTTCAGAGGTTTTGTTCTGTGACGAGTCTATAACAATTACGCTGGTGTTATCAAGTGCAGAGGAAACGGAGGAGGCTAAAAGAGATGAATTTGAATATATTTCAATAATTTGTTTGTCAGACGCTTTGGTATTGACATCTGCTTGCTGAATCATAAGCAGCATTGCTGCACCAAAGGGAATTAATACTAAACATATCCAAAAACCTATGTTACGGGTAAGAAGTTTAAGATTACTTTTTACCATTTTAATTATTTTGCTCATTTTATTATTTCTCCCTTCTTACCTTAACAGCTAAAACTCCAAGAGGTACGCATACAGCAATCATTGTACACAAAATAATTATTGTAGGTATTGTAAACTGACTTTGTCCCATTGTGTTAAGCTCTACCAAAGAACGAATCATATAGTAAATAGGCGAGGTTTCACGAAATCCGTCGGCAAACGAGGCATGCATATAGCTGGCAAATGCTCCGCCGAAAAATCCCCAGTACATAATAATGCAGTAAGATAAGGCTATGGTAACAACTACATTTTTAATCAGACTGAACAGTACAGTACTAACTGCGGCAGACGCAACACAGCCAAGCAGAATAATTAAAAATGACAAGCCGGGTGTTTGCCAGCTGACGGAGTATAAAGGTGTACATATTGCAACTGATATTCCTATAAGTAAAATAATGACAATGCTTGTAGAAATAAAGCGAGCAAAATATATGTTCAGTGATGAAACAGGAGAGGCTTTAAATTTTAAGCCGATTTTGTTTTTCTTTTCGCTTGAAATTACAACGCCTAAAACTATCAGGGCACACCAAATAAAGTATACAGTATATGCTATGGTGTAGTAAAGCATAGAGTCAGGCATAGGGGCAGGATTAACCTGCTGTTGGGTAATATAGTTGCTTTGCGGTGCAGCCGAAGATTGTGAAATAACAGCGTTCACTATCATTTTTATTATACTGCCTTCATTTGAGTATTCGTTGTTTGAATACACTGTACAACCGCTATTTGTTATCTCTATAAAAATATTTGTGGTACCATTTTTTACAGCATTTTCACCTTTGGTGTCGGCATAATATACAGGTGCAAAGCCATTTTCTTTTAAAATATTTTCAAGAAAAGGCTTTATGGCTTCATATTTGCAGTTTTTACTAAAGCTGTAGCCTGTACTGCACTTTTTTATTTCAAAGTTATCTACCATAATATCTTTAAATACGGCTGTAAGCATTCCTGTTACTGCTACCATAGTTAATACTACTAAAATAAGTGCCTTACAACGCAACATTAGCTTAAGATTGTTTTTTATTAACATCACAGGTAATCGCCTCCTGCATAATCACGAAGCTTTTTACCTGTTAATGACAAAAATACCTCTTCAAGTGAAATTTTGCTGTCAGGGTCAGAGGTTACAAGTCTTACAAGCTCGTCACGAGTACCAACAGCAATTATTCTGCCATTGTCCATTATTGCAATTCTTGTGCAAATAGCCTCTACTTCTTCCATATAATGACTGGTGTAAATTACTGTTGCACCGTTTTCGTTTGCTGTTTTAATTTTTTCAAGTATAAAGTTTCTTGATTGCGGGTCAATGCCCACTGTAGGTTCGTCAAATATCATAAGCTTTGGGTTGTGGCCAATAGCACAAGCTATGTTTAAACGGCGTTTCATTCCGCCTGAAAAATTCTTTGCAAAATCGTTACGTCTTTCTAACAAGCCTACAAATTCCAGAGAATTGTTAATGGCGTTTTTTAACTGTTTGCCCCTTATTCCGTACAAAGAGGTAAACAACTCTACATTTTCCCATGCTTTCAGATTTCCGTGTATAGCAAGCTCTTGCGGTATATAACCAATTTGCTTTTTAATGTTTTTTGTATTATCAGACAAATTGCTGCCGAACACATAAATATCTCCTGAGGTAGGTTTAAGTAAGGAGCACACCATGTTTAATGTAGTGCTTTTGCCTGCACCGTTCGGGGCAAGTATTTATAGACAACCACCGCAACACCGCATAAATCAAGACTTTTTTGAAACACGAAAACTAAACTTAAAGCCCTATAATCACATGGTAAACGCCTTTTCCACACGGAACGGGCGTTTTTCATTGTCCGGGCAAATGAAAGGAGCTGATAACATGGCAGTATTCCGAGTGGAAAAAAGCAGGGACTACACCGTTATGTCAAACCACCACCTACGCAATACTGACTTATCCCTAAAATCAAAGGGGCTGCTTTCACAAATGCTTTCCCTGCCCGAAGAATGGGACTATACCCTAAAGGGACTTTCCCAAATCAACCGTGAGGGCATAGACGCTATCCGGGAAGCAATACGGGAACTGGAACGGGCGGGATATGTGACCCGTACAAGGGTACGGAACGAAAAAGGACAGTTGGGGGCGGCTGATTATGTGATACATGAATTTCCAGTGCCGCCTAAACCTACATTGGAAAATCCAACACAGGACAAGCCTATATCGGAAAATCCAACATTGGAAAACCCTATGCAGGAAAATCCAACGCAATTAAATAAAGAACTATTAAGTAAAGAATTATCAAATACGGATTTATTAAATACCCATTCCATTCCTATCCTTTCCACTCCCTTAACAGAGGGAACGGCTACGCCGCAGGAACGGAAAGGAAACGGTTACACCAACATGGACGCAGTACGGGCTTATGAGGAAGTCATAAAGGACAATATCGAATACCGCTATCTGATACAGGACAGCAACATTGACAAAGGTATGCTTGACGAGATTGTTTCGCTCATGCTTGAAACCGTCTGCACCCGCCGCAAAGTGATACGCATTGCCGGGGACGACTACCCCGCAGAGCTTGTGAAGTCCAAGTTTATGAAACTGAACAGCAGCCATATCCAGTTTGTGATTGACTGTATGCACCAAAACACCACCAAGATACGCAACATCAAGAAATATCTGCTTGCGGTTCTTTTTAACGCACCAAACACCATTGACAGCTATTATACCGCCCTTGTCGCTCACGATATGGCACAGGGCGTATTTTTATCGCAGGAACAGGAGGACGACAGCTTATGAAACAGGGGGCTTTGATTTATGACAGGGAAAGCGGACGTTATGACATTCGCTTTGGACTGGACGACTACAACGGCGGCTTGCATTGCGGCGAATGTTTTGACGTATTCGCAGGCGGGAAATGGAAGCCGACACGCATTGAAATGAGTACCGGGCAGGAATGGTATCTTGTGGGTATCAAGACGGACGTACTGGACGGCTTGCGTGTGCGGGTACATAACAGATAACCGGGCGGCTGCCCTGCACTACCCCAAGAAAGGAGGAATGACAGCCCATGCAGGAACAGATCAACGAAAAGACCGTTGCATTGTCAATCAAAACGGCGAAGCTGACCGCCGAAGTCTTACAAAAGGCAATCAGAAAAATGTTATCCGCTAAGAAGAACAAAGCACCAAAAATATACAAAGGCAGGCAGACCCTAAAGCACCTTATGAAGCAGAACACGGGCGTTTCCAGTATGGAAATTACGGACGCTAACATAAAGGCGTTTGAACCCATAGCCAAGAAGTACGGGCTTGATTACAGCCTAAAGAAAGTCAAGGGCGAAGAACCGCCCCGGTATCTTGTCTTTTTCAAGGGGCGGGACGTGGACGTTATGACGGAAGCCTTTAAGGAGTTTGCCGCCAAGCAGTTAGCCAAAGAGAAAAAGCCGTCCATACGCAAAATGTTAGCCGCTTTCCGGGAAAAGGCAAAGCAGATGAACCAAAGCAGGCAGAAAGAGAAAAACAAGGACAGGGGGCGGGAAAGATGAAACCAAACGTCAAAAAGCTGCTTATCCTCAATGCGCCGTACCTGCTCTTTGTATGGCTCTTTATGAAAGCAGGCGAAGCGTTCCGGCTCTCTCCGGGGGCTGACCTCTCCGGGAAGCTCTTACACATCATGGAGGGCGTGACCGCAGCCTTTGAAAGCCCCCTGCCAAGCCTTAACGGGCAGGATTTTGTGATAGGCGTTGCCGGGGCGGTTATCCTGCGGATCGCCGTCTACATGAAAGGCAAAAACGCCAAGAAGTACCGCAAGGGCGTTGAGTACGGCTCTGCAAGGTGGGGGAACGCAAAGGACATTGAACCCTACGTTGACCCGGACTTTTATAACAACGTCCTGCTGACACAGACAGAACGCCTTACCATGAACAGCCGACCCAAAAGCCCCAAGTACGCAAGGAATAAAAACGTGTTAGTCATAGGCGGTTCGGGAAGCGGCAAGACCCGCTTTTTCGTCAAGCCGAACCTCATGCAAATGCACAGTTCGTATTGCGTGACCGACCCAAAAGGCACAATCCTCATAGAGTGCGGAAAGCTCTTAGACAGGGGCGGCTATAAGATAAAAGTGCTTAACACAATCAATTTCAAAAAGAGTATGCACTACAACCCCTTTGCGTACCTGCACAGCGAAAAAGACATATTAAAACTTGTCAACACAATCATGGTAAACACGAAAGGCGAGGGCGAAAAATCGACCGAAGATTTTTGGACGAAAGCCGAAAAGCTCTACTACACCGCACTAATCGGCTATATCTACTACGAAGCCCCGGAGGAAGAAAAGAATTTTACGACCTTACTTGACATGATAAACGCAAGCGAAGCGAGGGAGGACGACGAGGACTTTAAGAACCCGGTAGACCTCATGTTTGACCGACTGGAAGAAAAAGACCCGGAACACTTTGCCGTAAAGCAGTATAAAAAATACAAACTTGCGGCGGGCAAAACGGCTAAATCTATCTTGATTTCATGCGGCGCAAGGTTAGCCCCATTCGACATAAAAGAATTGCGGGAGCTTATGGAAACGGACGATTTGGAGCTTGACACATTGGGGGACAGGAAAACCGCCCTCTTTGTCATTATCTCCGACACGGACGACACTTTCAATTTCATTGTCGCCATGATGTATACGCAGCTTTTCAACCTCTTATGTGATAAGGCTGATGATGTGTACGGCGGCAGGCTTCCCGTACACGTCCGCTGCCTGCTTGACGAAGTAGCAAATATCGGGCAGATACCCAAACTGGAAAAGCTGATTGCCACCATACGAAGCCGGGAAATATCCGCCTGCCTTATCTTGCAGGCACAGAGCCAGTTAAAAGCCATATACAAGGATAACGCCGACACGATTGTAGGGAATTGCGACACCACCCTTTTCTTAGGCGGCAAGGAGAAAACCACGCTCAAAGAAATGTCGGAGCTTTTAGGGAAAGAAACCATAGATTTATACAACACTTCCGAGAACCGGGGAAAGGAAAAGACCTACGGGCTGAACTACCAAAAATTGGGAAAGGAGCTTATGAGCCAAGACGAAATTTCCGTCATGGACGGCGGCAAATGTATCTTGCAGGTAAGGGGCGCACGCCCCTTTTTCAGTGACAAGTTCGACATTACCAAGCACCCAAGATATAAATTCCTTTCCGATTTTGACAAGAAAAACGAATTTGATATTGAAAAATATCTGAAACGCCGCCCGGCAGCTATCAAGCCGGAAGAACCCTTTGACCTCTACGAGATAGACGGGGACGATTTATAAGGGCGCAGGAGGAAAGGACACAGGGAAAAGGGCTTTGCGTCATGGAAATGTGCATAACAGGCTATTGCGTCATGGATAACACCATTCACAGCACATGGAAAAGCTAAAATGCAGCTTTCCCACGTCCTGCAAACAGTGTTACCCACAACGCAAAAGTGCAAGCCAGTTATACACAGTTCCACAACGCCGACTAAGACGGCGAAAAGCGCACCCCTCTTTCATTCATTCATAAGGGCAAAAAGGAGGTAATCATCATCAAAACCGTAAACACCGGGTACATGGTTCGTGCGCCCACAGGGGGACGCACCACCCCTTTACAACTGAATACCGCCACGCCGCAGCACCTACGCAGCGTGGGGACAGCCGCCAGTAGAGGGCGGCTTTTTTCATACCCAAAAACCAACAAAACAGATTTTTCCAAGCCGCACAGCGGCAGAAAGTGAGGACTATATGGCATTTTTTAATTCCGCAATCACAGTATTACAGACACTTGTTATCGCATTGGGCGCAGGACTGGGCGTATGGGGCGTAATCAACTTGTTAGAGGGTTACGGCAACGACAACCCCGGCGCAAAAAGTCAAGGCATGAAACAGCTTATGGCAGGCGGCGGCGTTGCGCTGATCGGCACGACCTTAATCCCGCTGCTTTCCGGCTTGTTCGGTTAATCCGGGGAGGTAGTCTTTTATGGAGAGCATATTTGAAGCCATTAACGAATGGCTAAAGGAGCTTTTAATCGGGGCGATTAACGGAAACCTGTCAAATATGTTCGGGGACGTGAACGAGAAAGTAGGCACGATAGCGGCACAGGCAGGGCAGACCCCGCAGGGTTGGAACGGCGGCGTATTTTCCATGATACAGAACCTTTCACAGACCGTCATTCTCCCCATTGCGGGGCTTGTCATAACCTATGTGCTATGCGTGGAGCTAATCGGCATGATAACGGACAAAAACAGCCTGCATGACATTGATACTTTCATGTTCTTTAAGTATGTATTCAAAGCGTGGGTAGCGGTCTACCTTGTTACCCACGTCTTTGACATTACTATGGCGGTCTTTGACGTGGGGCAGCATTTAGTCAACAGTGCGGCGGGTGTGATAAACTCCGACACCGCTATTGACGTGGAAAGCACCCTTGCCACCATGACCGCCAACATGGAAACAATGGAAGTCCCCGAACTTCTCTTACTTGTAATGGAAACCGCCGCAGTCAGCATGTGCATGAAAATAATGTCCGTGCTGATAACGGTTATCCTCTACGGCAGAATGATAGAAATATATCTGACCTGCTCCGTTGCCCCTATCCCCTTTGCGACCATGACGAACCGGGAATGGGGAAGCATTGGGAACAACTACCTAAAAGGCTTGTTTGCATTGGGCGTACAGGGCTTTTTCATCATGGTTTGTGTCGGTATCTACGCCGTGCTTGTAAATGAAATGGTAATCGCAGCAAACCTGCACAGTGCCATTTTCAGCATAGCAGCCTACACCGTGATACTCTGCTTTTCCCTCTTTAAGACGGGAAGCCTTGCAAAAAGCATTTTCCACGCACATTAGATTTCAGACACCGCCCCAAACGGGCAGAAAGGAGGTAATCAATGGCATATGTCACAGTACCCAAAGACCTTACGAAAGTAAAGAGCAAGGTTGCGCTGAACCTTACCAAGCGGCAGCTTGTGTGTTTCAGTATGGCGGCGGTTGTGGGCGTACCGCTTTTCTTTCTTATCAAGGGCAGCGTCCCGCAGACCGCAGCGACCTTTATCATGGTGCTTGCCATGCTCCCGTTTTTCATGTTCGCCATGTACGAAAAGCACGGGCAGCCGCTTGAAACCATTTTAGGCAACATCATCAAAGTGTTTTTCCTCACGCCAAAGGAACGACCGTACAGGACGGAAAACTATTACGCCGTCTTAGGAAAACAACGGAAACTTAACAAGGAGGTAACAGCCATTGCGAAAAAAAGCTATCAAAGACAGACCGCAAAAGCAGCACACAAAGGAAAAGATCAAGCTCACACGGGCAGAAAAAAAGGAGATAGCCGCCCTTATGCGGCAGGCACGGGGGGACGGGAAAAAGCACACCGCACAGCAGACAATCCCTTATGAAACCATGTACCCGGACGGGATATGCCGGGTAAAAGACAACCTTTTTTCCAAGAGCATTGAATTTTCCGACATCAACTATCAGCTTGCACAGCCGGACGACAAGACAGCGACCTTTGAAGCCCTCTGCGACTTCTACAACTCACTTGACAGCTCCGTAGGCTTGCAGCTTACCTTTGTGAACCGTGTCGCCGGGCAGGGGGACTTTTCAAAGAGTATCGACATACCGCCGCAGCAGGACGGTTTTGACGATGTGCG
The DNA here is from genome assembly GCA_902471875.1 of uncultured Clostridium sp. Taxonomy (GTDB): domain Bacteria; phylum Bacillota; class Clostridia; order Oscillospirales; family Acutalibacteraceae; genus CAG-964. Next base: position 107,157 of record CABRLN010000001.1, read on the forward strand.
GGAGGAATACGCCGCCATGCTCCAAAACCAGCTTGCAAAGGGGAATAACGGGCTTGTGAAGCGCAAATACCTTACGTTCACACTGGAAGCCGACAGCCTTAAAAATGCAAAATCCCGGCTTTCCCGACTGGAAACGGACACATTAAACCACCTCAAAATCTTAGGGGCGGCGAACAAGCCGCTTGACGGGAAAGAGCGGCTTGAAGTGCTGCACGGCATTTTCCACCCGGACGGGGACAGGCGTTTCCTGTTCAACTGGAAATGGCTTGTACCGTCCGGGCTTTCCACGAAAGATTTCATTGCGCCGCCCTCATTCGCTTTCAGAAACGGGCGAATGTTCGGCATGGGCGACAAGACAGGGGCGGTATCGTTCTTACAGATACTTGCGCCGGAACTCAACGACCGCCTGCTTGCCGACCTCTTGAACGTGGACGGGCATTTACTTGTAAACCTGCATATCCGCAGTATCGACCAGAGCGAAGCCATAAAGACCATAAAACGCAAGATAACCGACCTTGACGCTATGAAGATAGCCGAGCAGAAAAAGGCGGTACGGAGCGGCTACGATATGGATATAATACCGTCCGACCTTGCCACCTACGGCGGGGACGCTAAAGACCTGTTACGGGACTTGCAGAGCCGCAACGAGCGAATGTTTTTACTGACTTTCCTTGTGGTAAACCTTGCCGACAATAAGCAGCAGCTTGAAAATCAGATTTTCCAAACGGCGGGCGTGGCACAGAAAGCCAACTGTTCCCTTGTACGCCTTGACTATCAGCAGGAAGCCGGGCTTATGTCGTCCCTGCCTTTGGGACTGAATGAAATCCCTATACAAAGAGGGCTTACGACAAGCAGCACGGCTATTTTCGTGCCGTTTACCACGCAGGAGCTTTTTCAGAACGGGGAAGCCCTCTACTACGGGCTGAACGCCCTTTCAAGCAACATGATACTTGCAGACCGCAAGAAGCTGAAAAACCCTAACGGCTTGATTTTGGGGACACCGGGAAGCGGCAAGAGCTTTTCTGCCAAGCGTGAGATCACTAACGTATTCCTTGTGGCAGACAAAAAGGACTGTATCTTGATATGCGACCCCGAAGCCGAGTATGCGCCGCTTGTCAACCGTTTAGGCGGGCAGGTAGTGAAAATCTCCCCCACAAGCAAAGACTTTGTGAACCCTATGGACTTGAACCTCAACTATTCCGAGGACGAAAGCCCCCTGTCACTGAAAAGCGATTTTATCCTTTCCCTTTGTGAGCTTGTCGTGGGCGGCAAAAGCGGCTTAGAGCCTATCGAAAAGACCGTGATTGACCGAGCCGTGCGGGAGGTTTACCGGGAATACCTTGCAGACCCTACCCCGGCGAAAATGCCGATTTTGGAGGACTTGTATAACGCACTAAAGAAGCAGCCGGAAGCGGAAGCCGCACGGGTAGCCGCAGCACTGGAACTGTATGTGCATGGAAGCCTTAACGTGTTCAACCACCGCACCAACATAGACATACATAACCGCCTTGTCTGCTTTGACATTAAGGAATTAGGCAAGCAGCTCAAAAAGTTAGGTATGCTCATCATACAAGACCAAGTTTGGGGGCGGGTAACTGAAAACAGGGAACTCCACGCTAACACATGGTTCTATTGTGATGAATTTCACCTGCTGTTAAAGGAGGAACAGACGGCAGCTTATTCCGTGGAGATATGGAAAAGATTTAGGAAATGGGGCGGAATACCGACAGGAATTACACAAAATGTCAAAGATTTGCTTGCAAGCCGGGAGATTGAAAACATCTTTGAGAACAGCGATTTTATCTATATGCTGAACCAAGCGGGCGGCGACAGGCAGATTTTAGCCAAGCAGTTAGGCATATCGAATAAGCAGCTCTCCTATGTGACGCACTCCGAAGCCGGGCAGGGGCTTATCTTCTACGGCAACGTGATACTCCCCTTTGTAGACCGTTTCCCGACCGACACCGAGCTTTACCGCATAATGACGACACGCCCGGAGGAACTTGCCAATGGATAAAAAAACCGCCCTTACCGTACAAAGGACTGACCCGGAAACGGCGGTTGCGTTTATCCGCAGATACCACTATTCAAAAGTGCTTCCCCGCCTTACAAGGCATTACTTAGGCATTTATGAGGGCGGGCAGCTTTCCGGCGTTGTCCTCTTAGGTTGGGGGACGCAGCCTTTACAGACGATAAGAAAGATTTTCCCAAAACAAAAGTTTCTGACCTCTGACTATTTGGAAATCGGAAAAATGTGCTTTCTCCCGGAAAAGAACCATACCGGGTATTTTGGCAGCCTTGCGCTCTCCGCACTCATACGTTGGGTACGGGACAACACGGGCTGCCTTTTCCTTTACACCCTTGCGGACGGCATTATGGGGAAATGCGGGTATGTGTACCAAGCGGCGAATTTCCGCTACTTAGGGCATTTCACAACAAGCGTTTACCGGGACAGCGCAACCGGGGAAAAGATACACCCCCGGAGTGCCGGGCAGCTCTTATCAGAAAACGCAGCGTTGGAGGGCGTTGCAAAGAAGAACTGGCTGACCCATGAATTTTGTGCCGCAAAAGGGATTGAGAAGATCAACGGGCGAATGTTCCGCTATATCTACCCGCTTACCGGGGAAGCGAAAAAAATCTTGAACAGCTACCCGCAATACCAAAGCATACCCCACCCGAAAGACAAGGATTTATATTTTGCAATCCGTACCGGGCAAAGACAGTACAGACAGATACCGCCGCCCCGGTTCGACCGGGACGTGTGCAACTATAACCCGCAGAAATACGGGAATGAAAGGAGAAACGAGCCATGAGCGCAAAAAAGAACACGCAGCAGGAAGCCTTGACAGAGCTTCTTGACCTGCTGACACAGAACGGGAAAAAGCAGGAAGCCGCCGAGCTTTCCGCATTATTCGCACAGTTTTCAGCAATGGAAACACAGTATAACAAGGTGCTTTCCGAGCTTGCCGCCGTGCGTGAACAGCTTGCCACGCTCCATGACGGGGGAAACAGAGCCGCCGCCATGCAGGAAACCAAGCAGACGCAGGCGCATATCACGCAGGCAAAAGAAACACTCTCCACCCTAAAGGAGAACATGACGGACAAAATCAGAAAGACGCTTGCCGCCGTAAAACAGCACGGCATTTCTGCACTGAACAAGGCGGCTGACTTCTTAGGCGTAAAAAAGGCACTTACGGAAATGAAAGGCAGCGTACAGGACGCTATCGCTTCCACCCAGAGCAGCATTGACCGTATCAACGCCATAGGCAGCGAACTCCACGCCCTTAATGAACACGCCAAGAACTTAGGGCGGGCACTGACGGGAAAGGAACGAAAAGAGCTTACGCAGCGCAACGAGGATAAGGGCGTGCTTGCCGCCATTGCCAAGCCCTTAAAACGCCACAAAACCGCCTTAGAGGGCATGGAAAAGAACATTGACCGGGCAATGGCACGGGTGGAACGACTGGAGCAGGCAGCCGCCAAAGGAAAGGAAAAGCCCTCTATCCGGGAGGAAATCAAAGCCGCAGCCGCAAAGCCGGAGCCACCCAAGAAGAAAGCCCCGCAGAAAGCGCAGGAAGCGGCTTTATAAAGGGGGATAACATTCATGCAGGAATTTAAGGCAAAGGCAAAAATGACGCAGAAAATGACCCGTGACGGCGTTGTGGAAACCAACGAAGCCACAGGGGAACAGACCCGCACAAGCCAAAGGGAAACAGACGATTTTTCCGGGGACACAGCCGAAAACGTGACCGGGAAAGCCTTAAACCGTGCCGCCGCCGAAAGGCAGCGTCACAAAGCGAAGAAACGCCAAAGAAAGGCGGCTAAAGCCGTCAAAAAGGCAAAAGAAGCCACGGGGAAACAGACAACCCGCCTGCAATTTTCCGAAGCGGAACGCAGCGACCCGGAGCTTGCAAAGTATGTGAAAAAATCCGAGAAAGCCGCTGATAAACTGGAAGCGGCAAGAGAAAAGATACCCAAGCAGAAACGCATTAAGGCGGCGAGGGAATTTGACGAAGCCACCGGGCGGGCAAAAACCCGCCTGTACTTTGAAAAGACCGACAAGCCCCCAAACGGGAAGCTGCACCACAACCCGGCTGACCGACCCGTGCGGGAGATCAAGAACTATGTGCATGGGAAAGTAAGCGAGGTTGAGAAAGACAATTCCGGCGTTGAGGGGGCGCACAAGTCGGAAAAAGTTGCAGAACGGGCAGGCGGCTACGCAGCACGGAAACTGAAAGAGGGCTACCGCAGCCACAAACTCAAACCCTACCGGGAAGCCGCCAAAGCGGAAGCTGCGTCACAGAAAGCGGACACCAATTATTTATACCACAAGACATTAAAGGAGAACCCGGAGCTTGCAAGCAGCCCTCTCTCCCGCTTCCACCAAAAACAGCAGATAAAACGGCAGTACGCAAAAGATTTAAGGGCAGCGCAGAAAGCCGGGACAGCAGCCGGAAAGACCGCAGGCGCAGCCAAGAACACCCGCAAAGCGACACAGAAAGCCGGGGAAGCCACGAAAAAGACAACGGACTTTATCGCCCGCCACTGGAAAGCAATATTAACCGTGGGCGTGTTCCTGCTCTTAATCGTGATGATATTTACCGGGCTATCTTCCTGCGCCGCCGTGATACAGGGCGGCGTGACCTCAATCGTTGGCACTTCCTACACCGCCGAGGACGAAGCAATCCGGCAGGTGGAAGCCGACTACAAGGAACTGGAAAGCGGCTTGCGTGAGGAAATCGCAGACATAGAAACGGACTACCCGGACTATGACGAATACCAATACCACCTTGACGAAATCGGGCATAACCCCTTTGCGCTTGCGTCCTACCTTACCGCCAAGCTCTACGATTACACAAGGGAGGAAGCGAGGGCAGAAATACAGGCATTGTTTGAAAAACAGTACACCCTTACCCTGCGGGAAGAAATACAGACACGCTACCGCACGGAAACCACCACCGACCCGGAAACCGGGGAAACGACCACCGAGGAAATCCCCTACGATTATTACATTCTCCATGTAACGCTGACAAACAAAAACATTGAAACCCTTGCCGGGGAACTCCTTACCCCGGAGCAGAAAGAAATGTTTGACATTTACATGGAAACCAAAGGCAACAAGCCGGACGTGTTCGGGGACGACTACGCAACGGGAACGCCGGGCAGCGGGGAATACACCGACTACGAGATACCCCCGGAAGCCCTCTCTGATGAACGCTTTGCCGCCATGATTGCGGAAGCGGAAAAATACTTAGGCTACCCCTATGTATGGGGCGGCAGCTCCCCGTCAACGTCCTTTGACTGTTCGGGCTTTGTGTGTTGGGTAATCAACCATTCCGGCGTTGGGAATGTCGGCAGGACAACGGCGCAGGGCATTTTCAATTACACCACGCCCATAGCACCGAGCGAAGCCAAGCCGGGGGACATTATCTTTTTCACGGGGACTTATGACAGCGGATCGGCGGTTAGCCATGTAGGAATTTATGTCGGCAATGGCATGATGATACATTGCGGCAACCCTATTTCCTACGCTTCCGTCAACACCCCCTACTGGCAGTCACACTTTTATTCTTACGGCAGACTTCCGTAACAAACCAAATCAGACAGGAGGAAATATTTTTATGATGAAACTGGAACGTATCATTGCGGAGATTGAGAAAACAAAAGAAACAATCTCCAAGCAGCAGACAAGACTTAGGGAACTGGAAGCGCAGAAAACCGAGGTTGAAAACCTGCAAATCGTACAAATGGTAAGGGCGTTACGCATGTCCCCGGCAGAGCTTTCCACCTTTTTACAAGGCAAGCCGGACAATACCGCAGCCACTACCACAGCAACCGCAAACAGCAGCCTTTTTTCAAGACAGGAGGACACCGAGAATGAGTAAAAAAATCTTACATACCTTTTTAGCACTTTCCGCCGCCCTTATCCTTACGGGCGGCTTTTCCATGACCGCCTACGCAGGCGGCGGGGAGGAATACGAAGTTACCGAACCCACACCCGAACCGAAGCCGGAGGAAACGGCAGAACCGAGCGACCCGCTGACCCCGGAGGGGAACGCAACCCTTGTTGATGATATTTGGGGAGAGAACAAGCAGCTTATCACAGTAACCACCAAGAACGGCAACTATTTTTATATCCTTATCGACCGTGCCGCCGAGGGGGAAAACACCGTGCATTTCCTTAACATGGTGGACGAAGCCGACCTTATGGCACTTATCGAGGACGGGGAGAAAGAGGAAACGACCGTCATGCCGCAGACCTGCACCTGCAAGGAGAAATGCGAAGCCGGGGCGGTCAACGAAAGCTGCCCCGTATGCCTTAACAACCGTAATTCCTGCATTGGAACAGAAAAAGAAACCGAGCCGGAAACCGAAGCCGAGCCGGAAAAACCGAAGAATGACAAAGGCACAAAAAGCCTGCTCCTGCTCTTTCTTCTGACACTCCTTGCAGGCGGCGGGGCGTTCTATTATTTCAAGTACATCAAGCCAAAGGACACCGCAAAGGGCAGCCCGGACTTCTCCGATTTTGACTTTGACGAGGACGGGGACGAGGACGAAGAAACGGACTATGAGGACGACACCGATTATGACAGCTACGGGGACGATACCGGGGACGCAGACGACACCAAAGCAGACGGGGAAACCGACTACGGGGACGACACCGAAACCGGGGACAACGGGCTTGATGATGATACGGAGGGCGGCTTATGACGTGGTTCACAGACAGCCCCTTTGAAAGAATGATGACACAGAAACCGGGACACGGGCGGCACAGGGACGACACGCCGCCCGTCCCCCATTCCCCGGCTTGTACTGGCTGCCCTTATAACAAGGGGCTATCCCCTTGTATCGGGTACTGTATCAAGAAGTTGCAGGCGAAGAAAAGCACCGAGCCGGAACACTGAAAGGAGATATTTTTATGCAGTTGGTAATCGCAGAAAAGCCGAGCGTGGCAATGTCAATCGCTTCCGTTATCGGCGCAGACGAAAGAAAAGACGGCTACATGGAGGGCGCAGGCTACCTTGTGAGCTGGTGCGTGGGACACCTTGCGGGGCTTGCGGACGCTACCCACTACGGGGATTTTAAGAAATGGCGTTATGAGGATTTACCAATCCTGCCCCAAACGTGGGAAACCGTCATATCCCCGGACAAGGAAGAACAGTTTGAAACCTTAAAAAACCTCATGCACAGAAAGGACGTGACCGGGCTTGTGTGCGCCACGGACGCAGGGAGTGAGGGGGAACTCATTTTCCGCTTTGTCTATGAGAAAGCCGGGTGTGAAAAACCATTCAGACGCTTGTGGATCAGCAGCATGGAGGAAAGCGCAATAAGGAAAGGCTTTGACGATTTGCGGGACGGACACGACTACGACCCGCTCTATCATTCCGCATTATGCCGGGCAAAAGCTGACTGGCTTATCGGTATCAATGCGACCCGCCTTTTCTCCGTCCTTTACAACCACACCTTGAACGTAGGGCGGGTACAGACACCGACCCTTTCCCTGCTTGTGGAACGGGACAACGCCATAACGAATTTTCAGAAGAAAAAATATTATGTGGTGCATATCGGGGACGGCACTTTTGAAGCGGCAAGCCCGCCCTACACCCAAAAGGACGAAGCCGAAAAACTCCGCAAAGATTGTGACGGGGAAACGGCAGTATGCACTTCCCTTATCCGGGAAGAAAAGACCGAGAACCCGCCCCGCCTTTACGACCTCACAACCTTGCAGCGGGAAGCAAACAGGCTTTACGGCTACACCGCCAAGCAGACCCTTGACTACACCCAATCGCTCTATGAAAAGAAGCTATGCACCTACCCCCGGACAGACAGCCAATATCTCACAGACGATATGCTCCCCACCGCTGAAAATATCGTGTCCGGGCTTTTCGGCACACTGGACTTTGCAAAGGGCGTTGACCTCTCCCCGGACTACTCCCGCATTTTGAACAGCAAGAAAGTGTCCGACCACCATGCAATCATTCCCACCGCCGAAGCGGTAAAGACAGACAAAGGCAGCCTGCCCGAAAGCGAAAGGAATATCCTGCTTCTGCTCTCCATGAAACTGTTGTCCGCAACGGCGCAGCCCTACCGATACGAAGCCGTGACCGCTTCCTTTTCCTGCGGCGGCATAACCTTTACGGCAAAGGGAAAGACCGTAACAAACGAGGGCTTTAAGGAACTGGAACGCCGCTTCCGTGCCACCTTGAAAACGAAGCCGGAGGACGGGAAAACCACGAAAGAAAACCCATTGCCGGAACTGTCCGAGGGACAAAAAATCACGGCAAAGACAGCCATGACGGAGCATGACACAACGCCCCCGAAAGCCTATACGGAAGATACCCTGCTTTCCGCTATGGAACGTGCCGGAAACGGGGACATTACAGAGGACGCAGAGCGCAAAGGTTTAGGCACTCCCGCCACCCGTGCGGCGGTACTGGAAAAACTTGTGCAGGCGGGCTTTGTGGAACGGAAGAAAAAGCAGCTCATACCGACCAAAGACGGCAAGAACCTTGTCGCCGTCCTGCCCGACATTCTCACAAGCCCGAAGCTGACCGCCGAGTGGGAAAACGCCCTCACGGAGATTGCCAAAGGGGAAGCCGACCCGGACAGCTTCATGCGGGATATTGAAGCTATGGCGGCGGGGCTTGTCAAAGATTATGCCGCCGTCCCGGAGGATAAGAAAAAACTGTTTGCCCCGGAAAAAAAGGAAATCGGCAAGTGTCCCCGGTGTGGCTCTCCCGTCTATGAGGGGAAGAAAAATTTTTATTGTAGCAATAAGGATTGTGCGTTTTCCATGTGGAAGAATGACCGCTTTTTTGAAAGCAAGAAAAAGGAGCTGACCGCCGCCATTGCCGCCGCCCTGCTTAGTAAAGGCAGGGCAAGCATGAAAGGCTTGTATTCCGAGAAAACGGGCAAGACCTATGACGCTGACGTGCTGCTTGCAGACACAGGAGAAAAGTATGTGAAATATAAGATTGAGCTGAAAAAGACCAAGAAGCCAAAAGCCAAGAAGTAACACACAGAAGAATAGCAAGCATAGGGATTGAGTACCCAATCCCGTAAATTCCCACTTTCCCGCCCTGCGGGACTTGTGGGAATTTTGCTTGTTGGGAAGTGTCCCAAACCCTCTTGAAAAAAACAAAAAACCGAAAGGAGCTTTGCTTATGAAAGATGATTTTTCCGTGCTGATACAGAACCGCACCGAGTTTGAAAAAGGCAACCCGGCGGGCGTGTTCCTCTCCCTGCCCGCCACAAAAGAAGAACTCCACGAAGCCATGAAAGCACTGAACATTACCGCCGACAACCCGCAGGATTTTTTCTTGAACGGTTATTCCACCGCCGAGGGCAGGCGCATTGAGATACCCTCTGACTGGATAAGGGACGGCAGCCTTGACAAGATAAATTTCCTTGCGTCCCGTCTGGAAGAAATGACCCCGGAGCAGCTTGAAAAACTGGACGCTGTTATGCACAGCGATTTCAGACCGCAGAACCTTGACGGGCTGATAGACCACACCTACAACACAGATTTTTATTCCTATGTTCCGGGGATTTTGAGCTATAAGGAATTGGGCGACTATTTCCTCAATGACAGCGGCAAAGTACAAATGCCAGAGCAATGGAAAGCCGGGATTGATAAAGAGGATTTCGGCTTTAACGCCGCGCTCCATGAGGACGGCAAGCTGACCGATTTCGGCTATATCGCACGGAGCGGGACGGACTGGAAAGACCTCTACACCGGGCAGGAAACGCCGGAGCAGTATCACATCATGGGCTATCCCGAAGCGGAACGCACCGCCCCGGAAAATGACGAAAGGGAAACCGCCCCGGTTGACATTGCCGCCGCCAACCCCATACGCCCCATTGAATTAAAATCACAGAGAACCAATGAAAAGATAAAAGAGATCACGGACAGACTGGAACAGGGCATACAGGATTTATTTGACAGCGACCGCTTCAAAGAATATTTGCAGGTAATGTCAAAATTCCATAATTACAGTTTTAACAACACCCTGCTCATTGCCATGCAGAAGCCGGACGCAACCTTTGTGGCAGGCTATACTTCATGGAAAAAAGACTACGGGCGACAGGTGGTAAGCCAAGCAAAAAGTATCAAAGTGCTTGCGCCGTCCCCGTACAAAATCAAAAAGGAAGTTGACAAAATCGACCCCAAGACCCAAAAGCCCGTGACCGACAAAAACGGAAAGCCCGTCAAAGAAGAAACGGAAATAACCGTCCCGGCGTTTAAGGTTGTTTCCGTGTTTGACGTATCACAGACAGAGGGAAAGGAGCTTCCCACTATCGGCGTTGATGAACTGACCGGGGACGTGGAACAGTATGCCGATTTTTTTAAGGCAACAGAGCAGGCTTCCCCCGTCCCGGTTGGTTTTGAAAAAATAAAAAGCGGCGCAAAGGGCTACTACTCACAGACGGACAAACGCATTGCCATTAACGAGGGCATGAGCGAGTTGCAGAACCTTAAAACGCTGATACATGAGATCGCACACGCCAAGCTGCACGACATAGATTTGAACGCACCCGCAAAGGAGCAGGCAGACCGACCCGACCGCCGCACCCGTGAGGTACAGGCGGAAAGCATTGCCTACACCGTATGCCAACACTATATGCTTGACACTTCCGATTATTCCTTTGCCTATGTTGCAGAATGGAGCAGCGGGCGGGAACTGTCCGAACTGAAAGCGTCCCTTAAAACAATCCGTGACACCGCCGCAGGACTGATTGCTGACATAGATAAAAATTTTGCGGAGCTGACACAAAACAAGGAGCAGACGCAGGAAGCGCAGGCAGAAGAACCCACGCCGGAGGAAACAGAACAGCCGGAGCAGGACGCACCGCAGGAGGAAAAAGCGGACGCAGCCGAACCCACAAAAGACACCCCAAAAGCGGAAAAAGCAGCCACGGAAGAACCCACAAAAGAGGACGCACAGACAGGGCAGCCCGAAGATAATTTCCCACCACCCGACCCCAACGCAGAGCCAACCGTCACAATCATTTGGAGCGAACACAGCCGTTTCCATGACGGCGAAACAATGAGCCTTTCCGAAGCAAACGCCCTCATAGAAAGCCTTGACAGAGCCACCGTTTCCGAGGACGGCTATTATAAGACCAAGTTCCGCATTGACTTTGTAATGGACGGGCAGCCCAATGATTACATAGGGCGGCAGGACTTAGGGGACGGGGACGGCACACTCATAGAGCATATCGAAAGCTACCATGCCTATTATGAGAATAATGCAGATTGGGATAATTTTGTTTTACACAGCGGCGGCAAGGAAGCACTGGAAGCGGACAAGGCACAGCGGGAAATGCTCTTACATGAGTTTGTCCCCTATCTGAAACTGCACAATAACCTCTCCAACATGGAGCGGATCGCCACAAAAGCATTGCAGGAAAACGGGAACATGACACCCACCGAAACCGCCTACCACACCGCCATGAAAGAATATGTTTCCAAGTGCCGGACAATGGTAAACAGCGGAGATTACAGCCTGCCACCCGCCCCGCAGCTTAAAGACTTTGACACGGAGCTTGCAGCCTACAAGGAACACGTCAAAGAGGAAATCGCACAGGAAGCGGCAGCCGCAGGAATGACCGTAGACGAATACGCCGCCAACGGTTACGAGCCATACGCCGCAGAGCTGCCCGACCCCTCTATCACTGTTTCCGATATGCAGGAATACGGCTACACATGGGACGGTATGCTGCCCCTAAAGGAAGAAGCCGCCCTGCACCTTTACGAAAAAGAGGATATGCAGATTTTCTTACTCCATGCGGACGGCAGCGAAAGCATACCCGACAGCCCGGAGGACATAAAAGCCCATGCGGAAAAAGGCGGCATTTTCGGCGTACACAAGGAGGACTGGAACGCCCTCACGGAGTACCGTGCCATGAAAGAGGAATTAGCCGGAAGCGAAGCCACAAAGGAAGCGTTGCGGGAATACGGCGTAAAAGAGCAGGCAGAAAACACTTTTACTATTTATCAATTAAAAGATGATGTACCCGTTGATTATCATTTCCGCTCTCTTGAAAGATTGCAGGAAAAAGGGCTTGCGGTAGACCCCGCCAACTATGAAAAAGTCTATGACGCACCACTCACGCCGGGCATGAGCTTAGAGCGCATTTTTGAGAAGTTCAACTTTGACCGCCCGGAAGATTTCAAAGGACATTCCCTCTCTGTTTCTGACGTGGTAGTGCTTCATCAGAACGGCACGGACACCGCCCACTATACGGACAGCGTTGGTTTTGTGGATATATCAGAAAATTTCCTGTTAGAACCCCCCTTAAAAGCCGCCGAGCTTTCCACGGAACAAAATGCAAACATGATTGACGGTATCATCAACAATACCCCCAACACGGACGCACTGGAAGTAAAGGCAAACGCCGGGGAGCAGATCTCACTTGCCGACCTTGCGGACGCAATACAGAAAGACCGGGAAGCTGCCAACGCCGAGCCGGACACAGCCCGTATCACAGCCGCCGCAAAAAGCCGCTATGACGGCATGGTTGCCCTCTTTACTATGGACGACAAAATCTATATCGGGAAAAGCGAAAACTACGACAACAAAGGGCATTACGACAATAAAGACAATTCCCTGCTCTACGTTTCCGACTGCCAAGCCGCCTTTACATTCCTTTCAAGCGAGGGCTGCACATACCCGCAGGACGAAGCCTTAAACCGGGGAATTTATACCAAAGAAGATTATGAGGAATTTTCACGCATAACGGACTTTCTATCGCAGGCAGGCTTTACCCCGGAAAAGGAATTTTTCTTTGCCGACAAGCCCTTTTCCCTGCATGATGATACGCCGGAGCAGACCGCCCCGGAAACCAAGACCGTTTATTACACAATTAATGAGGGGGCTGCCCGCCGTGCAAAAGAAGCCAACAGTTTCAGCGACTACAAACCCGGCAGCGCAACCGCAGAATACAGGCAAATGGTAGACAAAGCCGTGGAGATTGCCGAAAGGCAGAAAAAGAGCGTAGACCCCATGTATCACGAAAAGATTGACAGCCTTGTTGACACCTACGCCCGGAAACTTGCGGAGAACATGAACAGCAGTTTTTCCATTGAAGCCCGTGTACCCTCTATCCTCATTGCGGGCGGTTCTAATTTCCCGGTACGCAAAAAGGAAAAGCAGAACGCCGCCCGTGACAGGAACATGGAGGAATGGAACGACATACAGGGCTTGCTTGACAAGATACGAAGCACAGGCACGGGCGGTATCAGCGCAGACGACCCGCAGGCAATACAGAAGTTGGAAGCCAAACTGGAAAAGCTGCAATCGGCGCAGGACACCATGAAAGCGGTAAACGCATATTACCGAAAGCACAAGACGCTTGACGGCTGCCCCAACCTTTCCGCTGAACGTATCGAAAAAATGAAAGGGGAAATGTCGTCACAGTGGCACATAGAGGATAAGCCCTACCCCTCATGGGCTTTATCCAACAACAACGCAGAGATACGCCGGGTAAAGGGGCGCATTGCGGAGCTGACAAAGAAGCAGGAAACCCCCTACGCCGGGTGGGAATTTGACGGCGGCACAGTAGAAGCAAACCGGGAGGACAACCGCCTGCAAATCTTCTTTGAGGAAAAGCCGGACGAAAAGACCCGTGAAGCGTTAAAGGAAAACGGCTTCCGTTGGTCGCCCAAAGCCGGGGCGTGGCAAAGGCAGCTAAACGACAATGCTATTTATGTTGCTGACGGTTTATCCTGCATACGCCCCTTGTCCGGGAAAAGCCCTACGGAGATACAGAAAGAAGCCCGCACAGCCGCCAAGACAGAGAAAAAGCCCTCTATCCGGGCGCAGCTTGCACAGGACAAGGAAGCGTTGAAAGCCGCCCCGAAAAAGGCAGCGGAAAAGACCAAAAAGCAGGACTTAGAAAGGAGCTGAACCATGCAGAAATTTGAAAACGTGGATATATTAAAATCCCTCAAAGCAATCATGCAGACCCACACCGAACATTTCCAGTCTGATTTTGACATAGACATAAAGACCTTAAAGCAGGCGGCAAAAAGCCCGAACCCGGAGGATAAAAAATATTTGTGGATATGCCGCCCCGCCGGGACGTGGTGCTTGCGGGAGCGTGACACATTCATCAAGGACACACGGGAACATAACACGTTCTGTTTCTACGCCGAGCAGACAAGGGATAAGATACTTGCCTATGCCGTGGAGCTGACCGGGATTGAAAAAGGCAGGGTAACAGGCAACCTCTACGAACTGGACTACCAAAAGCACTATGAACACGTCAAGGACGCTTCCGTAGACCACGGAGATACCAAGCTGATCTACGAGAACGGGGAACGGACGCAGGAAGCCGAAAAACACATTACCGGGGACGCTGACCCGGACTTAGGGAAATTCCTTTCCTTTGAGGAACAGCCCAAAGACCCCGCCGCCCTGCAAGGCGTTCTACGGGACGAGAAGCACAGCAGAGATCACTTCCGCAGCGGCGATATTAAGGCGCATATCGAAACACTGTCCGGCAAGGGCAGAGAGAAAAAGCCGTCCCTACGGGCGCAGCTTGCACAGGACAAAAAGACCGTAAACGCCGCCCCGAAAAAGCAGGCAGCAAAGACTAAAAACAAGGAATTGGAGGTATAGGAACATGGGACAATTCAATTTTGAGGAAACAAACCTTATCTGTTGTTACAGAAAGAAAACAAGGGCTGATACGGTGGCGGCAATGACCGCCGCCCTGCCCTACATGGAAACGGAGCTACAGAAGCTTGCAGAGCGCACAGCCGAAAAGCTGAAGAAACTGACCGAGGAAGAATTTACCGGGCTTGTGTTTTTGCCTGCTGAAGATATGGAGTAATTGAAACGCCGGGGAATGGCAGCTTATACAGTGCCATTCCCCGGTATTTTTTTACGTCCTTGTGGACGCATAGAAGCCGTTTTCCGGGCAACAAAGGGTATTTATCTACGCCACAAAACACTTCGGAAATCTTAAAATTCTATCTTTCCCTATCTAAATACTTAACCCAAAACTTGTTGACTTGGAAACTAGTCTGATGTATAATGTCGGACGGAGGTGGATTATGGAAAAAAATATACTGGAATATTTTTCGGAGTTCTTAGAAAAACAAGATATGTTATGCAAACTGACAGAGAGTCAAAAACTTCACAATTACGGTTATTCAGAAATACATACTATAAGAGCAATACATGATTTACCACAACCTAATGTGACCGCTATTGCAGAATATTTGAAATTAACAAAAGGCGCAATCAGCAAGATTACCAAGAAACTAATATCACAAGGTTTAATAGATACTTATATGTTGGCAGACAATAATCAAAAAATTTTTTTCTCACTTAAAGAGAAAGGGGAAGATTTATATAGAGAACACGAAAAAAGACATTCGCTTTGGCAGGAACGTGATAACATATTTTTAGCGTCTTTTTCTAAACAAGAATTGGAAAACATAACTTTTTTTATGAAAAAATATAATAATTACTTAGAAAAACAGATTGATGAGCTAAGCGGAAAGGATTGAAAAATAATGAAAAAAATAATTTTGTTTCTTCCTGTCTTATCAGGAATTATGTTCGGTGCGTCGGGTGTGTTTGTACGTAAACTAACAGCCTATGGTATGGATAATTTTACGGTATTATTTTTAAGAGTTGCATTTGCCCTATTCGCAATGTTAGTCGGTATCTTAATTTATGATAAAACACTTTTTAAGATCAAATTAAAAGATATTCCTATATTTATAGGGACAGGGTTAATCGGAATGTTAGGTCTTAATTTATGCTATAATATAGCCCTTAATGAACTTACCTTATCACTTGCCGCTGTTCTTTTAAGTACAGCACCTATTTTTGTTATGTTTCTTGCTGCTGCTATATTCAAAGAAAAAATAACCTTGAAAAAAATCTGTTGTATGCTTCTTGCCATTATCGGCTGCATACTTGCAAGTGGATTATTAGAACAAAAATCGGGGCTGCAAATTTCTTTAACAGGTATTTTTTTCGGAATTGCTGCCGCACTTTTTTATGCGCTATATAGTATCTTTTCAAGAAAGGCTACTGATAAAAGTTACCATACCTATACAGTAATCTTTTATAGCTTATTTCTAATCACTCTTATACTATTACCGTTTGCAGATTATGAAAAAATCGGTGGCTTTGTGGCAGAAAATACTGTTTCTAATCTTATTTTTCTGCTGTTTCATGCACTATGCACTTCTGTACTGCCTTATGTATTCCTTACATTGGCACTTTTACACATCGAAGCCGGAAAAGTATCTATACTAGCGTCCGGCGGGGAACCTATTGCTGCCATTTTTTTCGGGTTGATTTTTTATTCTGAAATACCAACACTTTCTATGCTTGTTGGATTAGCAATAACAATTACAGCTTTAACTTTATTGTGCATGAAACAAAAGGCAGAAATAAAGTAACAAATAAACATTCAGTAAAAAGAAATGGAGGAATATCATTTTGAATATTACAATGCTTGGCACAGGTCATGCAACTGTTACAAGATGTTACAACACTTGTTTTGTGCTACAAGAAAAACTATCATACCCAGAAGAATATTTCCTTGTTGACGGCGGTGGTGGAAATACTATATTGAAGCAGCTTGAAGCAGCCGAAATAGACTGGAAAAAGATACGAACAATTTTTGTGACACATAAGCACCTAGATCATCTTATGGGAGTTATATGGATAATCAGAATAGCAAGTGAATTTATGAGTTGCGGGCAATATGAGGGTAATATAACCATTTATGCCCACGATGAACTAGCCACAACCTTACGGAACATTTCGGAATTGCTTCTTAACGATAAAGAAAAATTTTTTTTGGGAAAACGGATTTTTTTCACAACAGTATGTGATACAGAATGTAAAACTATATTAGGAAAACAAGTTACCTTTTTTGACATTCACTCCATAAAAACTAAACAGTATGGCTTTTGCATGGAATTAGGAAAAAACAGAAAACTGACTTGTCTTGGGGACGAACCATGTAACAAGAATACACTACACTATGTAAAAAATAGTGAATGGCTTTTACATGAAGCATTTTGTCTATATACAGAGGCAGATACATTCAAACCATACGAAAAACAACATTCTACCGTTAAAGAAGCCTGCGAAACAGCACAAGCTATGAATATTAAAAATCTGCTTCTCTATCATACAGAGGATTTTAATATAACAAATCGTAAACAATTATACACAACGGAGGGAAAGAAATATTATACTGGAAATTTATTTATTCCTAATGATTTAGAAAAAATTGACTTATAAAGCTACAAAAGCAGAACGGAGCATATTTCTATTGTCCTCACAATAAAATTGTCCGTTTTACAGATGCTGGAAAAGAATGTGCAAAAAATATTATTCCCCCCGCCGCCAGTGCCAAAATTGACGCTATGGCTAAATTGCCGGGGAAGATATTGGCAGAATGAAATTAAGCAGCATTGGACGGCTGCTAAATGACGTGGCTGTTATGGCTGATATTGTCGGAATGAGCATTACAGAGCATTTACCGTGGGACGCTTTTAACATGAGGAAAATATTATCAGACATTTCAATTTTTAAGGGGCATTGATACACAAAACTAATGCTGATACAGAAAGGAAAATTACTATCGGGAAAATACTTCTGCTGACACTTAATGAACAGGAAGAAAAAGTAATTGATAAAATCATAGCGGCAATCGCTGACTGCATACCACTTGAAGCCGTGCAGACTATCCCCATTCCTACTTCAAGAATGACTTTTTCGGGACTGGAAATAATACAGAGCAGGCGACAGGTACTTCAAGACGGGGAGGAAGTAAACCTTACCCGCCTTGAATACAGTACCCTTGTATTTCTTGCTTCCAACCCCGGCATTGTCCTCACAAGAACACAGATATTTGAAGCCGTTTGGAACATGGAAAGCGATAGCTGCCATTCAAGCGTTGCTAACGTAATTTACAACCTACGGAAAAAGATAGAGCCGGACAGTAAGAACCCGACCTATATCAAAACCGTGTTAGGTGTCGGCTATAAATTCAATGGATAAACACCGAGGAATAATGATTGATACATTATCATTTCCCGGTGTCTTTTTCTGCTCTTGTGGACGCTTAAAAGCCGTTTTCCGGGCGGCAATGGGTATTCTCTACCTACGCCATAAAACGCCCCGGAAATGCCCTTAAAATGCCTTGTACGCCTGCCCTAACTGTCCGCATTACCTCTCTGTTTCCTTTTCCCGTTCCGGCTGCTTCGCCTGCCGCAAGATACTGTCTACGTTCTGCTTGATTGTATCATACTGCTTCACTTTCTTTTTCAGCTTCCCGTACTCTTGATACAGTTTGTCTTTTTTCTCCGTAAGCTCCTTATACTCCGTATGCAGCGTTTTGAAGTCGGGCAGCTTCCCGCCGTTCTTTGCCGCCTGCAACGTCTTAGCGGCGGCTTCGTGAATGATGATACTGCTCTCATTCCCCCGCAGGAATTTTTCTTTGTCCTTTGCCTTTTTATACTGCGTATAGACCGCCTTTGTCTGTTGGTATGCGGATATATTTTTCATCAAAAGGGATATGTCGGACAATCTATTTTCCAAGCCTTTCAGCGTGGCGGCGGTATTTTCGCTTTCCGTATGCACTTCATCAAGTACCGCCTGCAACTGTTCATACTCTGAAATGTCATGCTCCGTTAGGAAATTCAAAGTCTTTGCCGCCTGCTTCAAGTTGTGTATCTTCGCCCATTGTTCATAGCCTTTGCTTTCCGCTGCCTTGATACTGTTCTGAATGTCTATCAGCATGGAGATACCCGCTTTTTCCTGCCTTAACGCTTTCGGCTTCGCCCGGTATGTCCCGGCAATCCTCTCCGTTATGGCTTCCACGGTGTAGGCTTCCCCAAGCGTCTTAGAGCGTGTGAAGCGTTCCTGCCCCGGCGCACGGAATGAAATGTATTTCCCCCGCTTGATCTCATAGCCCGCCGCTTCCATGAGCCGCAGGAAATCATCAAAATCTTTCGCATTGGGGATTGTATCATCAATCACGGCTTTCAGCTTTGCTTTCCAACTTGTGCCTTTCCGTTCTGCGTCCCACTCCGCATATTTCTTTCCCTTGTCCTGCCCCGGCGTGACGACTGACAAGCCGTGTTCCTTACACAGTCTGTCGCTCTCGTTTCGTATCTGATAATAGCTTTTCTTGTTGGAAACATACTTGCGGTGTGTCGCAAAGTCAACCGCACAAAATATGATATGGTTATGGATATGCCCCTTGTCTATGTGGGTAGTCAATACATATTCATATCTGCCGCAGAGAACCTTGTCCGCAAGCTCCTTTCCTATGCGGTGGGCTTCCTCATAGCTGACCTCTCCGGGCGCAAAAGACTGTATCAAATGGTGTCCGAGGTTGTCCCCTTTGTCCCTTGCCTTTGACAGCGTAAATCCAAATTCTATGTCTGCCGTTTCATACGAGCAGCCATAGGAGGAAATCAAAATCTGATTGTCCGTCTTGTCGGGATTGCAGATATAATCAATCGCCTTATTCAGCGTAGTTTTGATAGGGTGTATCTTTGTAACTGCCATATCTTATCCAATGCCCCCTTTATTTCCTCTAAGTCCTCTTTGTAGGCGTTCCCGGTGGAGTTGACCCGCCTTGCTATCTGATTGACGTTTACGCCGACTTTCTGTATCTCTGCCGTCTGCTCCTTGACTGCCGAGTAGTCTAACTGAATGATGTAGCCGTCAATCGCCATTTTCCGCAAATATGCCCCCAAGTTGTCTGTTTGCAGCAGCTTCATTTTTTCCTCAATCAGTGTGCGCTCCTGCTCCGTCACATAAAATTTTAACTGGATAGCCCGTTTTCTCTCTGCCATAGCTCCGCTTCCTTTCTGTTTTTTCAGAGGGTAAAACCCTCTACAATCAAGAGGGTTTGGGACACTTCCCAACAAGCAAAATTCCCACAAGTCCCGCAGGGCGGG
>CABRLN010000002.1 GCA_902471875.1 uncultured Clostridium sp.
CCGTTCGTGATAGTAATGCGTTGTCAAACATTCGATACCCCCTGTCACAGGGGGTAAGCCAGTAATAACCCCTTATAGGGGTTGTGCAAACCACCCGTTCAACGGGTGGTTTTGATTTATATGTTAAATATTTTCATTAGCACACTTTAAGGATTCAGCAATAATGTTATGCATATCATAGTACTTATACATACCTAATCTTCCGCCGAAAATCACGTTTTTCTCATTGTCTGCCAATGCTTTGTATTTGCTGTATAATTCATTATTTTTATTATCATTCATAGGGTAATATGGCTCATTACCGTCTTCCCAGTTTGCAGGGAATTCTTTGGTTATTACTGTATGCTCTGTTTCGCAACCGCCTTGACATCCATACTCAAAATGCTTATGCTCAATAATTCGCGTATAAGGAATTTCATATTCTGTATAATTTACCACTGCATTACCCTGATAGTTAGAAATTGGTAAATCTTCTGTTTCAAAATAAAGGCTGCGGTATTCAAGCTTACCGTAACAGTAGTTATAGTATTCATCAATCATTCCGGTAAATAATATTTTATCAGCTTTTTGGGTTAGCTCATCTCTATTTTCAAAAAAATCTGTATTAAGCTGAACATCAATTCCGTCAAGCATTTTTTCTATCAATCTAGTATAACCGCCTATAGGAATTCCCTGATATTTGTCATTAAAATAGTTATTATCATATACCATTCTTACAGGAAGACGCTTTATAATAAAGGAAGGAAGCTCCGTAGCCTTGCGGCCCCATTGTTTTTCAGTGTACCCCTTTATAAGCTTTTCGTAAATATCTCTTCCTACTAATGAAATTGCCTGTTCTTCAAGATTTTTGGGTTCGTCTTTTATTTCTGCTCTTTGCTCATCAATAATTTTTTGTGCTTCGGCAGGTGTTGTAATACCCCACATTTTGCTGAATGTATTCATATTAAACGGTAAATTATAAAGCTCGTTTTTATATTTGGCAACAGGTGCGTTAGTATATCTGTTGAATTCGGCAAACTGCTGAATGTAGTCCCAAATTTCTTTGCTGCTTGTGTGAAAAATATGTGCGCCATACTTATGTACTTGTATTCCATTAACATTTTCAGTATAAATGTTACCTCCAATATGTGAGCGTTTATCAATTACAAGCACTTTCTTGCCTTTTTTCTTTGCTTCGTGTGCAAATACAGAGCCAAATAACCCTGCACCTACAATTAAGTAATCGTACATTTGGTCCTCCTTGTTATTACTAATATCAGATTATACATAAAAAGTTTATTTAAAAATAAAAAATAGTTTTTATGTCAGATAAAAACACAGCTTAATAAGGCCAATATTGTGTTATACAAAATCTGTCAAAAAGCCTTGATTTCTTAAATATGATATTAGTATTAAATTTTATAGCATAAATTATTTGTTTATTGTATCATTTTTTTGTAAATATGTCTACAAAACTGAATTTACTTTAAAAATTTATTAAATAGAAGTTATTATATTTTAAGAACAGCATAAATATTTAATAAGACTTATATTTTGTGGGGTTATCTTATGGTATGCAGGGTATGTGATTTAAGACATAAAGAGGTAATTAATGCAAAAGACGGTGCAAGACTTGGCTTTGTAGATGATGTTGAAATAAATATAAAAGAAGCTACAGTTGTTGCTATAGTAATTTATGGAAAGCTTCGCTGCTTTGGACTTTTAGGCAGAGAAGAGGACATAGTTATAAAATGGGATTGTATTGAGCTTATAGGTGAAGATACCATATTAGTAAACTTTAATTTTCAAAGTAATAGGCGCAAACCTTTTAGAGGTCTGTTTAAAAACTAGTTGTATATTAATTCGTGTTTAAAAAGTACAAAATCGATGTAATTGAAGCAAAAAGTTGATATGCTTATAAATATTTTTGCTTTTAAATAGGTATAAATATTAACAGTTTTATTATGAAAAAATGTTATGCTCTGAAAATTTACTTTTTCTGAATAAAATTGAATTTTTACCCTAAGATAATTAATGGATTAGTATTTTAAAAAATCTTAGCGGGAGCTGACGGCATTGAATTTATATACAGACTATAAAAATAATTATCAAACTCTCAACAGGGCGTTACGTGCAAGCCAAAGCTTTGACTTAGTATGCAGACAAATTACAATCATGGACAGAAAGTCTTGTTTGTACTTTATTGATGGTCTTGTTAAAGACGAAATTATGGAAAAAATTATGGAATTCTTCTTTTCTGTCAATGATGAAAGGTTTATGGAGAATCCTTATGTGTTTTCAGAAAATTGTGTACCATATGTTGAAGTAGATGTTATTAATAATGTAGAAAAAATAGTGACAAATGTTTTAGCAGGAATGACAGCACTAATAGTTGACGGATTCGACAGTGCTATTCTTATTGATAGCAGAACATACCCACAACGACAAACATCAGAGCCTGAAAAAGATAAGGTTATGAGAGGTTCAAAAGACGGTTTTGTAGAAACTTTAATCAGCAACTTAGCTTTGATACGAAGAAGAATAAGAGATGCCAACCTGTCTGTGAAGCCATTTTTGGTTGGCGAAAAATCTCAAACCGATGTTGCTGTTGTGTATATGGATAATCTTGTTGATAAAAAATTGCTAAAAAAAATTACGGACGGTATAAAAAATTTAAAGGTAGATTCTCTTACCATGAACCAACAAAGTCTTTTGGAGGCACTATATAAGCATAAATGGTACAACCCTTTGCCAAAGATTAAATATACTGAAAGACCGGATACAACAGCGTCTGCTTTGTTAGACGGAAATATAGTTATTTTTGTTGATAATTCACCATCTGCTTTAATATTACCTACTTCAATTTTTGATGTAATCGAAGAAGCTGATGATTACTATTTTCCTCCAATAACAGGCACATATATTAGATTTACAAGATATTTAGTAACGATAGCAACTCTATTTATAACCCCTGTTTGGCTTCTTGCACTGCAAAATCCGGATTATGTTCCGGAAGGATTTAAATTTATTTTACTAACCGAACCGGTAAATATACCGGTATTTTGGCAGCTTATACTGCTTGAAATTGCCATTGACGGGCTGCGGCTGGCATCTATAAAAACACCTGATTCATTAAGTGCTTCATTAAGTATTATAGGAGCTATAGCTTTAAGTGAGTTTGCTGTAAATGTTGGTTGGTTTTCAAGAGAATCAATGTTATATATGGCATTTGTTGCAATTGCAAATTATACTCAGCCTAGTTATGAACTTGGTTATGCATTAAAATTTTTTAGAATATTAATTTTAGTTGCAACAGCTCTGTTTAATGTAATAGGTTTTATAGCAGGCGTTATTATTGTTGGAATACTGCTGGTAACAAATAAAACAATATCAGGTAAAAGCTATTTATACCCTTTAATTCCATTTGACGGTAAGAAATTATTAAGAAAAATAATAAGAAAAAGAATATAATTGATTAAAGCAGCAGTATAAAGCAGCGGTATATGCATCTATACTACTGCTTTATTATGCAAGTAAACTAAACTTTTAAAGCTTCGGATATAATATATTTTAAACGCTTGTATTAATTGGCAATGTGCAGTATAATATAAAAGACAATATTCCAATAAAGGATGAAGTTAAATGAAGAATATAATAAAATCTATTTCGGTATTTGTTACAGTTATAGCTGTTGTTTTCTGCTTTTTGGTAACTGCGTCGGCTGAAAATATTTATGCAAATATTGAAAGTTCTTTTACGAAAATTGATATCCCTGACGGCTTTACAGTAACATCTGCAAATGTCTATACAGAATCTGAACTTGTATATGAAGCAAACGCAAAAAATAAAGACGCAAATAAAACTTTGTGCATTACTTCTGAGAAAAATGAGAAATCTCAAGATGTTTTTAATTTTAAATATTTATCAAAAAGTGAAATTGATAAAGAACTTACAGACCTTAAAAGTGGTACAAGTGATTTAACCGGCAAAAACTATAACAATGTTACAAATGCATCTTTTAAAGAAAAAGAAGATTATATAGAATTTTATCTTTATAACTCAGAGATAATAGACAATTCAACAATAAATAATGCTGTTACATATACTGTAATCAACGGTGAATTAATTACTATAACTTATTCTTCAAAATCAGGTGCTTTTACAGCAGAAGAAAAAGAAATATTTAATAATATTTCTGAAAGTATTACAGTAGATAAGCTACGCTCAAAACCACAGAGTATTGACATAGGCAAAATATTAAGTACAGTTTTTACAATAATAATATTTGTATTTTTGGTTATTACAGCAATTTTAGTTGTGTATTATTTAAAAAATAAAAACACAAGAAATAAAAGCAGCAGTAAGTTGGCTGACAAATATTATGACGAACTTAAAAGTGAAGGTCTTATGGATGAAAATCTACAAACGTCTGTTAAAAATAAAAAAGCTAAAAAATCTCCGTCTAATCTTCCCAAAAATGGCATTTCGTCAGCAATGAATAATTGGCGTCAACCTAGTTTAATTGAAGATGAATGGGAAGATATGGATATTGAAAAAATGTTTGTTGTTCCAAATAAGCTCGAAAGTGATAAATTAAGACCGTTAGATGACGGTTGTGGTCCGCTGACAAATGGTCCTACCGAATTCATTCATGGTGATAGTGCTCCACAGACATATATATATGAAACCATGATAGAAGATTATAATAAAACTGGTGCAGAAAGCACAGAAGAGGATATAGAAAAAGCACCAAAAATGAGCCGCTCTGATTCTGCAAAAAGGTTTGCTAAGATGTTTATCGGTTCAAATGTTGAGCATAAAGAATTTGACGATATGCTTTCTGACGAATACAAAGAAACACAAAGTACGCTCAGCAATACATCTTCAGACAAGATAAAAAATTCAAGAAGCAGCCGCAGATCGTCTGACAAACGTAAAAAAACAGGTACAGCTAAAACTAAAAGCGGTAATACTCGTTCAAGACGTCGTCAAAGCCAAATTATTAATGATTTTGAATTAGACAGCTACTGGGACAAGTACAGATAGGAGGAAATTTTGAATTCTTTATTTATAAAAAATGCAAGGGTTATAGATCCTGTAAATAACATCGACAGTAAACTTAATATTTTTATTGATAATGGAAAAATTATTGATGTCAGTACAAAAATATATAATGCAGACAACGTTATTGACGCAAAAGGAATGGTAGCATCACCGGGGTTGGTAGATATGCATGTTCACTTGCGTGACCCGGGCTTTACCGAAAAAGAAGATATTATAACAGGTTGTAACGCAGCGGCAGCAGGCGGTGTAACCAGTTTACTTGCTATGCCAAACACTAACCCTGTTACAGACAATGTAGAGGTTGTTAAATACATTAAAGAAAAAGCCCAAAACGCTAAAGCAAGAGTTTATATATCAGCGGCCGTTACAAAGGGCTTAAAAAGCGAAGAGCCTACAAATATTGAAGAACTTGGCAAGGTTGGAGTAATTGCTCTTTCTGATGACGGCAGACCGGTTGAAAACACAAGATTTATGGCAGAAGCAATGGTAAAAGCCTCTCAAAATAATATGCATGTTGTAGCACATTGTGAAGATTTGTACCTTGCAAACGGTGGTAAAATTAATGAGGGACAGGTGAGTTGTAAGCTTGGAGTTAAGGGGATTCCGCCTGCTGCAGAAGATACAGGTACGGCACGGGAAATTGCACTTGCTGCTGCTTATAATGTTCCTATACACATTTGCCATGTCAGCACAAAAACGTCTGTTGCACTAATAAGAGACGCTAAAGCAAGAGGTGTTAAGGTCACAGCCGAAACAGCGCCTCATTATTTTTCACTTACTGAAAAATCGCTGCTTTCAAAGGATGCAGATTTTAGAATGAATCCGCCGCTAAGGTGTGATGATGATGTTAAAGAAATAATAAAAGGACTTTGTGACGGTACTCTTGACGCAATAGCTACAGACCATGCACCTCATACGCCAAATGATAAATCAGACTTTGAAAATGCTCCTAACGGTTCTATAGGAATGGAAACCTCTCTTTCGGTTGCTATAACATATCTGGTTAGAACAGGTATATTGACATTGCCACAAATTATTGAAAAAATGTCTGTAAATCCGTCTAAAATTCTTAATATTCCTGCAGGTACTCTATCAATTGGTGCAAATGCAGATATTGCAATTTTTAATCCTGACGAAAAATACATTGTTGATGTTGACAAGCTTCACGGAAAATCCAAGAACACACCGTTTAAAGGTATGGAATTGCAAGGGAAAGTTAAATACACCATTTTAAATGGTGAAATTGTATATAAAGATTAATGGAGGATGAACAATGGCACTTGACAGACTAATAGAAAAAATTGTAGAAAAGCAAAACCCTACAGTTGCAGGACTCGATCCTAAACTGGCTTATATTCCTGATTTTATTAAAGAAGAAGCGTACAGTAAATATGGCAGAACTTTAGAGGGGGCGGCAGAAGCTCTGTTAGTATATAACAAGGCTTTAATTGACGCTTTGTACGACGTTGTGCCTGCTGTTAAGCCGCAAGCGGCATACTATGAAATGTATGGCTGGCAGGGTGTAAAAACTCTAGCAGAAACTATTGCTTATGCAAAATCTAAGGGGCTATTTGTTATAACAGACGGCAAGCGTAACGACATTGGTACAACTATGGAAGCTTACGCAAATGCACACCTTGGTACAACAGATATTGACGGTAATAACGCAGCTGCATTTGGTGCAGATGCGTTAACCGTTAACGGCTATTTGGGTTCTGATGGAATTAACCCTGTAATTAATGTTTCCAAAAGCTTTGACACAGGTATGTTTGTTTTGGTTAAAACATCTAACCCTAGTTCAGGTGAACTGCAAAATCTGGAACTTGAGGGTTTGGAAACAATTTATCTTCATATGGGAAATTTGTGTGAAGAATGGGGTAAAGACCTTATGGGAAAATACGGTTATTCCGGTGTAGGTGCAGTTGTTGGTGCAACTTACCCTGAGCAATTAACAGAACTTAGAAAAGAACTTCCTCATACATTCTTCTTAGTACCCGGTTATGGTGCACAGGGTGGTACAGCAAAGGATATTGCAGGTGCCTTTGACAGTAACGGCTTAGGTGCTATTGTAAATTCTTCAAGAGGTATTATGTGTGCTTGGCAAAAGGAAGAAGGTTGTGACCCTAAGGATTTTGCACAGGCAGCAAGAAGAGAAGCAGAAAAAATGAAAAAACTTCTTACTGATGTAACCAATGAAATTAAATTACCATAAAAAATAAACCAATGGCACAGCAAAAGCTGTGCCATTTTTAAACGGGGATGTATGACAATGAATTTAACTTTGCCAAAGGAAGTCCAATATATTATAGAAATGTTGCAAAACAGTAAATATGACGCTTACATAGTAGGCGGCTGTGTTCGTGATATACTTTTAAATACAACTCCTCACGATTGGGATATTTGTACAAGTGCATTGCCAAATGAGGTTATGCATGTTTTTAAGAATGAAAAAATTATTGAAACGGGGCTAAAGCATGGTACTGTAACGGTAATAAAGAATGATATACCCTTTGAAATAACTACCTTTCGTACAGAATCAGGTTATACAGATAACAGACGTCCTGATACTGTTAATTTTGTTTCAAATATTAGTCAAGATTTGTTAAGGCGAGATTTTACTATAAATGCAATGGCATATAATTCCGACAAAGGATTGGTTGATTTATTTGATGGTCAAAGCGACATAAAAAATAAAATAATAAAAACAGTCGGCAACAGTGATACTCGTTTTAATGAAGACGCACTGCGCATTTTAAGGGCATTGCGTTTTGCTTCTCAACTAAAATTTAACATCGACTCCGATACATCACGCAGTATTCATAATAATAAACAACTTCTTAATAATATTGCTGCTGAAAGAATATGGGCTGAATTTAAAAAAATATTAACAGGAAAACAATTTGTAAAAATATTGCGTGAATATGTTGATGTAATTTCAGTTTTTATTCCTCAAATAGGTAAGATGAAAGGTTTTAATCAGCAAAATCCATACCATTGCTATGATGTATGGGAACATACTCTGCATGCCCTGGAATATTCTCCTGATGATATTATTATTAAACTAGCAGTACTTTTTCATGACATAGGCAAACCTGAAACCTTTTCAGTTGGCGATAATGGTGTGGGGCATTTTTACGGTCATCCAAAGGTTAGCCGACAAATTACTGAAAATATTTTTATAAAATTAAAGGTTGATAATAATACAAAAAATCAAGTGTTAACTCTTGTAGAAAACCATGATAATATAATTAATGCGTCTGAAAAATCAGTTAAAAAAAATATTCAACGACTTGGCTCAAGAAAAATGTTCAGAAATTTAATTTATGTAAAAATGTGTGATGTTAGAGGTCAAAGTAAACTAATATCAGAAAAACGCATAAAATATCTTGAACAGCTTCTCAAAATTGAAGAAAGACTTGCTTCTGAAAATCAACTGATTTTATCTGTAAAAGAACTTGACATTAACGGCAATGATATTATAGCATTAGGAATATCACAAGGTGAACAGGTGGGACATGTGCTAAAGAAACTGTTAAAGCTTGTAATGGACAACAAAATTAAAAATACACATAGTCATCTTGTTAATGCGGCAAAAGAAATAATATTAAAATAGTGATACAGTGACAAATTATGTAATAAATTAAATATACTGTCTTTTATGTGTTGAACTTTATTAACAAAAATAGAAGTTACAGTATCATAATTTTGTTTATTTTGTTACAAAAAACTAGCATAAAAATTTGTGCAATCTTCCACAAAAAGATTACTAACTTGTTACCAATTGTTGTTTATATTCCTAACAAAAACATTGAAATAGCATTAAAAATGCTTAATTTCAGCCGGTTACAATTTGTAACTTGAAACTTTACAAATTTGTAACTTTCCTGTAAAATAACCGTATTCTAAATTAAGACAGGTTATTTAAAGGAGTGAAAAGACCACAAGGTTCTTATTAATTATGAAGATAACAAAAAATATTATTTCTACAGTTTTAATTTCAGCAATACTTTTGAGCAGCAGTTCAATATTATCAGTTGGGGCGTCTGCTAATAACAATATTGTCACTACAGCTTCAACCGAATCTGCAGCTAAAATTGCGACAGAATTAACAACAGAATATGTTGATGAAAATTATGAAGCAACCCAATCAACAGAGACAGAAACTGATGTTGTTTTAAATGCTAAACCTAAAGCTATAACAAAAGCTTCTAGTAAGTCGGTTGTTGCAAAAGGTATTATTAAACTTTCAAAGGCTAAACTTACTGTAGGTGTGAATGAAAGTGTAAAGCTTACTCCTACGATTATTGACACTGATAATATTAGTCAAAATATTGAATGGACATCAACAGATAAATCTGTTATTTCTGTTGATGCCAATGGTACAATAACGGCAAAAAAATCAGGTACAGCTATTGTTACAGCTAAGTTAGAAAATGGAAGCTTTGATATCTGTGAGGTAACTGTAAAAAATGCACCAACTTCTGTTTCTCTTAATAAAACAAGTCTTACCTTAGGTATTGGAGAAACCTATGATTTAAATTCATCTTTACCAAGCGGCTGCGGTGCTTACAGTATTAAGTACTCTTCACAAAACACAAGCGTCGCTTCTGTAAAGGCAGCAGGAGGCTTAGTTACTGCTAAAGCGGTTGGTACAACAACAGTTAAGGCAAAAACATATAATGGTAAGTACGTTACCTGTAAGATTACAGTAAAAAAGGCTCCAACAAAAGTATCTTTAAATAAAACAAGCTTAACTCTTGGTATTGGAGAAACTTACGATTTAAATTCATCTTTACCAAGCGGTACAGCCGCCCACAGTATTGTTTATACTTCTAATAATTCGGCAGTAGCTTCGGTAAAAGCAGCAGGAGGTCTTGTAACAGCTAAAAAAGTTGGTACAGCAACAATTACAGCAAAAACATACAATGGAAAAACAGTAACTTGTAAAATAACAGTAAAAAATGAACCTGCATCTGTTTCTCTTAATAAGTCAAAGCTTTCTCTTAATCCAAGCGGTTCATTCGACCTTAACTCATCTTTAACAAAAAATTCAGCATCGCACAGTATAGTTTATTCATCAAGCAATCCGTCTGTTGCAACAGTAAAAGCAGCAGGGGGAATTGTAACAGCAAAAAAAGCCGGTACAGCAACAATTACAGCAAAAACATTTAACGGAAAAACCGCTAAATGTACTGTAACAGTTACAAAAGGTTATACCGACGATGATTTATATTGTCTGGCTGCAGTGATATGGCAAGAGGCAGGTGCAACATATTGTAGTGACAGATTACAGCTGTTGGTTGCAAATGTTGTTATGAATCATGTAAAATCACCTTACTTCCCAAATACTATTAGAGGAGTTATTACCAGAAAGGGTGCATATGGTTTAATGTATTGGAATGGAGTTTCAATACCGAAAGCCAATGACCCAATTACAAAAGCGGCTATTGACAGGTGTTACTCAAATGCAAAAAAAATTCTGAACGGTTACAGAATTTTACCTGAAAATGTAATTTATCAAGCAGGATTTGTTCAGGGTTCGGGTGTTTATACCTATGAAGAGGGAATGTATTTCTGCTATATGTAATAACAACTTAATACTAATTATATTTTTAGAACAGCACATTAATTAAA
Organism: uncultured Clostridium sp.; assembly: GCA_902471875.1. Lineage (GTDB taxonomy): Bacteria > Bacillota > Clostridia > Oscillospirales > Acutalibacteraceae > CAG-964. Next base: position 10,678 of record CABRLN010000002.1, read on the forward strand.
ATGTGCTGTTACTCTTATACGTAACAAAAGTTAAATAAATGTAACTTGACTTAGAAATGTGACTGTGTTATTATAAAATAAAAATAAGTTAAAAGCTATGAGAAGGACAATATTTGTAATTATGTTATTCACAGAGAGTACCTTGTATGCTGTAATAGGTATATTAACTTTTGCAAATTACCACCTTTGAGCAATATACCGTATTTAAGGTATATCGGTGAACACCGTTACATGTGTTTAAAGGGCATAACATTAGTTGTGCTGAATTTGGGTGGAACCACGAGTAGATACCTCGTCCCATTTGGGATGAGGTTTTTTATTTATAATTAAAGAAAGGATTGAAAACAATGATAAGTGTTGAGCTTAAAAATGGTACGGTAAAGGAGTTTGAAAACGGCACTACTGCTGCAGATGTTGCAAAATCGCTTGGCGGCGGAATTTATAAAAAAGCCTGTGTTTGTAAAATAAACGGGGAAGTAAAAGACTTAAGAACTGTTTTGGATAGTGATAGTAAATGTACTGTTGAAATACTGACCTTTGACGAACTTGAGGGAAAGAAGGCTTTTTGGCACACAGCTTCTCATATTTTGGCTCAGGCTGTTAAAAGACTGTATCCGCACGCAAAAATTGCCATTGGGCCTGCTATAGACAATGGTTTTTATTATGACTTTCAAGTTGAAAATCCATTCTCTGCTGAGGATTTAGAAAAAATAGAAAAAGAGATTAAAGCTATTGTCAAAAGCGGCATTGCTATTGAAAGGTTTGAATTATCACCTGATGAGGCAGTTAAAATGCTGAATGATATGAATGAACCTTACAAGGTAGAACTTGCACAAGAGCATGCCTCTAAGGGAGAACCAATAAGCTTTTACAAGCAGGATGATTTTACAGACCTTTGTGCAGGTCCGCACTTGATGTCTGTAAGTGCTGTTAAAGCAGTGAAACTGTTAAATTGTACAGGTGCCTATTGGCGTGGTGACAGTAATAATCAGCAGCTATGCCGTGTATATGGAACAGCTTTTCCTAAAGCTTCTATGCTTGAAGAGTATTTAAAACAAAGAGAAGAAGCTATTGCCCGTGACCACAATAAGTTGGGTAGAGAGCTTGAGTTGTTTACAACTTCAGAGGTTATTGGTCAAGGCTTGCCTATTTTACTGCCAAAGGGTGCAAGAATAATTCAGTTGTTACAGCGTTTTGTTGAGGATGAAGAGCAAAAGCGTGGTTGGCAGCTTACAAAAACACCTTTTATGGCAAAAAGTGATTTGTACAAAATTTCTGGCCACTGGGATCATTACCAGGACGGAATGTTTGTTTTGGGTGACGAGGAAAAGGATAAAGAAGTTTTTGCACTTCGTCCAATGACGTGCCCTTTTCAGTATCAGGCATATTTAAACAGGGGGCGTTCTTACAGAGATTTGCCTTTAAGATATAATGAGACCTCTACACTGTTCAGAAATGAAGCCAGCGGCGAAATGCACGGCTTAATTCGTGTTCGTCAGTTTACACTTTCAGAAGGTCATCTTATGTGTACACCTGAACAGCTTGAAGACGAATTTAAAGGTTGTTTGGAACTGGCTATTTATATGCTTAAAACACTCGGTTTATATGAGGATGTTTCGTATAGATTTTCACAATGGGACCCTAATGACCGAAAAAAATATATTGGTACTCCTGAGCAGTGGGATGAAGCACAGGACATGATGAAGAAAATTCTTGACCACCTTGAAATTCCATATGTTGTAGGTATTGGCGAAGCTGCTTTTTACGGTCCTAAACTTGACATTCAAATTAAAAATGTTTATGGCAAAGAGGATACACTTATCACCATTCAAATTGACCAAATGCTTTCAGAAAAATTTGGTATGGAATATGTTGACAAAGACGGTGTTAAAAAACATCCTTGCATTATTCACAGATCTTCCATTGGTTGTTATGAAAGAACACTTGCTTTACTTATTGAAAAATATGCCGGTGCTTTTCCAATGTGGCTTGCACCGGTTCAGGTTAAGCTTTTACCAATAGCTGACCGTCATATTGATGCATTAAAAGCAATAAAAAGCAAACTTGATGCTGTAGGTATGCGTTGTGAAATTGATACAAGAAGTGAAAAAATCGGATATAAAATTAGAGAAGCACAGCTTGAGAAAGTACCTTATATGATTTTAATGGGTGATAAAGACATCGAAAGCAATACAATTTCTGTTCGTTCAAGAAAACAAGGCGATTTAGGTGCTTTTACAGTGGAGCAATTTATTGAAAAAGCATTGAACGAAATTGAAAACAAGACTATAGAATAACAACTACACATTATTTATGTAATTTCTAAATAATGTTGGAAAAGGGGTGCGTTATGTCTGATGTTACCAGAAAGGTTATCACCTTTATTATAATTATGCTTGTTGCTATTGCGGCTATTGTAGGATGTGTATATGTTTTTACAGAGTTTAGTCACGAAAGCAGTAGAGAAAAAAGTATTTCAGTAATTACTTCAGACCTTTCAGCGGCACAAATTAATAAAGAAGTGATAGAAAAAATGGGTTACGAAGGCATAAGCGAGCTGGACAGTGGTGATATTTCGGGGCATATTGATGTACCCAAGGATAATGTTACACAGTCATCAATTTATATATCCGACTCAAGTTCATCCGCTACAGAGCTTGCCTGTTTTAAATTGAAGAATCCTGATGATAATTCAGCAATTTTAGAGGCTATTTCCATCCATATTTCTTCTAAGCTGAAAGGATTTAGCCAAAGTCCGAAGGAAAGTGAATTAATTAAAAATTATGTTACAGAAACATCTAACGGTTATGTTTTTATGGTGATTTCAGATAATGCTGATGCTACAGCAAAAACGTTCAGAGATGTAGTTGAAAATGATTAATAATTTAAAGTTGCTGTTTCTCACAAAAACTTTTATAAAAAACAGCTGTACGCTATTATATGCTTTAGTGTACAGCTGTTTTTATTTATTACTGTGTATATTTATTATAAATCATAAATTAAGCTTAACTAGAATCTTAATAATCTTCTAGCTGTTTTCAGGTAAAACAGTTACGTATGTTGTACAAAGTACATTTTCAGCTCCACCAGCATATAAAGCTTTGGTGCATTCGCTTAATGTGGCGCCTGTTGTTATAATATCGTCAACTAACAGTATGTTTTTATTATGTAGGTTGTTAAATTTATAGTTGTAGAAAAATACACTTTTAACATTGCTTTTACGTTTTTTTCGGGGCAATAAATGTTGTGTTTCATTTTCTTTAATTTTAATTAACAAAGGCTTGCATTTTATATTAAGCTGCATTGCAATATATTTTGCCAATAACTGTGACTGGTTATATCCACGCTTGTATTTCTTTTTCTTGGTTGTAGGTACATAAGTAATAAAATCTATATTTCCAATTTCATCAAGCTGATTTTTAAAAGCTTTATTAATAGCACTAACCATTGGAACAGCCATTTGCTCTGCATATTCTGGGCATTTGTTAAATTTCAAATTATAAACAGCATATTTATAAACTCCGTCATATCTAAAGGGCGATACATTTGTGCTGTTTATAAGCTTTGTTATTATGTTTTCCTGCTGCAAATTCTTCTTGCACTTGTCACAAGCATAAGCGTCTATGGATATAATATCACCACAATAAGGACAACGGCAAGGGAATATGGTATTATATATTTTATTCAGCATAGAATTTATGTTCATATTACTCAACTTCTCTTATAATAAAATCTTTTAACCCGGAGTAACGCAGAGTTTTCTTGTTGTTTTCAACCATTCTGTAAAGAGTATTGTTGCTGCCAACAATAATTAACAGCTTCTTAGCTCTTGTAACAGCTGTATATAACAGATTCCTGTAAACTAGTTGCGGAGGGTTGTTGTACAACGGAATAATAACTGCGTTAAATTCACTACCCTGACTTTTATGTACCGTTACGGCATAAGCAAGCTCAAGGTCAGCGGCACTTTCAGCATCATAAACTGCAACACGGTCATCAAAGGTAACCTGCAGGGAAGATGGGTTATTGGTAACGGAGGTTAAAATGCCAATATCACCATTAAATACACCTTCTCCGTTTTCTCCGTTATCCTTTGTCCATGGTATATTGTAATTGTTTTTATTTTGCATTACTTTATCTCCCATACGCAAAATATTTCCATTAATATTAATTTCACGCTTAAAGGATGCTTTCGGGTTTATACTTTCTTGCAACAGCTTGTTTATTTCTTGTGTACCAATTTGACCCTTTCGTCCCGGGCAAAGAATTTGAATATCATTAAGAGGTGAAAAATTATAGCTGCGTGGAAGTCGTGTAACAAACAATTCTGCTATAGTTGATGTAAGCGAAGAAAGATTTGTGCGGTTCATGAAAAAGAAATCCGCTTTTGTATTGTGTATAATAGGCTGCTCGCCCTTTACAATTCTGTGGGCATTTGTAACAATAAGACTTTCCATAGATTGTCTGAAAATCTCGTTAAGCTGAACAACAGGAATTTTGTTTGATGCAATTAGGTCACTTAGAATATTTCCCGCACCAACACTTGGCAGTTGGTCACTGTCACCAACCATAATCAATCTGCACCCCAACGGTAATGCTCGCATAACACTTTCAAACAATTGAGAATCTACCATTGACAATTCGTCAATAACCAAAGCGTCGCATTCAAGTGCATTTTTTTCGTTACGCATAAAAACAGGCTGGTCTTGCTTGTTCCAAGTAACTTCAAGTAATCTGTGTATGGTTTTGGCCTCACAACCTGTAAGCTGTGACATTCGTTGTGCAGCACGTCCTGTAGGTGCTGCTAATGCTACGGTTAATCCATTATGTTTTAAAATGCTTATTATAGCATTAAGAGTGGTTGTTTTACCTGTACCGGGACCTCCTGTTAAAATAAGCATTCCTTTACTAAGTGCCATTTCTATAGCTGTACGTTGAAGCTCAGCATAGGTAATTTTATTTTCTTTTTCAATTTTACTTATAGCATTTTCGATATTATCTATTTTTTCAGCAGGAAATCTTAATGCCATAGCTATTCGAGCAGCACTGTAGCTTTCGCAGGAATGCATTTCAGGTAAAAAGATAAACTCTTTTTCTCTAACTATATCTAATATAAGTGCACCTTCATTTAACATATTGTCAAGAACTGTCTTAGCCTTGTCCTGCGTAATCTGTAAAAATTTACAGCATGCCTCAATTATTTTATTCATTGGCAAACAAGTATGACCGTTATTCTGATTGTGATATAATATATGTAAATATCCTGCTCTTATTCTGCAATCATCATCGAACTGCCTGTTTTGGCCAATAGCTATATTATCAGCAACCTCAAAGGCAATATTAAGTCCCTGATTGCATAGTAAATAAGGGTTTTCTTCTATCATATCCAATATTTTGTTTCCGTATAAATTCCATGCCTTAATTGACTGTTGTGACGAAATACCATATTGCGACAGTTGGGTCATAACCTTTCTAACACCAAAAATCTGTTGTAGGCTATGGCTCATAGCTTCTGCCTTGTCTTTGCTTATACCTTTAATTTCGGTTAGTCTAAAAGGTTCGTTTTCAATAACTTCAAGTGTTTTTTCACCAAAAGTTTCAACAAGCTTTTTAGCGGTTGACGGTCCTATACCTTTTATTGCACGAGAGGATAAATATTTAAGAATGGCAGCAGAAGTTGACGGAACAGTTCTTTCACAAACCTCAAAAGTAAACTGTTCGCCATAGGTGGGATGTTTTTTATAATTGCCTATCAATTTTACTTCTTCACCTATATTAATTGAAGCTACTATACCAACAGCGGTAATATTTTCATCTCCACTTAAAATCTCCATAACAGTGTATCCGTTAGCGTCATTTCTAAAAATTATATCTTCAATTTCTCCTGTAAGTTCAAGTAATTGTTTATTATTTGTCATTTTCTAATGGCTCCGTGTTGTAAATTTATATTTTATAAATATTGCAATATATAACAATTTGTTTTATAATAAATAAGTTAATAAATTGTGGTAGTAATACTAATCTTAAATAAAACAGTATAAAATTTTTATATTGAAAAAAGAATGTGTTTTGTGTTTAATATATTCGGAAACAGCCAGTCTGTTTTATTTGAAATTAGCATAAATATCTTATGTAAAGGAATGAGTATAGTAATGGAATTTTACGCTAACGAAGGAAAAAAATCCGGCGTTGAGGTTAACGGTAAAAAATATATGCGTCACTCTATAAAAACCCATTTTGTAAAGCAGGGCGAAGATTATATAGAGGTGTTTAAAAAATATGTATCTCCAATATATCAAGAGGGAGATATTGTTTCTACAAGTGAAAAAATCATTGCACTATGCCAAAACAGAGTAATTAAAAGGGAAGAGCTAAAAATAGGGTTTTGGGCTAAGCTTCTTTCAAAATTTGCATCACATCCCGACACGGGTTACGGAGTAGGCGAAACAATTAAAATGCAGTACGCCATACATGAGGCTGGTTTACCAAAGGTTTTGTGGGCAAGCTTTGCCAGTGCAGTTACAAAGCTGTTTGGTAAAAAGGGGGTATTTTACGAGATAGTAGGAACCGAAGTAAGCGGTCTTGACGGATTTTATGACAAGGTTTGGGATGAATATGGCGATATTGGTATAAAAATACCTGAAAATCCAAATGGTGTTTGTAACGAACTTAAAGAAAAACTGGGTATGAGCTGTATTATTGTAGACGCCAATGACCTAGGTCAAGAACTTTTGGGTTGCTCAGATGACCTGCGTTCGTCAATACCTGAAGAAGAATTAATTAAATTTGTTAAAGATAATCCGTCCGGGCAAGGCAAGGAGCTTACACCTATTATCCTTATAAGACCTGTTGAAAATTTTGAAAAAAATGGTGATACTTTAGCACCTGGAGTTGAAGCATAAAATTATAACAATATTATATATCATTTTTACATTTTTTACAATATTCGGAGCATGCTGTTTTTAAACAGTATGCTCCTTCTTTTTATCCTTTATAAATATACCGTTAAACGTATTTGTATCCATATAGTCTAAAAAGCTGTATTCTGTACACAGCCTTTCAATTATTTCTTTTGTTTCGCTGTTACTGCCGTAATCAACGCAAACAACAGTAGTCCACTTACTGTTGCCCATTAAAATAGTTCTTTCTGCTGTGCTACGTACTATTTGTTCAACATTTTCAATTGTGTCATCTATTGGAACAACAACGTAAACGCGTCTATCATTTTTATTTTTTAAAATTAGAATAAAAATTGATTTCCATATGTATATCATTCCTGCAACTGAAAGCAAAATAAAGAATAAATCTCTTATATGTTCAAGCATATTATCACCTCGTTATATTTTATGAAATTGTAAAAAAATGGTGCGAATATAATATGCTTATATACTAAAAATATTATAGACGATAAGTCAATTATATTTTGAAAGGAAGTATAATCATGAATCAGTCATATGCTAACGAATCAATAAAATGTACCGTTTATAATTGTAAACACCATTGTGATTGTAAGGACAATTGCTCACTTTCATGTATTCAGGTTGGTACACATGAAAGTAATCCAACACAAAACCAATGTACTGACTGTAAGTCATTTGAAAAGAAATAATAGATTTAATCTTGCAGAATTTATATTATTAACAAAAAAGTTCTTAATATAATAAAAAAACTAGTCTATCAAACAAAAAATGATAAATCAGAAAATTTTTTTAGAAAAAGGTTGAAAATTATCTACACTTGGGTTATAATAACCTTGTAATAAGCGATTGCTTATTTTAATTTGCTTACAACTTACAATTAACCCTAATACACTATCTGGATAGATCCCTTAGCTTTGCTAGGGGATTTATCTATTTGTTAAATTATTATAATATAATGTAATAAAACCTCATATGATAAAACTGCACAAGTCCATAAAAAACGGACAATAGAGAAAAGAACCCTCCTATGGTAGAATGAAAGAAACTACCATAGGAGGAATTTTTATGCCAAGAGAGTACGGACATATCCAACAATATTTTACAAGAGAAACATATAGTTAAGAAAATTTAATTTGACTAACTACTGATGTATTGTTTATTTATGTATATTTATTAACAAAAGACTTGCAACTACATAATATATACTAAACCGTATTATTAATTGTGTAGAGGGGTACAGTATGATTAATATAAACAAGTTTGGTATAATAGGCGGTGACAAGCGACAGCTTGCCGCGGGACGCTCAATAGCAGATGACGGTTATACAGTAAACCTAAGTTGTTTTGACAGGCTTGAACAACTTCTTGGAAAATTTGGCGGTTCAATGAACGTTGAAGACTGTGTTGTATGCAGTGACGTCATTATATTGCCATTGCCTATAACAAAGGACGGTACAACATTAAATACTCCGTTTTCTGAAAAAAAGATAATTCTAAATGACGATTTTGCAAAAATGTTTAAGGGTAAAACAGTATTTTGTCCAATGAAGGAAAAACTTTCTAAAAGCAGTAAATATTGGCAAGAGGTTAAATTATATGATTTTTTAAATAGAGAAGAAATGCAGGTTTGCAATGCTGTACCAACAGCCGAGGGGGCTATAGAAATAGCCATGCGTGAATATCTTGGCACAATTAACAATTCAAAATGCTTAATTACAGGCTATGGTAGAATTGGCAAAGTACTTGCCAAAATGCTGCAAGGCTTGGGTGCAAAGGTTTATGTTTCTGCAAGACGAAAAGAGTCGCTGGCATGGATTAAGCTTAATGGTTATATACCAATAGATAATAACAACCTTATTAATAGTGGTGAGTATGACCTTATATTTAATACGGTACCTGCAAAAATACTGGATGCACATATTATGGCAAAAATTGCAACAAATGCATTAATTATAGATCTTGCATCACTGCCCGGCGGTGTTGATTTTGAAAGTGCAAAAAGAATGGGAATACCAACTATTCATGCACTGTCATTGCCTGGTAAGGTTGCACCAAAAACATCAGGAGAAATAATTAAAAATACTATCTTTAATATTCTTGAGGAGGAAAAGGCGTGAGCAGCACAAAATTAGCTTTTGCCATGTGCGGCTCGTTTTGTACCTTTAGTAAAGCAATACCACAAATGGAACAGCTAAAAGAAAGAGGTTACGACATTACGCCGATAATGTCACAAAACGCATCAGCCACAGATACTCGTTTTGGCACGGCAAAAGAATTCATAGAAACTGTAGAAGGTATATCTGAAAAAAAGTTAATTAATACAATAAAGGACGCAGAACCTCTGGGACCGAAAAATATATGCGACGTAATGGTAATTTCGCCTTGTACAGGAAACACACTGGCAAAGCTTTGTAATGGTATAACAGATACAAGCGTTACTATGGCTGCAAAGTCTTTACTAAGGGTGGGTAAGCCAATAATAATTGCCCTTGCATCCAATGACGCTTTAGGAATTTCAGCACAGAATCTGGGAAAAATTTTGAATTATAAAAATATCTATGTAGTACCGTTAAGTCAAGATGATGTAATAAAAAAACCTAACTCATTAGTTGCTGATTTTTCAAAAATACCAATAACGATTGAATTTGCTCTAAAAGGAAAACAAATTCAACCAATATTCTTTTAATGAAAACCGGCAAATAATAAAGCAATAAATACAGTTAAAAGCCTTTTATGTTATCTTATTTAATAGGTTAAATAATTTTACACTGTTTCAAAGAAATACATTAAAGAGGATTTATTAAATGAATTTATTTTAAAATCATGTTTTTAGGCAGGAGCACAGTTATATACTGTACTCCTGTTAATTTTTGTAAATAATTAATATACACCTTATTGACATTCAAAAATTTGGTTGTATAATTTTAATATATAGTTAAGAAGTGTTATTACATTAATAAAAGTTTTTATATTGCTACTTAACTTATTGTTCATTTTTTAGAGATAAAAATGAACAATAAGTTAAATATATGCCTTTTTATATTTGCGACATATCTTTATGTTGATTTTTAACCTTCTATTTGCTATACTTTAATATGAGCATAATGCTTAATATATTTTAGATTTTACCTGAAAGTGAACATTATGAAGTATTGTAAAAAATGTAATCATATAACAAATGACGGTGTTGAAATTTGTCCTGTTTGTAATAAGAAAACTCTTAACAGCGGAGAACCGTCAGGCGATTTTCCAACAGTTATTTTAAGGGCATCCGGCTTTGAAAAAGAGCGTGTTTGCTCTGCGCTAAATGACCAAAATATACCCCACAGCGAAAAAATTGCAAAAAAGCAATTTTCGTCTGATGCTGTAACAGGAAGAAATTTTGCCGATTACGATATTATGGTTCCGTACGGTTGCTATTCAAAGGCTTTTGATTTGCTTGTAGGAATTAATGCAATTAAACCTAAAGAAAGTGATTTTGAGGACAAGGAAAAGGTTTCTGTAAAATCGGCAAAATCAAGCGAATTTAATGGAGAAGACTATTATAGTGCTAAAAACAGAATTATAAGAATTATATCTGTAATACTTTTGCTTGTATTGGTTACCGGTGTAGTTTTAGGGGTTGATGCCATTATGGCACTTATTAAGGGTCTGTTTTAATTACAATACATATTCTGTAACTTTTCAGATAACATATTAATATTATTATATTTGTGTTTTCAGGAAGTAAGAAAGAATGATAAATATAAACAGTTTAAAACGAATAACCGTTGTTTGCGGACATTACGGTTGTGGTAAAACAAATTTCTCAATTAACCTTGCTTTGTATATGGCAAAACAAGGTAAAAATGTAACTTTAGTTGACCTTGATGTTGTGAACCCGTTTTTTCGTAGTTCTGACTACAAGCAAATTTTAGAAAACCAAGGCGTTTATGTTATTTCTCCTAAATATGCCGGTACGAATGTTGATACGCCCGCACTTTCTGCTGAAATTGACAGCGTGTTCAATTTAAACGACAGAATGGTGATTTTTGATGTTGGGGGAGATGACGCAGGTGCTTTTGCACTTGGCAGATATTCATCAAAAATAAAAAATGAAGAATATTCTTTTATTTATTTGGTAAATAAATATCGTAATTTAATTAATACACCCAGTCAGGCTATTGGAATATTGGGTGAAATTATGTGTGCATGTGGTTTAGAACCTACTTGTGTAGTAAATAATTCGCACCTTCAGGGTGAAACCACGGTGGAAACTATTTTAAATGCATATGATTATGGTGTTCAAGTAGCAGAAAGTTTGAATATTTCTTTGCTGTGTACAACTGCACCTGAAAGCTTATCATCTGAAAAAGAATTTGATAGGTATAATATGTTTTTTGTTAAACAAATAGTAAAACCACCTTTCGGCAATTAACATTATAAATTACTATATAACTCTAGTGGTATTAATAAAAGAATTAGAAAGGTTAGAAAGGAAGGAAATAAAGTAATGGCTCGTATTGAAGTAAATGAAAACTTGTGTAAGGGCTGTGAAATGTGTGCAAACGCTTGTCCAAAAAAGATTATTGCATTAGATAAATCCAGGATAAACGCTAAGGGGTATCACCCTGCAACATTAACAGATGCAGAAAAGTGTATTGGGTGCAAGGCGTGTGCTACAATGTGCCCTGACGTGGCAATTACCGTTTACCGTTAAGGTGTGAATACGAAAGGATATGAAATTAAATGGAAGACAAATTTTTAATGAAGGGTAACGAAGCGTTAGCAGAGGCTGCTATCCAAGCAGGCTGCAGGCACTTTTTCGGTTACCCTATTACACCTCAGACAGAGCTTGCTGCATATATGGCAAAAAGAATGCCACAGGTAAATGGTACATACTTACAAGCAGAGTCTGAAATTGCTGCAGCTAATATGGTGCTTGGTGCGGCAGGTGCGGGTGTTCGTGCTATGACATCATCAAGCTCACCGGGTATCAGTCTTAAATCAGAGGCTATTTCTTATATGGCAGCTTGCGATATTCCTGCACTTATTGTAAATGTACAGCGTGGCGGTCCTGGTCTTGGCGGAATTCAGCCTTCACAGTCTGATTATTGGCAAGCGACAAAAGCTACAGGTCACGGTGATTTTCAAATTTTGGTATATGCTCCTGCAACAATTCAAGAAATGGTTGATTTGGTTGGATTAGCTTTTGATAAGGGTGATGAGTATAGAATTCCTGCAATGATTTTGGCAGATGGTATGCTTGGTCAAATGATGGAGCCTGTAAAGCTTCCTGAAGCTACAACTAAAAAAACTATTGACAAACCGTGGGCTTGCTGCGGTCACCAAAATAAAAGAGAACATAACATACTAAACTCTTTGTTGCTTTCGCCAAAAGAGCTTGAGGATTTAGTTGTTCGAAGATATAAAAGATACGATATTATAAAAGAGAATGAACAAAAGTGGGACGAATATTTACTTGACGATGCAGAAATAGTGGTTGTTGCCTATGGTGCTTCGGCAAGAGTATCTCATACCGCAGTTGATATGGCACGCAAGCAGGGAATAAAAGCCGGTTTATTGCGACCTATTACACTATGGCCGTTCCCTACAAAGGCATTTGATACATTAAAAGATACTGCAAAAGCCTTTATTAGCTGTGAAATGAGCATGGGGCAAATGGTTGATGATGTAAAGTTAGCTGTAGAATGTAAGAAACCTGTAAGCTTTGTTGGCAGAACAGGCGGTAAAATACCTACACCTAATGAGGTTCTTAATAAAATTATTGAAGTTGGAGGTGGCTGTTAATGGAACAATTAGTATTTAAAAAGCCACATGCTTTAACAGATATTCCATTTCATTACTGTTCAGGATGTACACATGGCATTATACACAGACTTGTTGCAGAGGTTATTGATGAGCTTGAATGTGAAGGACATACAGTTGGTGTTTCACCGGTTGGTTGTGCTGTAATGAATTATGATTATTTTAACTGTGATATGATAGAGGCTCCTCATGGCAGAGCGCCTGCTGTAGCAACAGGAATTAAAAGAGCACACCCTGAAAATGTAGTATTTACATATCAGGGTGACGGCGACCTTGCAGCTATTGGTACAGCAGAAACGGTACATGCAGCTACAAGAGGTGAAAATATTACTGTTATTTTTGTAAATAACACAATTTACGGTATGACAGGCGGTCAAATGGCACCAACATCTTTGCCGGGACAAATTACTCAAACCACTCCGTACGGACGTGATGTAAATGTAGCAGGTTTTCCTGTAAGAATATGCGAAATGCTTTCAACTCTTGACGGTGTTGCACTTGCACAGCGTACATCTGTTGACACTGTTAAAAATGTAAACGAAACAAAAAAAGCAATAAAAAAAGCTTTTCAAAATCAAATTGACGGTAAGGGTTTTTCTATAGTAGAGGTTCTTTCAACATGTCCCACAAATTGGGGTATGAACCCTATTGAGTCTTTAGAATGGCTTAGAGAAAATATGATTCCTTATTATCCTTTGGGAGTATATAAGGATGAAAAGAAAGGAGCCAGACTGGAGAAATGAGTAAAGATTTTAATATTTTATTTGCCGGATTTGGTGGTCAGGGTGTATTGTTTTCGGGTAAATTAGCTGCTTATGCAGGCTTATATGACGAAAAAAATATAACATGGCTTCCATCATACGGTCCTGAAATGCGTGGCGGTACGGCAAACTGCAGCGTTTGCATTTCTGACACACCTATTGGTTCACCTTGTGTAGTTTCGCCGAATGCTTTTGTTGCGCTTAATCTGCCTTCCTTTGAAAGATTTAAAGACAGAGTTGTACCGGGCGGAACAATGATAGTAGATAGCTCAATGATACCTGTAAAATGTGATAGAACTGACATTAATGTTGTTTATGTTAATGCCTCACAGCTTGCAACTGAAAACAATATAGAGGGCTTGTCAAACATAATTCTTTTAGGTAAACTGTTTAAAGAGGTTGGTTTTTGCACTGCTGAATCACTTGACAAGGCTATTGTTAAATGTGTACCTAAGAAAAGACAGCATTTGCTTGAACCTAACCGCAAAGCTTTACAAATTGGTATAGAGGCTTAATTGTGAACAGCAATTTAAAATATACTTGTGTAGTGTGGGACTGGAACGGTACTATAGTTGATGATGTGAATGCTTCGTTGCTTTCTGTAAATGATATGCTGATTAAGCGTAATTTGCCGACTATTAATTTAGAGCAATATCACAGTTATTTAGATACACCCATCTATAAATTTTATGAGCATCTTTTTAATCTTAATGAAATATCGTTTGACGTAATACAAAATGAGTTTGACAAGGGGTATAATGAGCATATTGATAACAATCCTGTTAATGACGGTGCTGTTGAAATTATGCAGATGCTTCAAAGTAATGGTGTTAAGCAGGTTATTGTTTCTTCATCAAACCAGATTATTGTAAGTAATGGTGCAAACCGATTAGGCATTGCACAGTTTATGACATGTATTTCAGGTTCAGGTGACTATAATGTAGGCAGTAAGGTTGAACGTGCTGTGGGGGTTATAAATAGAATTACCAATAACTATGCAAAGGTAGTAATAATTGGTGACACACTGCATGACTGCCAACTTGCAGATGAAATAGGTGCTGACTGTATTTTGCTTTCGACAGGTCACCAAAGTAAAATTGACCTGTTATCTACAGACAAGCCTGTTATAGACAACCTTTATGAATTAAAAAAATATTTATTCTAGCTTTAAGGATACCGAATTTACGGTATCCTTTTTGGTGCTTATAACAGCATTTGGCTTGATTTTTTCAAATGTATGTGTAATAATTAAACGGTATGTTATAAAAAGCATAATTTTTTAATTTTGGTGAGAGTATGATTAATGTATTTAATAAAAACAGCAGTATAAATAAAAACTTGATAGAATATATTATTGTTGGGTTGGGTAATCCTGGTAAAGAGTACACTAATACCCGGCATAATGCCGGGTTTATTGCTATTGATAAAATAAGCGAAAAATATTCCTGCAATGTAAATAAATTAAAGTATAAAGCTTTGATTGGTGATTGTGTAATAAATGAAAAAAGGGTTTTGCTTATGAAACCTCAAACCTTTATGAATTTAAGCGGTGAGTCTGTTGTACAGGCAATGAATTTTTATAAAATTTTACCTGAGAATGTTATTATCCTTTTTGATGATATTTCACTTGGTGTGGGCAAAATGCGTATAAGAAGAAAAGGCAGTGACGGTGGTCAAAGAGGAATGCGAAGCATTATCGGTTTAAGCGGAAGTGATAAATTTCCAAGAGTAAAAATAGGAATTGGTGAAAAGCCTAACCCAAATTGGCAGCTTGCCGACTGGGTGCTGTCACGTTTTACAAAGTCAGAGCTTGAATTGTTAGAAAAAGTTACAGATAATGTATGCGGTGCGGTTGAGTATATGGTAGCCGGCAACATTGACAAAGCTATGGCAGAATATAACTCATAAGGAGTAATTTGATGAAGTTTTTAGACAATGTAATAGAAAAGGTGCCTGAATACAAGGTCTTACAAAAGGCGCTTAACGGTGGACACTGTGCCATAGCCGCAACAGGCTTAACAGGTGTACATAAAGCGCATATTATTAATTCACTCCCATTTTCTAAAGGAATGGGAGCATTTGTTGTTGCTTCAGATGAACACGAAGCACAGGTACTTGCAAACGACCTTACATCTATGGGGAAAAGCGCTTACATTTATCCTGTGCGTGACTTTATATACAGAGATGTTAACAGTAAGTCAAGAGAATATGAACATCAACGAATAAATGTGCTTTGTAAAATGATGGAAAATAATGCTGACGTTGTTATTACAACTATTGACGCTTTAGCACAGTTTACAATTCCTCCCCAGGTGTTAAAGCAAGCTACTTTGACATTGTCAGGTGGGACAGAGGTATCGGTTGAAAATGTAACTGAAGCGCTTGTACTAAATGGTTATGAAAAATGCGATATAGTTGAAGGTGCAGGACAGTTTGCACAGCGTGGCGGCATTTTAGACCTCTTTATGCCTGATACCGAAAAACCTGTAAGAATAGAATTTTGGGGCGACGAAATTGACACAATAAATACTTTCGATATAGAAACACAGCGAAGATTAGATTATGTTGAAAATATAGTAATAACACCGTCGGTAGAAGTTTTAGTTAAAAATAAGAGCCAGCTTGCTGACAAAATAGACGAAAAAATTAAGCTTTTAAAAGGTAAAAATTCAGCTAAAGCTAAAGAGATACTTCAAAATGAATCCGATACTTTAAGAAGCGGCGTAAACGTAGGCTCTATTGATAAATTTATTAATTTGATATACAACACTCATTCAACGCTTTTAGATTATATTGATAATAGACTTATTTTTATTTCAGAACAAACTAAAGTAAAGGCACGACAAAATTCTTTTTACATTCAATATAATGCAGAAATTAAAGATAATTTTGCTACTGGAACATTGTGCAAAGGTTTTGAAACTTACTGTCTTGAAAAATTTGAAGTGTGGGATTTCTTTGAAAAAAATACTGTAATTTTTCTTGATAATTTCACACACGGTTCATATGATATAAAGCTTAAGGAGCTCATAAGTTTTACTGCAAAACAGCTGTCATTGTGGAGCGGTTCCTATAATATTCTTAAAGAAGATTTAAATATGGACTTCAGCAGCAATATGACTATGGTAATTTTGGCAGGAACTGAAAAAAGCGCAATATCACTTGAACACCAGCTTAAAGATGATGGATTTCCTGCACATTATGTTACCGATATTTCTGAACCAATGCCAAATAATATATATATAATGGAGGGCGCTCTGTCAGCAGGATTTGAGTACCCGTCTGCAAAATTTAAGCTTATGTCACACGGCGTTGTTTTTGCACCGCTTAAGAAAAAGCTTAAGCGCCCTAAAAATGCACAGCAAATATATTCTCTTGAAGAATTAAATATTAGTGACTACGTTGTGCACACAAAGTTTGGTATAGGTATATACAAAGGAATTAATAAAATAGAAAATGATGGTATTATCAAGGACTATATAACTATCTTATACGCCAAAGATGACGAGCTTTATGTTCCTGTTACTCAGCTTGACATGGTTTCAAAATACATCGGTCCTAAAGAGGATAACAAGGTTAAACTCAGCAAACTGGGTGGTACTGATTGGGCAAAAGCAAAATCAAAGGTACGCAGTGCAGTAAAGGATATAGCTCATGAGCTTACCAAGCTTTATGCCGAACGTATGAAAGCAAAGGGGTATGCATTTACAGCAGACAATGAATGGCATCACGACTTTGCATCACATTTTGAATATGAAGAAACAAGCGACCAGATGCGGTGCATTGAAGAAATTACTTCTGACATGGAACGCACTGCACCAATGGACAGATTATTGTGTGGTGATGTGGGTTTTGGTAAAACAGAGGTTGCCTTGCGTGCTGCATTTAAATGTGTAGCAGACTCAAAGCAATGCGCTCTTTTATGTCCTACAACCATTTTGGCTTGGCAGCACTATCAAACAGCACTAAGAAGATTTGAGGGCTTTCCTGTAAAAATAGAGCTTCTTTCAAGATTTAGAACAACAGCACAACAAAATGAGGTTATAAAGGCTTTAAAAAGAGGTGAGGTTGATATGGTTATTGGCACTCACAGACTAATTTCAAAAGATATACAGTTCAGAGATTTAGGTCTTGTAATTATAGACGAAGAGCAACGCTTTGGTGTGGCACAAAAAGAAAGATTTAAAGAAATGTGTAAAAATATTGATGTTCTTACCCTTTCTGCTACTCCAATTCCACGAACCTTAAATATGGCAATGAGTGGAATAAGAGATATGTCTGTTCTTGAAGAGGCACCACAAGACCGTCAGCCTGTACAAACCTATGTAATGGAATATGACCGTGAGGTTATTTTTGATGCCATACGACGAGAATTAAGACGCGGAGGACAAGTGTTTTACTTGCACAACAACGTAGAAACAATTGAACGGTGTGCTTTTAATATATCAGAAGGCATTCCTGAGGCTAATGTAAGTGTTGGTCATGGTAAAATGAGTGAACAACAACTGTCAGAGGTTTGGCGTAAAATGCTTGAGCAAGAAATTAATGTGCTTGTATGTACAACAATTATAGAAACAGGTGTTGACATACCAAACGCTAACACTCTTATAATTGACAATGCTGACCATATGGGGCTTTCACAGCTGCATCAGCTTAGGGGTAGAGTAGGACGTTCTTCAAGAAGAGCATATGCATATTTTACCTTTAGACCTATGAAGGTATTAAGTGAAATTTCAGCAAAAAGACTTGCAGCTATTGAAGAGTTTACTGAATTTGGCAGCGGATTTAAAATAGCAATGCGTGACCTTGAAATAAGAGGTGCAGGAAATGTATTGGGTGCTCAGCAGCACGGTCATATGGAGGTTGTAGGATATGATATGTATCTTAAACTTCTAAACGAGGCTATACGAGAAGAAAGGGGAGAAGAAGTACTGCCGCAAGATATAGAATGTTCGGTAGATGTGCCGATTCCCGCACATATTCCTGATGATTATATTCCGTCTTTAAAACTTAGAATTGCAATGTACCGCAGAATTGCCGATATACGAACAAAAGAGGATGCAGACGATGTAATTGATGAGCTTATAGACAGATTTGGTGATGTTCCACCGTCTGTAATGGGACTAATCGAAATTGCACTTATACGAAACATTGCTTCATCTTATGGTGTTTACGAAATAAAGCAACAAGATACTTTAATCTTATTATATCTTGCAGATGTACGTACAAAAAAGGTTGCAGATTTGCTTGATAAATTATCAGGCCAGGCTATTTTAAAGCTGGAAAGTAAACCATATATACAGGTAAAGGTAAAAAAATACACGCCTCCTTTAAAAGCTTTAACGCAGATATTTAAATAAAATATATTTTGCAGATATTTATTTACTATAAAAAGTTTACTTTTTTACAAAAATTTGCTATACTCATTTTATAATTATAAATTAGTGAGGTAAGGTATATGAAAAATAGATTATCTGTTATTTACTCTGTAATAGTAGTTCTGGTAACAATTTTTACATCTGCAATATCATCATTGGCATATAATTCTTTATCGGTTGGTACCGGTGACAGTACCACAATAATTATTGTAATTTTAGCAATAGTTATGATTGCTGCAGTGGTGTCAATAATACTCCTGTCACGCAAAAAATAATTTTAATTTTATATGAGATTTTAAATTTAATTTGCAAAAGTTCATAAGAGGTTAATATTGCTCGACCTATAAAAGAAATCTTGAAAGTTTGGCAATGTATTACCAGCATAAAGGGCCGCACACAAGCGGCTCTTTATTACTTGTTCCTTACCCATAAAAGGGTCTTTGCTATCCATTTTATTATTGTATTGCTCTTTTTTATGCAGTAATATTTCCCTCATTCATAAAATCATCAAAAAAACTCCCCTCAAAAAAGAGGGGAGTTAAGTATATATTTTAATTAGTTTTCAGACTTTACAATGTCCTCAACAACCTTTTCAATGTTGCTTTGACACAAGCCGAAAATTTCAAGTAGCTCTTTAGCAGGACCTGAATAACCAAATTCGTCATTTACGCCAATTTTAGTAACTTTTACAGGACACTCAGCAGAAACAACATCGCATACAGCATCGCCTAAACCACCAATTACATTATGTTCTTCAACAGTAACAATTCTGCCTGTTTCCTGTGCCGCCTTAATAACAATATCTCTGTCAATAGGCTTAATAGTATGAATGTTTATAAGTCTTGCGTTTATACCTTTTTTTTCAAGTGATTTAACAGCCTTTAAAGCTTCATTTACAACAAGCCCTGTTGCAATAACTGTAATATCATTGCCCTCATGCAGCGTTATGCCTTTACCAAGTTCAAACTTGTAGTTGTCAGGGTCGTTAAAGCTGTCAATAGCCAGTCTGCCCAAACGAATATAAACAGGACCATTATATTCATATGCTGCTTTTACAGCCTCTATCATTTCGTAGTGATCAGCAGGGTTAAGTACAACCATACCGGGAATTGCTCTCATAATGGCAATATCTTCAATACATTGGTGTGTTGCACCATCTTCTCCGGTTGAAATACCTGCGTGTGATCCGGCAATTTTAACATTCAGTTTTGGATATGCAACGGAATTTCTTATCTGTTCAAATGCTCTGCCTGTTGCAAACATTGCAAAAGAAGCAGCAAACGGTTTTTTGCCAGCAGCTGCCAAACCGGCAGCCACACCAATCATATTACCTTCTGCAATACCGCAGTTTATAAAACGCTCAGGAAATTCTTTTTTAAATATACCGGTTTTAGTTGCAGCAGCTAAGTCTGCATCAAGTACAACTATGTCGTCATGTGTTTTAGCCAGCTCGCATAGTGCAAGACCAAAGCTTTCTCTTGTTGCTTTATTGATAACCTGTGCCATTATACAAGTGCCTCCAACTCTTTTAGTTTTGCCTCAAGTTCGGCCATTGCAATTTCGTACTGTTCTTTGTTTGGTGCAGTACCGTGCCAGCCAACTTGGTTTTCCATATAAGAAACATCCTTACCCTTAACAGTGTTTGCTATAATTACAGTAGGTTTGCCTGAAACAGCTTTAGCGTTTTGAAAAGCATCATCAATTTCGTCAAAATTGTGACCATTAATTTTAATAACATTAAAACCGAACGAGACGAACTTTTCGTCAAGCGGTTCAATACCTCCAATTTCAGCAACAGTACCATCAATTTGCAAACCGTTGCAATCAACAATAAAGCAAATGTTATCCAGTTTTTTATGTGCTGCAAACATAGCAGCTTCCCAAACCTGTCCTTCTTCACATTCACCATCGCCAAGCAGAGTATAAACACGGTAGTCTTTATTGTCAAGCTTTGCGGCCAATGCCATACCACAGGCAGCCGAAACTCCTTGACCAAGAGAACCTGAACTCATATCAATACCAGGGGTACCTTTCATATCAGGATGACCCTGAAGCATAGCACCAACGTGGCGTAGTGTTGTAAGCTCGTCCCATTTAAAATATCCTTTTAATGCAAGAGTAGCATATAGGCTTGGGCAGCAATGACCCTTTGAAAGTACAAATCTGTCACGGTCACTCCATTGCGGATTAGTAGGGTCAACATTCATTTCTTTAAAATAAAGATAAGTGTAGATGTCGGCAGCCGACAAAGAACCACCCGGATGACCTGATTTTGCATTGAATGTGCCTATAATAGCACCCATACGGGACTTACAGGCTAAAATCTGAAGCTGCAGTTTTTCTGCACTGTTCATAGCACAAACTTCCTTTCTCAAACACCCTGCACTGCTGCACAGGAAAATAATCTTGCTATAGATAATTATAATTGTGTTAATTAATTTATCAAAAAGTATAATTACACAATTATAAAAATAACAAATATATTATATATGAAAATTCTTTTTAATACAAGTACCTTTTTAAAGGTTTTTGTAGTTAACTGTCGCATGTTGAATATTACTTTACAATATAATCATATTTTGTTTTTTAAGTGTATGTCAACAAATACGGGAGTATGTTTTTCAAAATATGTGTATGCTTTAAAACCTATGCTGTTTAGCAAATGCAAACCTTCGTTAATACCCTTGCCAAGATCAGCAGTTTTATGAGCGTCAGACCCTATTGTAATAAGATGACCTCCAGCATTTTTATATCTTTCAAGTAAAAATCTGTCAGGCATTGTTGTGCCAAGTTCTTGACGCAGTCCTGAAGTGTTAACCTCAAGTGCTTTATTATTTTTAATAAGGGTTTTAAATATTTCATCAATAATAACTATATAATCAGCAATATCTATATTAATTTTATGTTTTCCGGAAATATAACGCAATGGATAAGTAAGGTGGGCAAGGCTGTCAAATTTATTCCAATTTGCCACTTCTAAAACCTCATTAAAATATGTATATAGCAGCTTTTGGGCCGATTTTTCTGTATATTCAAGCCAGTAAAAATCCTGCATTCTGCGCACATTGTGAACAGAAGCAAGAATAAAATCGAATTGGTCCAGAGCTAATGCTTCATCTGCACCTGACAGGTTTTGCATAGCCTGTCCAAGTTCAATTCCCCTTAACAATTTGAGCTTGCCGTTATATTTTTTTTGACTTGCTTTCATATGTATAATTGACTGCGGTATTAGTTTTTTAAAATCACCAAATTCACTGTCCTGTGGATTATCCCAACCGTTCACCTCACAATGGTCGGTAATTGTCACAACGTCAATACCTAACTCTATTGCTCTTTCACATATATCATCAGTTTCTTCACAGCCGTCAAAGCTCCACTTACTGTGACAATGACAGTCACAAATAAAATCAAAATCGTAACTCAATAGTTTTCACCTTACTTTTATTAATCTAAAATAAAACATATAGAGGATAGGGGAGATAAATCAAATATCAATATATTAAAACACATCGAAGTATTGCAAAAAATGTTTTGCAACACCTGCAATTAATAGTACTAAACATAGAAACAGGGCGGATAACCGCCCTGAAAACATTATTCCATTTCCCAGTTATGCCAAACATTTTGAACATCGTCGTTATCTTCAAGATTATCCAAAAGCTTTTGCATTTTTGTAACCGCTTCTTCATCTTCAAGTTTAGTATATGTTGATGGAACCATTTCAACCTCTGCACTGGCAAAAGTATAACCCATATTTGTAAGAGCTTCATTTACCTGACTGAAATCTGCAGGTTCTGTGTAAATTGTAAAAATATCTGCCTCAGTTTCAATATCAGCCGCACCGCATTCAAGAGCATCTTCCATAACCTTGTCTTCATCAGCTTCACATTCTTCACGGTCAATAATAAGAACCCCTTTTTGTGAGAACATAAAAGATACACAACCCGGTGTACCCATGTTTCCACCAAATTTATCAAAGTAGTGTCTTACGTCACCCGCTGTACGATTGCGGTTGTCGGTAAGTGTTTCAACAATTACTGCAATACCGCTCGGACCGTAACCTTCGTATGTAATTGCCTCATAATTGTTGGCGTCACCTTCACCAGAAGCCTTTTTTATAATTCTTTCAATGTTATCATTAGGTACATTATTAGCCTTTGCTTTTGCAATACAATCTCTTAATTTTGAGTTTACAGTAGGGTCGGCACTGCCTCCATCTCTTACGGCTACTGCAAGCTCACGACCAATTTTAGTAAAAATTTTTGCTCTTGCAGCATCATTTTTGCCCTTTTTTTGCTTAATTGTACTCCATTTATTATGTCCTGACATTTAAAAATCCTCCCTAAAATCAGTTATATTTATCATATCATATAATGTAATTATTTGCAATACAGCATTGACAATAATTATTTTCTTTACTACAATTTATACATAATAATTGTATGTGTATATTAAATAGGGTAAAAAAATAGGCAACTGTGTTAGCAGCTGCCTGTAAAATTAAATTTTACTTCAAAGAAAGAGTAAGCTTTTTGTTCATTTTTTCTTCAAGCTTAGCATTTTTTCTTATTTCTTTAGGGGTAGTACCGTAAATCTTTTTAAAATCTCTGTTAAATAATGAAATGTTGTTATAACCCACTGCTGTAGCAATATCTAAAATATTGTAACGTGTTGTTTCAAGCAATTCAACAGCCTTTGTTAAACGACATTTATTAATATAACTAATACATGTTGTATGTGTGTATTCTCTAAACAGCTTCATAAAATGGCTGCTGCTTATTCCCACATGCTCTGAAATTTCATCAACAGTTAAAGATCTGTTGTAATTTTGGTCAATAAAGTCAATAGCATTGCAAATTGCATTTTCACTCTTATACTTAGATTTTTCTTGATTACTTCTTTTGTTAATATGACCATTTTTAAACAAACACAAGAAATAGCTTAAAACAGAAATTTTAAGCTCAAGCTCAAATAGATTTTCACCATTTTCTATAAGCTCTTTAACTTTAAAAAGATAATTTTTTAATTCTTCGTAAGCTTCATTGTCAGAAGTAATTACACAAGTAACCTCTGCATCACCTTGCTTTAATGGTCTAAAATATTTTTCAGTACAACAACCGGAATTTTCAGTATATAAAAAACTTGGCAAAATAGCTATAGTAGTATATTCAAGCTTTTTACATGACTTGTACATAGAGTGAACTATGTCCGGTTTAAGATAAACAATATCGCCGGTTTTTGCACTATGCTTTTTTCCGTCAATATAATAATCACAGGTGCCGTTATTTATGTAGTGAATTTCAATTTCCATATGATGATGTGGCATAATGAAATCATTTTCAACAATTGCACACTCTTCAATTTCAACAGGAAGATGTCTGTCCCCGTATTCTCTTCCCAGCACATTGTTGAATCGTCTGTTATTCATAATAATTCTCCTTTTTATATTGCACTATTTCGTGAAAAAGCATACTTTACTAATTAAACAAATTATAACACATAGTTATATAATAATCAATATAATGAGGCAAAAAATTTTCTAATTTCGCAAATTTTTAGTTCAAATCTATTTTAAATTATTAAAATTATGGTAAAATTTAACAAAATATAATTAATTATCACTAACAAATTTTATGTGAAATATTCATTAATATGCTATTTTATTGAGTTTTCTTCTAATGAATAATAACAATATATTTTTTATGTTGTTTTAGCAAGTTGACACTTTAATACTGCGGTGGTAAAATTTGAATAATTAATGATAAAGTTTGGAGTGTTAATATTGGACAGAATTATTTCTAAACTGATAATATATGGAGATATGCCCTCAAATTCTATTTTGATGGAGCTTGGCGATATTTTCGCAGGTTATCGAAGCGGCAGTTATACTCAAAGTCAGCTTACAGCAAAAATTTTCACACAAATAAAAAAACTGCTTGTTTTAGCAACAGATTATGGATTTGATAAAAATTTATGGCACAATTATTTATCATTTATTCTTATTACAAACGAAAATCCTTTTAGTATTACTTGTGAAAAGGTAGGTGCCAACGAAGGTAGTGTAAATTACTTTGCTTTAAATGACTTTAAAGTTTTTATAGAACTGTTTAATTTTGATTTTACAGAAATTGAACGCGAACTTGGTATTGACTGCTTTACAAAAATTTCTAATTATAAGGCAATAGTTAAGAAGGAACTTATGTATAACAGAAATGTAAGTCAAAAGGTTCAGCAATTAAGTGAAAATTTAGAAAAAGTAACTACTGCTAAAGAATTTTTTGATATAGTTACAAGGTTTTACTATGATTATGGCGTAGGAATGTTTGGGCTTAATAAGGCTTTCAGAATTGCCGGCAGTGATGCATTTGGTGTAGAATTTAAGGCTATAAATAATATGGACAAAGTAATGTTGAACGATCTTATAGGATATGAAAAACAAAAACAAATGCTTGTAGAAAATACTAAAGCCTTTGTAGAAGGCAGAAAAGCCAACAATGCATTACTATTTGGTGACAGTGGTACGGGTAAGTCAACAAGTATTAAGGCTATTGTAAACGAATTTTATTCATATGGCTTAAGAATGATTGAAATATACAAGCATCAGTTTAAAGATCTTTCTAATGTTATTGCCCAAATTAAAAACAGGAATTATAAATTTATAATTTACATGGACGATCTTTCCTTTGAAGAATTTGAAATTGAGTATAAATTCTTAAAGGCTGTAATTGAAGGTGGTGTAGAAACAAAACCTGATAATATTCTTATTTATGCAACGTCAAATAGAAGACATCTTATAAAAGAAAACTGGAAGGACAAAAGCGATATGGAATTTGAGGGAGGACTTCACCGTTCAGATACTATTGAAGAAAAATTGTCATTAGTTAACCGATTTGGATGTATGATAAACTACTCTAAACCAACTCGAGAGCAATATCTTAATATTGTTGCAGAATTAGCAAAGAAATCTAATATAACAATGAATAAAGATGATCTTATCGCAGGTGCAAAACAGTGGGAAATGTACCACGGAGGTATATCAGGCAGAACAGCACAACAGTATATAAATCATATACTGGGAATACAAAAAAATTAATATTGTTTTAACAGGTTAAGCAGCAATCGTTTAATATGTTTGCTGCTTTTGTTTTATATAACAATAGACAATAAATTTTATTATTCAATTCAAAATTTATTGCTTTTTTATTTGTCAAGTCAAGTGAAAAAAATTCGCTGTGCGTGCTGTTTATTCTTCAGAAATACGTTTAGCCACAGGCTTATCATAAATTTATCAGTGTAGAATACTAACGTATAATAATAATTTTTATTTCATAAATAGTAATAAGCAGCAACAAATTCTTAGTAATAATTACTTACAAAATTACTTGCAAAACACTTATAAAAATTAAATTTTTATGTTGTTATTAATTTGCAAAAAAATTATTAAATTATAGTTAAATGTTAAACAATTACTTTACATTAATTGTTAGATATAGTATTATAATTAAGGAAATTTGGAATATTACAGTAAATACAAATTACAGGAAAGGGATATTTAGTTATGAAACCAAAATATAAAAGAATACTTTTAAAATTAAGCGGAGAATCACTTGCCGGAAGTGAAAAACACGGTATTGATTTCGACACGGTTTTAAAATTCTGTCAGCCAATTAAAACTTTGGTTGACATGGGAGTAGAAGTTGCTATTGTTGTTGGAGGCGGTAATTTTTGGCGTGGGCGTTCAAGTGGTAAAATGGACAGAACAAGAGCCGACCATATGGGTATGCTTGCAACTGTAATTAACGCACTTGGTGTTGCTGATGCACTTGAACAACTTGATATTGATGTAAGGGTTCAAACTGGTATTACTATGCAGCAGGTTGCAGAGCCTTATATAAGAAATAGAGCAGTTCGCCATCTTGAAAAGGGCAGAGTTGTTGTGTTTGGCTGTGGTACGGGTAATCCTTTTTTCTCAACCGACACTGCTGCTGCTTTACGTGCCGCTGAAATCGATGCCGATGTTATTATGAAAGCTACGATGGTTGATGGTGTTTATGACAGCGATCCTAAAAAGAACCCTGATGCTGTTAAGTATGACGAAATTTCTTACCTTGATATTCTTAATAAAGGTCTTGCTGTAATGGATACAACAGCAGCAACATTGTGTTCAGACAATAATATTCCTATTCTTGTATTTAGTATAGAAAAACCTGACAATATAGTATCAGCTGTTTGTGGTGAAAAAGTTGGTACTTTAGTAAAGTAATAAAAAAGGAGATTGATTTTTATGAAAACTGTATTAAAAAATGCTGAAGAGCGAATGAACAGAAGAATTGACCACCTTAACACAGAATACGCTGCTATAAGAGCAGGCAGAGCAAATCCGGCAGTGCTTGATAAAGTTGTAGTTGACTATTACGGTGCTCCAACTCCTATTAATCAGCTTGCGGCAGTATCTGTAACAGAAGCAAGAACACTTATGATTCAGCCATGGGATGCGTCTGTTTTGTCTCCTATTGAGAGAGCTATTCAAATGTCAGATGTTGGCATTAATCCTCAAAATGACGGTAAATCCCTGCGTATGGTTTTTCCTCCTCTTACAGAAGAAAGACGTAAAGAGCTTGTAAAGGATATAAAAGAGCTTGCCGAAGAAACAAAGGTAGGTGTAAGAAACGTTAGAAGAGATACTGTAGATAAATTTAAATCGATGAAGAAAAACGGTGAAATTACAGAAGATGACCTTAAGCAGGCCGAAAAGAAAACACAGGATTTGACAGATAAGTTTATAAAAGAAATTGATGCTATAGCGGACAAAAAACAAAAAGAAATTATGTCTATTTAAGGTTGTGCAATAAATATGCTTAGGACGGTGGAATATGTTTTCGTTTTTTAAAGATAAAAAGGTTATTAAAGAGAATATTACCTTGGAGGATATTCAGCTTCCGCAGCATATTGGAATAATTATGGACGGTAATGGCCGGTGGGCTAAAAAACGCAATCTTCCTCGCAGTGCCGGTCATACTGCAGGTGCAAAAAATTTCAGAACAATTACCAAATACTGTAGTAATATCGGCATAAAATATCTTACTGTTTATGCTTTTTCTACCGAAAATTGGAAGCGTCCGGCAGAAGAGATAAATGCGCTTATGAA
Source organism: uncultured Clostridium sp. (assembly GCA_902471875.1). Lineage (GTDB taxonomy): Bacteria > Bacillota > Clostridia > Oscillospirales > Acutalibacteraceae > CAG-964. The sequence goes on from CABRLN010000002.1 coordinate 38,693, forward strand.
ACTTTTTAAATCGTATCTTGAAGAGGCCATAAGAGATTTTAAAGATGAAAATATTGTTGTAAAATTTATTGGTGATAAAGCTGCTTTTTCACCTGATTTACAGCAGCTTATAGACGAAAATGAACAAATGTCCTCAAAACGAAGCGGAATGGTACTTAACATAGCAATGAATTACGGTAGTCGTGATGAAATTGTTCGTGCTGTTAAAAACATTGCAGTTAAGGTTAAAAACAATGAAATCAGTGTTGAAGATATTAATCAGCAGTTGATAAGCGACAATCTTTATACAGCAGGGCAGCCTGACCCTGACCTTGTTATACGGCCAAGCGGAGAGTACAGAATTTCAAACTTCCTTTTGTGGCAGTCTGCTTATACAGAATATGTAATTATGGATGTTTTATGGCCTGACTTTACCGAAAAAATGCTTGACGCTGCACTTATTGAATATGCTAGGCGAAACAGGCGCTTTGGTGGTGTATAATTTTAAAGGTGGTAGGTGTTTGTAATGAAAACTAGAATATTATCTGCTGTTGTCGGCGTGCCGCTGGTAATATTAACATTAATTTTTAATCATTATTTTCCGTTGTGTGTAAATATATTGTGTGCATTAGCGTCGTTGGCCTGTACTGTAGAATTGCTTACAGCTAAGGAATTAATTAAAGACATAAAAATTTCTGCACCTTGTATGCTTTTGGCGGCACTAGTACCAATGCTTATTGCAGTAAATATGTGGATGGAAGTTGTTTTTATTTTTGTTTTTTATATGTTTACTTTATTAATTGTAAAAAGTGAAGATTATAATTTTACAGATATTTCATATATTTTAACATCTGTCACCTTAACTGTTTTAGGATTAAGTTGTATGGCAGCTGCTTGTGCTTTAGATGCAGCACATTCTGTTTTTTATGTTACACTTTGCCTTGTTATTGCATGGGTGTCAGATGCAGGCGCATATTTTGTAGGCAGTTTTATGGGAAAACATAAGCTTTGTCCTAATATAAGTCCTAAAAAAACTGTTGAAGGTGCAGTTGGTGGCGTTGTTATTGGTATAATAGGTGCGTTGATTGATGCTTTTGTTTATCAATTCATAATTTTTGATGACAAATTTAATGTTGATATTATTGGTGTATTGATTGTTGCTTTTGTAGGTACTATAACTTCAATGATTGGCGATCTTACATTTTCTCTTATTAAACGAAGTTGTAAAGTTAAAGATTATGGCAATATTATACCCGGTCATGGCGGAATATTAGACAGATGCGACAGTATTATTCTTACGGCACCGCTTATATATGTATTTGTACAACATTGGCCGCTTACCGCTTTAGTTTAGTATATTTACTTAATATGGGGGTTCATTAGATACCCCTTGTTTTATTTTTGTATTTAAATATAGAAGAAGGTCAAAAATATGACAAATAATATTTCTATTTTAGGCTCAACAGGCTCAATAGGAACACAAACTCTTGATGTTGTACGTAAACTGAATATTAAGGTTTCAGCTCTTACAGCGTTTAATAATGTTGAAGTAATTGAACACCAGATAAGAGAATTTAAACCACAGCTCGCTGTAATGTACAACCAAAAATCAGCAAATGATTTAAAATTAAGAATAGCAGATACAAACACAAAGGTTGCATACGGAATGGAGGGGTTAATTCAGGCAGCATGTATAAGCAGTGCAGATACTGTTTTAAACGCTGTAGTTGGTATGGTAGGTTTGCAGCCAACTCTTGCAGCTATAAACGCCAAGAAAAATATTGCCCTTGCTAATAAAGAAACTTTGGTAACGGGTGGAAAACTGGTTATGGATGCCGTTAAGAAAAACGGCGTAAATATGTATCCTGTTGACAGTGAACATTCTGCAATTTTTCAGTGTTTACAGGGCATGAATAATAAAAAGGATTTGAAAAAAATTATTTTAACAGCCTCGGGAGGTCCTTTTTTCGGCAAAACCAAAAGTGAGTTAGAATATGTAACTTTACAGGAGGCTCTTAATCATCCTAACTGGTCTATGGGTAAAAAAATTACAGTGGATTCAGCTACTATGATGAATAAAGGGCTTGAGGTTATAGAGGCAAAATGGCTGTTTGATATTGATGTAGATAATATTGACGTTGTAGTACACAGAGAAAGTATTGTACATTCTATGGTAGAATTTGCAGATAATTCGGTAATAGCTCAAATGGGTGTTGCTGACATGCGCATTCCAATACAGTATGCAATAACTTATCCCAATAGGTTTGAATCACCTGTAAAGGAGTTAAGTCTTACTGATGTTGCAACATTAACATTTGCCAAGCCGGATTATGAAAGCTTTGTATGCTTATCGCAGTGCATACAAGCAATAAAAAAATGTCCGCTTGCTCCTGTTGCAGCTAATGGTGCAAACGAAGTAGCGGTAGAATTATTTTTAAATGAAAAAATTAAATTTCTTCAAATTGGTGAGCTTGTACAAATGGCAGTTAGTAGTGTCAGCAAGGAAGATATTACAAATGTAGATGATATTCTAAATGCTGACAAGGCTGCAAGAGAATTTGTATTAAGCAGAGTATAAGATAAAGTTTAATTGTAATATTTACGATTGAATTTTTTATATAAAGAAAGGACTGATTACAATACAAGCTGCATTATTAATTATAATTGGTGTTCTTCTTTTTGAGTTAATAATTTTATCACATGAATTTGGTCATTTTATTTGTGCCAAAAAGTCAGGGGTATTGGTACATGAATTTGCACTGGGTATGGGTCCAAAAATATTCAGCTTTACAAAAGGTGAAACTAAATATTCCCTTAGACTTTTTCCGGTAGGAGGATACTGTAAAATGGAGGGAGAGGACGAAGAAAGTGACAATCCCCGTGCATTTGGTAAAGCGAAAGTATGGCAAAGAATGATTATAGTAGCGGCTGGTGCTATAAACAATGTATTGCTGGGCTTGGTGCTTATGTGTATTCTTGTTGCACAAGAGCCTTTGTACGCTTCAACTACAATTGATTCCTTTCACGAAAATTCAAAGTCAGCAACACAGGGACTACAGATAGGTGACACAATTGCATCTATAGATGGCTATACTATTTATACCTCAAGAGATTTTTCTTTCTCTCTTGCTACTATGAAAACAGATTCACCCAATATTAAGGTTTACCGTAACGGTGAGTTAATTGATTTGGGGAACATTAAGTTTGATACCACTACAGATTCAACTGGTAGAACTTATATTGCTCTTGACTTTTATGTTGAACCTATTGAACGCAATGTGGGTAGTGTAATTACCCAAACCTTTCAGCAAACATATTCTGTTGTACGTATGATATGGGCAAGTTTAATAGGATTAATAACAGGTCAATTTTCTATGAATGATATTTCAGGACCAATCGGTGCAGCTTCGGCAATTTCAGAAGCTGCTTCAATGGGATTGGAAACAAGTTTTTTAGATGGATTAAACAATTTGCTGTTTATGATGATGGTAATATCGGTAAACTTGGGTATATTTAATATGCTTCCTGTACCGGCACTTGACGGCGGCAGATTTTTCTTCTTACTTATTGAGGCAGTAAGAAGAAAACCTATTCCTCAAAAATATGAAGGCTTAGTGCATACAATAGGATTTATTATTCTGATTCTCTTTATGATTCTTGTTTCATTAAAAGATATTATAAGATTATTTACAGGAAATGGATTTAGCGGCGGTTAAGATGTTTTAAAGCGGGGTTTTTATATGAAGGTTACAAAGCAAGTTAAAGTTGGAAATATACTTATAGGCGGTGGTGCTGATATTGCAATACAGTCTATGTTGAATGTTCCGGCAAATGATATTGAAAACAGTGTAAAACAGGCAATACAGCTTGAACAGGCAGGTTGTGAAATTATAAGAACTGCTATACCAAATATGGAAGCTGTTAAGCTTATTCCTGCGTTAAAAGAAAAAGTAAATATGCCTGTGGTTGCTGATATACATTTTGACTATAAACTGGCAATTGAAGCTGTAGCTGCCGGTGTTGACAAAATACGTATTAATCCAGGTAACATTGGTGATACCAACAGGGTAAAGGCTGTAGTTGATGCCTGTAAACCAAAAGAAATTCCTATAAGAATTGGTGTGAATTCAGGCTCGGTAGAAAAAGAGATTTTGGCAAAATACGGCGGACCTACACCACAGGCTCTTTGTGAAAGTGCGTTATACCATGCTTCATTGCTTGAAAGATTTGACTATACAAATATTGTTTTGTCTATGAAGTCGTCTAATGTTAAAACAATGGTAGAAGCGTATGAGCTTGCATCTGAAAAATGCAATTACCCTATGCATTTAGGTGTTACCGAAGCAGGAACTGAACGTATGGGAATTATAAAATCATCTGCCGGTTTAGGCGCATTGTTGCTAAGAGGCATAGGAGATACTATAAGAGTTTCTTTAACAGCCGACCCTGTAAAAGAAATTTATGCTGCTAAAGATATTTTAAAAGCTCTTGGTATTCGCAGCGAAGGTGTTCAGTTTGTATCCTGTCCAACTTGCGGAAGAACCAAAATAGATTTAATTTCTATTGCAACAGAGGTTGAAAATAGACTTCGTAATTGCAAAAAAAATATTAAAGTGGCTGTTATGGGCTGTGCTGTAAATGGTCCGGGTGAGGCCAAAGAAGCCGATATAGGTATTGCAGGCGGTAACAGCGTAGGGCTTATTTTTAAAAAAGGCAAAATTATCAAAAAAGTGCCTGAAGATAAGCTTATTGAAGAATTAGTTAAGGAAGTTGAACTTTTATAATGGTCTTGTTTGAAAATTTATTTTCCGATTATATTGATGTTGAAAAAATACCGTTGACTATAAGTAAGGCAGAGGTAACAAATATTCGTTATGAAAAGAAAATCGGTAAAATTACTATTAGCTTACAACTGAATAATTTGGTTGAGCGTAATGCCATTTTTGAACTTGAGGACAGTATCAAAAGCTCAACAATATCTCCTTATGCTTTAAGAATTAAACCTAAATTTACAAAAGAACTTTTTACTGCCGAGTATTATCCGCAGCTTGTACTTCAATTAAAAAGAGATACACCGTCCTTTAACGGTTCTCTTAATAATTCTACAGCTAAGCTGAACGGAGATGTTTTAACAGTTCAGCTTAGTCACGGCGGCAAGGATATTTTGCAGAAAAAAGGGTTCGATAAAGCTCTTGCTAAAATTATAAACGAAGAATTTGATTTGCAGCTTAACATAGAATATTCTGGTGTATTAGAGGTTGACGTTAAAGATCCTATAAATATTTCTAAACACGAAAATAACATAGAAAAAGAAATTCGAGAAAATATAGTTACAAAAGTTGAGGACTATGAAAGTACCATGGAAACTGCTGTTAAAAAGGCAGTTAAACAAAAAGCGGAAAAGGTTAACAAAACTATTGAAATACGCAGTGGAAATTTATTATACCCACAGCTTGTAACAGGCAGCTATACCTCAGTTTATGGTACATTAAGCAAAGAAAAGCCTACCCCTATCAAGGATTTAACCGAAGATTTAGGTATGACCAACATATGGGGTAAAATTTTTAATATTGATACTAAAATAACTAAAGACGGCAAGTATTCCATTTCTAACTACAGTATTACAGATTATACCAGTTCTATAGTGGTAAAAATATTTGACTCTGTTAAAAAAGCAGAATGTTTAAGCGAAATAAAAAAAGGAGATATTATTGTAGTTAAGGGCAAGGTTGAATATGATACATATGCCCGTGACACAATTTTTTCTGCAAAGGCTCTTTCAACTGCCGAAGTAACAGAAGTTGTTGACAATGCAGAGAAAAAACGTGTTGAACTTCATTTGCACACCAATATGTCTTCAATGGATGGCGTAAACAGTGCAGGAGATTTAGTAAGTCGTGCAGGCAAATGGGGACACAAAGCTATTGCAATTACCGACCACGGTGTTGCACAAGCATTTCCTGAGGCTATGAATACAGCAGAAAAAATTAACGGTATTGCCTTTAATGAAGAAAAGCAGAAGAAGTTCTATGGTATTATCCCTTACGAAGAAGGCGAAGAGCCTTTGCCTGAAAAAATTAAGGTTATTTACGGTACAGAGGCATATTTTGTAAACGATATGATCTCTGCTGTAAAAGGCAATAACACTAAAGAACTTACAGACGAATTTATTTGCTTTGACATTGAAACAACAGGTTTAAGTGCAAAAAAAGACCGAATGACAGAAATTGGTGCCGTACGTGTAAAAAATGGTGAAATTTTAGATTCTTTTTCTACCTTTGTTGATCCGGAAATGCCTATTCCTGCAAAAATTACACAGTTGACAGGTATTTCTGATGATATGGTGGCAGGTGCACCAAAGGAAGCCGATGCTGTAAAAAGTTTCTTTGAATTTTGCGGAAATGACGCAATACTTGTTGCGCACAATGCAGACTTCGATACCTCTTTTATGCGTGTAGCAGCAGAAAGAAATGATATTACATATAATTATACATCAATAGATACTCTAACAATTGCAAAATCAATTTTAAGAGATATTAAGGACTACAAGCTAAACACAATAGCTGATTATTTACGTCTTGGAAAGTTTAATCACCACAGGGCAACTGACGATGCTGAAATGCTTGCTAAGATATTCATAAATTTTGTTGACAGACTTCAAAATGATTATAATATTACACAGGTTAAGGATATAAATACTAATATTGTTGGAGCAAACCCTAACAAACTGCGTGCATTCCACCAGATAATACTTGTAAAGAATAAAACAGGCTTAAAAAATCTTTACAGGCTTATTTCAATGGGACATATGAAGTATTTTTACAGAAATCCAAGAATACCAAAGTCAGAGCTTGTTAAATACCGTGAGGGATTATTAATTGGTAGCGCCTGTGAAGCAGGTGAGCTGTTCAGAGCTATTATTGGCGGCAAGCCGATGAACGAGCTTAAAGAAATTGCCTCTTTTTACGATTATCTTGAAATTCAACCTATAGGCAACAACGCTTTTATGGTACAAAATGGTACCGCTAAAGACGAAAGAGAGTTGCAGGAATATAATAAAACAATTATTCGTTTAGGCGAACAGCTTGGTAAGCCTGTTGTAGCCACCTGCGACGTGCATTTTATGGACCCTCACGAAAGCGACTACAGAAAAATACTTATGACTTCAAAAGGTTTTAGTGATGCTGACAACCAAGCTCCTTTATTTTTTAGAACAACAGCAGAAATGCTTAAAGAATTTGAATATTTGGGTGAGAAAAAAGCATATGAAATTGTTGTAGAAAATCCAAATAAAATTGCCGATATGATAGACCAGGTTCGTCCAATACCTCCGGGAGTGTTTCCTCCGTTTATTGATGGTGCAGAAGAACAGCTTACTACAATTACATGGCAGAGGGCAAAAGAAAAATACGGAGATCCTTTACCACAAATTGTTAAAGACAGACTTGACAGAGAACTTGGAGCTATTACCAAATACGGCTTCTCTGTACTATATATGACAGCACAAAAGCTGGTTGCCGACAGTGAAGCACATGGTTATCTTGTTGGTTCAAGAGGTTCTGTAGGTTCATCGTTCGTTGCTACAATGTCGGGTATTTCAGAGGTTAATCCCCTTTGTCCGCACTATATTTGTCCAAACTGCAAAAACAGTGAATTTTTTACCCACGGCGAATATGGCTCCGGCTTTGATTTACCACATAAAAATTGCCCTAAATGCGGCACACAATATTTACAGGACGGACATGAAATACCATTTGAAACTTTCCTTGGTTTTGAGGGTGACAAAACACCTGATATTGACCTTAACTTCAGTGGAGAATATCAGGCCAGTTCTCACCGATATACAGAAGAGTTGTTTGGTAAAGACAATGTGTTTAAGGCTGGTACAATAGCCACAGTTGCTGACAAAACCGCATATGGTTATGTAAAAAAATATGTTGAAGAAACTGGAACAGCCTTAAACAAAGCAGAAATGGAACGTCTTTCAATAGGCTGTACGGGCGTTAAACGTACAACAGGTCAGCACCCAGGAGGAATGGTTGTTGTACCAAGAGGTATGGAGGTTTATGACTTTTGTCCTGTACAGCGTCCTGCGAATAAACAAGATTCTGACAATATTACAACCCACTTCGACTTCCATTCTATTCATGATACTATCTGTAAGCTTGACGAACTTGGACACGATGTTCCTACAATTTACCATTATCTTGAGCTTTTCACAGGTATTCCTGTAATGGATGTATCAATGAGTGATCCTGATGTAATGTCTTTATTTACATCCCCAAAGGCACTTGGCATAGAACCTGAAGATATTGATTGTGAAACAGGTACCTTTTCATTACCTGAAGTTGGTACGCCTTTTGTAAGACAAATGCTTATGGAGTCACAGCCAAAAACTTTTTCAGATTTGTTGCAAATTTCAGGCTTGTCGCATGGCACAGATGTTTGGATTGGAAATGCTGCTGATCTTATAAAAAACGGTACTTGTACAATTTCTGAAGTTATAGGTACACGTGACAGTATTATGACGTATCTTCTGCATAAAGGTTTGCCACCAAAAATGGCATTTAAAATAATGGAAATTGTTCGTAAGGGTAACGCAACTAAATTGCTTACAGAAGAACATATGCAGGCTATGAAAGACAATAATGTGCCGCAATGGTATATTGATTCATGTATGAAAATTAAGTATATGTTCCCTAAGGCACATGCAGCTGCTTATATGATTGCAACACTGCGTCTTGGTTGGTACAAGGTGCATAAACCAATAGAGTATTACGCAGCTTATTTCACTGTAAGAAGTGACGGATTTGACGCTATTACCGTTTTGCAGGGGAAAGAAGCAGTTGTAGCCAAAATAAATTCAATTAAGCAAAAACAGTCTCAAAATATTGCAACAGCAACCGATAAAACAGAGCTTGATACACTGCAAATAGTAAATGAAATGTTAGCAAGAGGAATCACAGCCTTACCTATTGACATATATAAATCAGAGGCTAAAATGTTTGTTATAGAGGGTAATCAAATTCGTTTACCTTTTTGTTCTCTTGCAGGTGTAGGAGAGGCTGCTGCTGTGAGTTTAGCTGAAGGTGGAAAACAGGGAGAATATCTGTCTGTTGAAGAATTAAAGTTAAGAACAGGTATATCTACAGCTGTTATAGAAACACTGAAAGAGTCAGGAGCATTGGCAGATATTCCTGAAAGCAGTCAAATGACGCTGTTTTAGTAAAGGAGGAAGTAAATGAGCAAAAAAAGATTTAAACAAATTTTGCTGCTAGTTGCACTTGGCGTACTTTTACTATTTTTAAAGGATAACATAAAATATGTTTTTGACGCTATTGGTTTAGTGCTAATAGTTGCAATGCCGTTTATTATAGGTTTTTGTATTGCATTTTTAATCAATAAACCGTATGTATTTTTCTCGGAAAAGGTTTTCAAAAAATTTGGTGACAGTAAATTTCAAGTGGTTCGCAAAATACGCAAGCCTTTGGCACTCATTATTGCATATCTGCTAACTTTTGGAATATTGGCATTTTTAATTACTATACTTATTCCTCAACTTGTAGCAAGCTTTAATACTTTGGCAGGTAATTTTTCAAATTATGCAGATACTTTTAAAGACTGGATTGTAAACACCTGTAAGGATTATTTGCATATAGAGCTTAAAGAAGATAATGATCTGTTTGCTGTAATTAATAATCTTGTAAAAATAATAACCGGCGGAGAATTGAAAGATTTTGTTTCTAATTTTGCAAATACTTTCGGTCCTGACTTGTTTAACAATGCTATGCAATTGACAACAAATGTTTATAATACCGTAATGGGTATAGTAATTTCTTTTTACTTTTTGGCTTGTAAGGATAAGCTTATTTATCAAACTAAAAAGTTTACTGTTGCTGTTTTACCTGAAAAGGCATTGCCTAAAACCTTCGAAATTGCAGAACTTACTAACAGAATGTTTGGAAGATATATTTACGGCAGAATTATTGACTCTCTCATAATGGGAATGCTGTGCTTTATAGGTATGGCTATTTTACGGTTTGACTATGCCTTACTTATTAGTGTAATTGTAGGCATAACTAATATTATTCCTATGTTTGGACCTGTAATAGGTGCTGTGCCAAGTATATTAATTTTATTAATTGTCAATCCTTTAGAGGCTGTTTGGTTCACAATATTCATCATTGTTTTACAACAAATTGACGGTAACCTTATAGGACCAAAGGTAATGGGTTCATCAATAGGTATTTCCGGTTTCTGGGTTATGGCAAGTGTTATTCTTGGCGGAGGTTTGTTCGGAATTGTAGGTATGTTTGTCGCTGTACCTTTGTTTGCGGTAATTTATGTTTTAGTAGGAAGTTCAGTAAATAAAAGACTGAAAGAAAAGAATTACTTGCAAAAACTTGGCGAATCACCAAACACCGATATTATTCAAGATTCTGAAAAGCCAACCATAGATTTTAAAGAAACAAAGCTTTATAAAACTATTAAAGAAAATGTAAAAATTACAAGCAAAAAATCTAACCGTCATAACGATAAATAATTAGTATTTTTACTGTTTGTATTCAATATAAACGGTACTGATTATTAAATTTTATAAATTTAACTGTAGCAATAATGGGCGAACAATGTTCGCCCAAATTTGTACAGAAAATTAAATTAAATTATTATATAATATATATTTTGGGTATGTGTTTGGTTGATGTTTTGTAAAGCGTTTAGTCATACCATCATTTAAGCTAAACTAAATTGCATATTAAAATTTACTTTTAAATAAGAAAAATATTGACAATATAATTTTAGCGTGTTATTATAGTAGCACGCTAAAGTGAATTACAAAAAAGAGGTAGCACTATGAGAAAATATTATAAATTAACCCCTGAAGGAACACGAGATTTATTGTTTGAAGAATCAAACGCTATTAACACAGTAAGCAGTTTGATTAATGATGTTTTTAAAGAAAAAGGTTACCATCAGGTTATTACTCCGGGGATTGAATTTTACGATACCTTTACATTGGGTGGATTTGGATATATGTCAGAAGAAATGTTTATTTCAACTGATAAAAAGGGCAGACTTCTTGTTATGCGACCTGATTCAACTGTTCCTATAGCAAGAATGGTTTCAACAAGACTACAAGCTGAAACTTCACCGATAAGGTTATGTTATAATCAGCCTATTTATCGCAATAACAAAGCACTTGCAGGCAAAAATGATGAAACCCGTCAAGCAGGAATGGAGTTAATTGGCGCAGGCGGCAAGCGTGCAGACCTTGAACTTGTTATTTCTGCTATTGAAATACTTAAGAAGATTACACCTGATTTCAGAATTGAGCTTGGTCATGCGGCATTTTTAAAGGCTATTTTTAATAAGCTTGCAGTCAATGATGAGAAGAAAGAAGAAATAAGGGGTTACATTGAATCTAAAAATTATTCGGCTCTTATATCACTTCTTGACGAAATTCCGGAAGACGATACTACTAAGGCACTAAAAAAGCTGCCTCGTTTATTCGGCGGTGAAGAAATATTTAAAAAAGCATTACCGTTGTTTCAGGGAACAGAGGCAGAATATGCGCTGTTCTATTTAAAAGATTTGTACAACGAACTTTCAAAGATATTACCTGAAGAGCAGCTTGTTATTGACCTGGGCATGGTGCAAAAGAATGACTACTACAGCCATATGACCTTTTGTGGATATGTTGAGGGCAGTGGCGATGCTGTGCTGACAGGCGGAAGGTATGACCATCTGCTTAACCAATTTCAAAAATCACTTTGCGCCGCAGGCTTTGGCGTAAATGTAGATGAATTGGCCAGAATTTATATGAATATTAACGGTGCAGAACAGCCGAAAATTGCCGATTATATTGTCCACGGAGATGACGGTTACGAAATAGAGGCGCTTAAAGTTAAAGAAGAGCTTACAAGCAAAGGTTACACCTGTGAATACAGCGTATTTGCATCAGAAGACAGTGCAAAATTTTACGCACAGAAAAAAGGAATAAAAAAAATGTGTGTGGTAAATGTAAAAACTCGAGTTGAAGAAATATAATTAGGATGGGGAACTGTAAATTATGAAACCACTTAGAATAGCTCTTACTAAGGGCAGACTTGAAAAAGATACTATCAGCCTTCTTGAAGAACTTGGCTATAATTGTGAGGCCGTACGAAATAAGGGCAGACGCCTTATTTTACCAATAGGAAATGGCGAAATAGAGGCGGTTCTTGCAAAAGCGGCAGATGTTATTACATATGTTGAACACGGTGTGTGTGATCTTGGCGTTGTAGGTAAGGATACAATACTTGAAAACGGTACAAAGTTTTTCGAACTTTTGGACCTTGGCTTTGGTAAATGTAAATTTGCTCTTGCAGGCAAAGTAGGTACAGACTTTTACAGCGGTCATAACATAAAAACCATTGCAACAAAATATCCTAATGTTGCCCGTTCTTTTTTTGAGAAAAAGGGTATGGATATTCATTGTATCAAAATTGAGGGAAGTGTTGAGCTTGCACCTCTTTTAGAACTTTCTGATGCAATTGTAGATATTGTAGAAACAGGCTCTACCCTTAAGGCAAACGGTCTTGAAGTTTTTGAAGATATTGTTCCTATTTCAGCAAGACTAATTGCTAACACAGCTTCTTTGAAATTCAGAAAGAAAGAAATAGAAGAAATAGTAGATAAAATATATGAAAAAATTAACATAAATAATTAATTGGGAGAACAACTATGATTACAAAGGTTATGGCAGACGGAACTGCCGAATATAAATTCATGGCAGAGCTTAAAACTCGCTGTGATAATAACGATAAAGATGTAACAAATATTGTTTCTGAAATTTTACAAAATGTAAAAGAAAACGGCGATAAAGCTGTTGATGAATACACACTTAAGTTTGACGGCTCTAAGGTTGAAAAGCCTGAAATCAGCAAAGATCAGTTAAAAGAGTACGCTGCAAAGTGTGACAGTGATGTTTATTCTTCTTTAGAAAGAGCTGCTGAAAATATAAAAGATTTCCACCAACGTCAGCTTCAGCAAAGTTGGCTTACTACAAAAGACAACGGCGTTATTTTAGGACAGCGTGTAAGAGGACTAAAAAGAGTTGGTATTTATGTACCGGGCGGCACAGCAGCTTATCCGTCATCTGTACTTATGAATGCTATTCCGGCAAAAATAGCAGGTGTTGAAGAAATTGTTATGGTAACACCTCCTGGAAAAGGTGGTAAGCCTAACCCTGACATTATGGCGGCTGCACTTGTTGCAGGGGTTGACCGTGTATTCTTAATGGGTGGTGCTCAGGCTGTTGCTGCTTTAGCTTATGGTACACAAACAGTACCTAAGGTTGACAAAATTGTAGGACCGGGCAATATATTTGTTGCAACAGCAAAAAAATTGCTTTTTGGCACAGTGGATATTGATATGATTGCGGGACCGTCAGAAATTTTAGTAATTGCTGACAAAACTGCAAAAGCAAATTATTTGGCGGCTGACCTTATGTCACAGGCTGAACATGATGTTCTTGCATCTGCAATTTTGCTTACAGACAGTGAAAGCCTTGCTGACCAAGTTATAGATGAACTTAAAAAGCAAAGCGCTTCATTAAGCCGTAAAGAGATTATTGAAAAATCATTAAAGGATTATGGTGCAATTATAGTTTGCAGGGATATTGCAGAGGCTGTTGAATTTGCCAACATTCTTGCCCCTGAACACCTAGAGGTTTGCTGTGAAAATCCTATGGAATATATTGGAAAGCTTGACAACGCAGGTTCAGTATTTTTAGGAAATTACTCGCCTGAGCCATTAGGAGATTATTTTGCAGGACCTAACCACGTTTTACCAACAAGCGGTACAGCAAGGTTTTTCTCTCCTCTTTCTGTGGACAGCTTTATAAAAAAATCCAGTTTCATTTACTATACAAAAAGTGCATTGCTTGGTGATGCCGATGACATTATCCGTATTACAAATGCAGAGGGGTTGACAGCACACGCCAACTCAATAATTGTGCGTAAAGAAAATAAAACAAAGGATTGATTTAAGGTGTATAAATTAAATAAAAAAATATCTGAGCTTGAACCGTATTCTCCAATTACAGGTGATTATAAAATAAGGCTTGATGCTAATGAATCTTGCTTTAATTTGCCAGAGAATATAATTGAGCAAATTAAACAGGCTGTTACAAGCATTGACTATAACAGATATCCTGACCCATACGCCATAGAGCTTTGTACTGCTTTTGCAAATTACTATGGAATAAGTCCTGAAAATGTAACTGCCTTTAATGGCTCTGATGAGCTTATAACTTTGCTTATGACCACCTTTATGATGTCAGGCGAAACTTTGGTTACTGTTGAACCAGACTTTTCTATGTATCGCTTTTACACATCGTTAGCAGAGCTTAACTGTGTTTCTGCACCTAAAAATGATGATTTGTCAGTTGATATTGATGTTGTCATTAATACCGTAAAAGAAAACGGGGCAAGAGGTGTGATTTTTTCAAACCCTTGTAACCCAACCTCGAAGGGAATAAACAAAGAAGATGTTATTAAACTTATTACTTCTGTTGATGCTTTAGTTATTCTTGATGAGGCGTATATGGACTTTTGGGACGCATCAATTTTAAGCCTTGTAAACGATTACGACAATCTTATAATAATGCGTACAGCTTCAAAGGCAGTCGGTGCGGCCGCTATAAGACTGGGATTTGCTGTTACTAACAAGATTAATTCAAATGCATTGAAAGCAGTTAAGTCACCATATAATGTAAATACAGTTTCACAAAAAATTGGTGCAATTATTTACAATAATAAAGACTTTCTACAAAAAAGACGAAACACTATTGTAACTTTAAGGGAAAATTTGTATAATGAACTAAAGACAATAGAAAAGAAATATTCAGACAAAATTAAAATTGTTAGTGGATGTTCAAATTTTGTTTTTATTAAAAGTGATAAGAGTAAAGATATTTTTAATTTCTTTTTAGACAATGGCGCAGCTATAAGACTTATGAACAGTTACCTGCGTATTACAGCAGGTACAGAAGAAGAAAATAGGTATGTAATTATGCTGTTAAAGAAATTTTTAGGTCGAGAGGAAATTTTATGAGAAGTGCAGCAGTAGAAAGAAAAACAAAAGAAACCGAAATTTCTGTCTTGTTAAACCTTGATGGGGGCGAGGTAGAAATTGAAACAGGTATTGGCTTTTTTGACCATATGCTTGCTGCCTTTGCAGTACACGGCGGCTTTGGCTTAATTGTCAAAGCTAAAGGTGACCTTTATGTTGACTGTCACCACACTGTTGAAGACACAGGTATTGTATTAGGCAAAGCCTTTTACAAAGCATTAGGCAACAAAAGCGGTATTAAACGTTATGGCTCTTTTTATATACCAATGGATGAAGCGCTTGCCTTTTCAAGTATAGATGTAAGTGGAAGACCGTTTTTAGTGTTTAATGCTGAATTTCCACAAAAAGTTGTTGGTGCATATGACTGCTGTATGACAGAAGAGTTTTTTAGAGCCTTTGCATTTAATGCAGGTATTACGCTGCATGTCAAAAGTGAGTACGGTAGTAACAGCCACCATATTGTTGAGGCTATTTTTAAAGCTGTTGCACATGCAATGAATATGGCAGTTAAACCTGATGAGGCGGGAAAAACGCTTTCTACCAAAGGGTCTCTTGACTGATGGTTTCATTGAGAGGAGAGAGTATTATGATTATTTTACCTGCAATAGATATTAAAGACGGCGAATGTGTACGACTGAAAAAGGGTGATTATAACACAGTAGAAAAGGTTGCAGAAAACCCATACGTTACTGCACAAAGCTTTAAAGATGCAGGTGCAACATGGATGCATATGGTGGATTTAGACGGTGCCAAAGATGCATCAATACAAAATAAAGACCTTATTATTGATGTTGCCAAAAGCAGTGGTTTAAATGTTGAAGTTGGCGGTGGCATACGAAATATGGAGCGTGTAGAAATGTACCTTAACAATGGCATAAGCCGTGTTATTTTAGGTTCTGCCGCTGTTAAAAATCCTGATTTTGTTAAAGATGCCGTAAATGCTTATGGAGATAAAATTGCGGTTGGTATTGATGCAATAAATGGTATGGTATGTGCAGAAGGCTGGACAGATCAGTCAGAAATTGAGTACATAGAGCTTGCAAAAAGAATGGAAGCCATTGGTGTAAAGTATATTATTTTTACAGATATTTCTAAAGACGGCATGCTGTCAGGTCCTAACCTTGGGCAGTTAGATGAACTTCACAATGCTGTGTCTTGCAATATTATTGCAAGCGGTGGTATTTCATGCTTAAAGGATATTTTGAATGTATCTGCATTAAAATTGTACGGCACAATTACGGGCAGAGCAATATATACAGGTGACCTTGATCTGAAGTCTGCAATACAGGCATCTTCTTTGTCTGACGAAATAGTAAATAGGGAGATTATAAATGAACCTAGATAAGTTTTTTAAAAAAAGTGAACTAATTCCTGCTATTATTCAAGAAAAATCAACAGGCGAGGTTTTAATGCTTGCTTATATGAATAAGGAATCTATGCAAAAAACATTAGAAACGGGCTACACTTGGTTTTATAGTCGTTCAAGACAAGAACTTTGGAACAAAGGTGCAACATCGGGTCATTTGCAGAAGATTGTTGACATTTTCAGTGATTGTGATGATGATACTTTGCTTATTACAGTAGAGCAAACAGGAGCTGCATGTCACACAGGAAACCACAGTTGTTTTTATACAAAAATTAAAAGTTTTAATACAGGAGAAAATGAAAATGAGTAATGATGTTTTACAAGCTTTGTATCAGACAGTAATTGATAGAAAAGAGAATCCTCAAGAGGGCTCCTACACTTGCTACTTACTTGACAAGGGCCTTGACAAAATATTAAAAAAAGTGGGTGAAGAGTGCAGCGAAACTATTATTGCTGCAAAAAATAATGATAATGGTGAAACAGTTTACGAAATTGCAGACCTTATCTATCATTTGACTGTTATGATGGTAAATCAAGGAATTAAAATGGATGATGTTCTTGCAGAGCTTGACAAACGCAGTGCGAAAACAGGCAATTTAAAAACTTTCCATCAGGTTGACAAGAATTCATAAACATACCATAACACAATGAAGAACCATTTGCACTGTTTTTAGAAAAATGGGTTTAACTTAGAAAAAGTAAAAGGCACTGCTTTTGCAGTGCCTTAAATATTGACATTTTACTTAAGTAAATTTATACTTAAACAAGTAGACTTATTCCTCAGGGTCAGCCATAAAAGGTGTAAGATCTTTTTTAAACTCGTCTGTTACTTTGTCACTTGTTTCAAGTGTTAACCTTTTATTTAGGTCAAGGCTTAAAACACCCATAATTGAATGCGGATCAATTTCAAGATTATCGCTTTTAATAGACATTGTAATATCAGGGTATTTTTCAGCAACCTCTACAAACCTTTTAGCTGTTGCCAAATCAGGAATATATATAGTTGTAGAATACATTTCATTTCCTCCTCCTTTATTATATGTGTATTCTACCACTTATTTGTGCTAAAATCAATATTCATCAATTAGTTTTAGAATATATCACTATTCAATTTGCACATTTTAAGAAAAATAATGGCAAATTATTCAAAAAAGGGGAATATTATGAAATTTTATATTTTTACATTAGGTTGCAAGGTTAACCAATATGAATCGCAAATAATGCATGAAAACCTTTGTAAAAACGGTTTTGAATACACACAAAATTATAATAATGCAGATATTATAATAATCAATTCATGTACAGTTACCGCTGCAAGCGACAGCAAAGCGATAAAGCTTATGCATAGAGTAAAAAGGGAAAATCCACAATGTACACTTGTTTTAACAGGTTGTATGCCTCAAGCTTTTCCTAATGATGAACGCTTTGCAGAGGCTGATATTATATTGGGGAATAGGTCACGAAATACGGTTTTGCCTGCAATACAGCAGTTTTTAACAAACAGGGTTAGAATTAATGCTGTAATTAATCATGAAAATGATGATAAATTTGAAAGTATGTCTATAAATAATTTTACAGAACGCACAAGAGCTTTTGTAAAAATTGAAGACGGATGTAACAGATTTTGTTCTTATTGTATTATTCCATATGCCCGTGGCAGAGTTCGTTCTAAGCCCCTATATCAGTTAAAAACAGAGCTTAACAACCTTTCAGCTCAAGGCTTTAAAGAGGTAGTATTGGTTGGCATAAATCTTTCAGCCTACGGTCAAGAATTTAATGCCAATCTTGCAGATGCAATTGAAACCGCTTGTGCTGTTGACGGCATTGAAAGAGTTCGTTTAGGCTCGTTAGAACCGGAAAGAATGGACAAAGAAACAATAAATCGTCTTACTAAGCAAAACAAGTTGTGTCCACAGTTCCATTTATCACTGCAAAGCGGCTGTAACGCAACATTAAAACGAATGAATCGCCATTACAGTGCAGAGGATTATCTTGAAATTGTAAATAATCTTCGAAATGCATTTGACAACTGTTCAATTACAACCGATATAATGGTGGGTTTTCCCGGTGAAACTGATGAAGAATTTAATGAGTCATTAGAATTTGCTAAAAAAGTTGCTTTTGCAAAGGTGCATGTGTTTGCATATTCACGCAGGCCAGGCACAGTTGCCGACAAAGCCGATAATCAGGTGCCTGAGAATATTAAAAATATTCGTTCAAAAAGAATGATAGAACTTACAAATTCAACAACAAAAGCTTTTTTAAATTCGCAAACAGGCATAGTAGAACCTGTACTGTTTGAAAGAGAGAAAAACGGCTATTACGAGGGTCATACAATGAATTATACTCAGGTAATAGTAAAGAGTAAGCAAAACCTTAACAATAAAATTGTTAAGGTAAAAATACAAAAAGTTGATAAAAATAAATGCGTGGGTATATTAGCATAATATATAAAATTTGTCTGGTAAAGAACTGATTTATAGCTTGCAGACACATTCTAAAGTACCGACATAACATTTTTGACTTCTTCTTCAGTTTCTTCTTTTGTAAAATAATCAATGTCATATATCATAAAGCTGTTTATTTTTTGTTCTTTGCAGTATTCAACTTCTTTCTTTAGTATTTCGTTACTATTTTGCCAAGTACCTTCATCATCATTACTGCCTGCTTTATATAGGGCCAAGCCTATGCATAGTATAGTTTTACCGCTTTGAGTTGCCTCTTGCCATTGTTTTAACATTGTATCAAAAGGCAACACTGAATGTTCAAAGTTTACATATATTTGCGGACAAATATAATCAACATAACCATATGTATTACACCATGTGTATATGTCAGCACCTATTTCAAGACAATTGTTAATATTGCCTTGTGGAGATATTCCAAAAACTACATTGTTTTTCGTGCTTTTTATAGTTTGATATACACTGCTTATTAACATATTTACATTGCTCTTACGCCATTCATATGGTGTAAGAGCTGTACACTCGTCATCTAATTCATCTTTATAATTGTTATATGAAACGGAATCTAATGCAGTTTCAGCACTTGGGTAGAAATAGTCATCAAATTGTATTCCATCAACATCATAGTTTTCAACTATTTCTTTAACACCTTTAATAATAAGCTCCCTGCCTTTTGTACTGGCAGGATTAATATATTTACCACCATCATACACCAAAATATTTTCGTCGCCAAGCGTATTTATAATACTGTTTTCTGACAGCTTTTTAGGTGTATCGGAAGTACTAATTCTGTATGGATTTATCCAAGCGTGAAAGGTTAAACCCTCGGAATGTGCTTTTTCAACCATATATTTTAGCGGGTCAAAGTCCAGCTTTTTACCCTGTTCACCTGTTACAATGTGAGAGGAAGGAAAAATTTCTGAATTATACAAGGCATCTGAAAATGGCCGTACATGCACTATTAATGCATTCATTTTATGCTTCTTAGCTGTATCAACAATTTTATCGAAATTGTTTTTAAAGGATTTTTCAGTATGCTCACTTGTTTCTAAAGACATATACGGTACCCAAACACCTCTTATCTTATTAATTTTCTCAGCAATTTTATTATTTGAAGGTGTATTTTGGGTTAGTACATTATATGTAGAGTTGTAGTTTGTTGAAGGTGAGGCAACATTTACAATTGTTATAATTACAGTTACAGCAACAAGCACAGCAATTGCACAAACCCATATTCTGCTGCATTTAACTTTAAAAATCATTATTATAATTCCTTTCTTAATTAATTCTTTAGCAGACTGTTTTACAGCTTTGTTAAGTACTTTGGACTTTTGTAAGTAAATATGATATTATTAATATATATTTGCGTAAGAAGTTAATTATTCTTTTATGCCAATATCGAATATCTTATATGGTAAATTGTTTTAAGAAAAAACTTGCCATATAAGATATTCTTAAAACAATCCAATATGTTATTTGACTTTTTATATTAAAATGTTTAGGAGGAAACTATTTGGATTATCAGTTATTATCGTTAAGTATCTATTTAATTTTTATTAATATAATTGCAGTAGTTATTACCATAGCTGACAAAATAAAAGCGGAGCATAACCGCTGGAGAATAAAAGAAGCAACTCTGCTTATTATTTCAGCTTTAGGGGGATCTGTTGGAATGTATATTACAATGAAGATAATACACCATAAAACAAAAAAGACAAAATTTATGATAGGAATTCCGGCAATTTTTATTGCAGAGGTGTTTGCTGTAGTATTAATTGCTTATTTATTAAGTAAAGTATGAGTGAAATAATATTAAACTTTATAGTGCCAAAAGATTATAACAATATACAAGCAAAATGGTTTTTGCGTAATTACTGTAATATTTCTGTACGATTGCTTACAGCTTTAAAGCGTGTTCCACTGGGTATATCACGCAACGGTGAACTACTGCGTGTAATTGATACTGTATATGCAAATGATGAAATTAAAATAAAATTGCCACAAGATAATAACACAATAGTACCTGTTAAAACACCTTTGGATATTTGTTATGAGGATAATCATGTAATGCTTATTAATAAACCGCCTTATATGCCGGTACATCCTACTCATGATCATATTTATGATACTCTGGCAAATGGTGTGGCTTATTACCTTAATAACAAAAACGAGAATACCTGTTTCAGAGCCATTAACAGATTGGACAGAGATACCACAGGATTAGTTCTTATAGCTAAACACAGCTATGCTGCTGCCAACTTAGTTAATAATGTAGAAAAAACATATGTTGCAGTTTGTGAGGGTAAAATAGAAAAAAGCGGAACCGTAAATGCAAATATTTCATTACTTGAGGGGCACACAATACAAAGAGTTGCAGGCACACCAAACGGTGTTACTGCAATTACCCATTATAAACCTTTAATTGTAAGCAATGAACATACATTGGTTGAATTTAAGCTGGAAACGGGCAGAACACATCAAATTCGTGTTCATATGTCATATATAAATCATCCCTTAGCAGGTGACGATATGTATGGAGGCTCTTTAAGATATATTCATCGCCAAGCACTGCATTGTAAAAGAATAACCTTTATTCATCCTATTACACATAAAAAAATTACAATAAATACCAATTTACCTCAAGATATGTTAAGTGCTTTTAATTAGTTAGTCAATTCTAATGTATAATATTTCAAATAATGTGAACAGTTATTTAACTTTTTCACAAACTCATTGATTATGCAAAATTAATATGTTATATTAACTTTGTTAAAGTTATTTTATGACAAATGGAGTATTACATATGAAATTGCTAAAATCCGTTAAAAAAGCTATTAATGAAAAAAACAAAAAAGCTCTAATTATTATGTTTACAACCTTTGCAGTAGTTGTTGCATCTTTTACCGCTGGTGCCGTATATGTAGGAACCGAGCTGACTAAAGGAAATTCAGCATATATGCTTTCAAAAAAAGAAAGTCCAACCACACTGCTTGTTGAAAAAACATCGTCAACTGAGAAATTAACAGATGAAACTGATAAAGATGCAACCGAGCCTGCGGTGAACTATACCATTAAACTAGCAAAAACAAAAGCAGCAATAAGCACAGGAGATACATATTCGGTTGAATTAGCCGATGGTATGGACAAAAGTAAATATAACCTTACATGGAGCAGTGACAACAAAGCTGTAGCTACAGTTGATAGGAACGGTAATATAACAGGAATTGCAGACGGAAAAGCTAATATAACATGTACATCACTTAAAGATAATGCTAATGCTGTGCTTCAGGTTACAGTATCAACTCCCGTTTATCCTGACGGTATTACTCTTGATAAAGATACCTACACATTAACCTCTGTAGGTGAGTTGTTAAAGCTTAATGCTACTCTTACACCAAAGGATGACGTAACTGAAACCAAGCTTAAATGGTCATCATCAGACAAAAGTGTTGCTACAGTTAAAAATGGCGTGGTTACGGCAGTTGCTGAGGGTGTAACTACTATTTCCTGTACAACTGCCAATGATATTACTGCTGAATGTGTAGTTACAGTAAAAAATATTATTAAAACCGAAGAAATTTATATAGACTATATTGCATATGATTTTGATGGACCTCAAACAGAATCTGTTAAGCTAACGGCGTATGTTTATCCTGAAAATGCAACTAATCGTCAGGTTATTTGGCACAGTACAAACGAAAATATTGCCCATGTAGATGACGATGGCAACGTAACAATAGTGGGTGATGGTGAATGTGAAGTTATAGCGACAACATCAGACGGTACATATTTATCAGCCGAATGTAAAATAACAGCTCAAAATACAATGGCGGTTGTTACACACCAGGCAGGTACAAATGTGTATGTACCGGTAAACCCTGTTGTAGCAAACACTGTGCTTGAAGAGGCATTAAGATATGTAGGTAAAATTCCATACGTTTGGGGTGGTACAGACCTTGCAACAGGTGTTGACTGCTCTGGATTTATATGTGCAGTTTATCAGCGTTTTGGCATTAACTTATGGGGAGTTCGTACAGACCTATATCTTGCCGGAACAGAGGTAGCATCAATAGAAGAAGCAAAAGCAGGCGATATACTTTGTTATCCTGGTCATGTAGCTATATATGATGGAAACGGCGGTCGTGTGCACGCTTATGATACCGGTTATATGATAATGCACGACACTAACATTGGCGGTTATTATACCATAAGAAGAATTATTCAATAAAAGGTATAAAATAATAATACTAACAAAATAAATTACCACCACAGATTTTAAACTGTGGTGGAGTTTTGTTGTCTGTAAGGAGGAAAAAATGAATAAAAAAATATTTTCAGCAATTTTTATATTGCTAATTGTAGTTACTGCTGTTTTTACAGGCTGTAGCAGTGCTGAAGAAAACAATGGGAAAATTAATATAGTGTCAACTATTTTTCCACAGTATGACTTTGCAAGAAATATCACTGGTGATAAAGCAAATCTTACCATGTTAATTCCACCTGGAGGAGAATCACACACATATGAACCAACGCCGCAGGATATAATAAGCATTGAAAATGCAGACGTGTTTATATATATTGGCGGTGAAAGTGATGCTTGGGTTGATACTATACTAAGCTCTGTTAATACTGAAAAAACTCAAGTTGTAAAACTGATAGACTGTGTTGACACTGTTAAAGAAGAAATTATAGAGGGAATGGAAGTACATGAAGAAAACGAGGAAGATGATGATAATGCAGAAATTGATGAGCATATCTGGACATCTCCTAAAAATGCCATAAAAATGGTAACCACCATTAATCAAGCTATATGTAAAGCAGACGTAAACAACAGCGATTATTATAATAAGAATACAGATGATTATATAAAAAAGCTTAATAATCTTGATGCTAAATTTAAAGAAACAGTTGAAGGCGGAAAAAGAAAAGAGCTGATATTCGGCGACCGTTTTCCTTTAAGATATTTTACAGAGGAATACGGCTTAAAATATTATGCAGCTTTTCCCGGATGTTCGTCAGAAACCGAACCAAGTGCTTCTACTATCGCATTTTTAACTGATAAGGTAAAAGAAGATAATATACCTGTTGTGCTTAAAATTGAGCTTAGCAGTTCATCGGTTGCAGACACAATTGCAAACGAAACGAATGCAAAGGTGCTTACTTTTTATTCATGCCACAATCTTTCCAAAAATCAATTTGACAATGGCGAAGATTATATTTCAATGATGAAAGAAAATATAGACACTTTAAAAACAGCACTTAATTAATGATAAAAATATATGATTTGGGTATTTTTAAATTAAATCAACTCTTACTATTAGAAAACCGCCTTAATGCAATTTTTTAACTGCATTAAGGCGGTTTCGTTTTAGTATTTAATTTTCTTTCTATAATAAAAGATGCATTAATAATGTTATTAAACGAATCATAATTTATTTAAGTTTTAGATTTTCTTTTGTTAATTATATATACTCCGGCTACAACTAATAAAATAGCTGCAACATATTTTAAATAGAATGGTTCACCTAATATTACACAAGAAAGTATAGCACCAAACACGGGTATAAGTGAATTAAATATTGCAATTTCTCCAACAGGGTTACAGCTTATCAGTTTATTGTACAGTGAAAATCCTATTGAAGAAACAAGCACCAAAAGAATTAATATTACAATTCCTTCTACAGTAATATGTGTTATTCTACCGCCCATTATAACTCCCATAATAATCATGACGGCACCTCCTAAAGCAAGGCTTATGCCTGTAGCAACTAGTGAATCAATCTTTTTAGTTACAATTCTTGTCAATACGCCGCCAAAGGCTGAGCACAACGCACTCATAAATAACATTCCATCTCCCAAAAAGGTAAAAGTACCTCCGGATGTTTCACCAAAGCTAATATTAATTATAATAATTCCTGAAAGTCCTAAAATACAGCCTATTGTCTTTTGGGCAGTCATATGTTCATCTTTAAATATTATACAAGCAAGTATTATTAAGAAAAATGTGCTTAGCGAATCAATAATTGAAGATCTTGAGCCTGAAAGGTTCGATAAACCAACATAGAAGAAAAAATAATGTAAAGATGTATTTACAACAGAATACAGACATAACCAACCAATATTGTTCTTACCGCTGATTTTAAAGCTTTTTCTGCCGGCTTTTGCAATAATTAGTGTAATTAATCCCGCAATAAAAAATCTAATGCCTGCAAAAAGTGTTTTAGCACCTGTGTCATCACCTGCAATATCAAAAGCATTAAGTCCCAGCTTAATTAAAGGAAAAGCAAAAGCCCAAGTTAATGCTGACAACGTTGCAAATAAAACAACAAAGGGCTTTTGCTGAAATATACTTAATTTTCTATTATCCATTTTCTCACCTATAAATATATAAAAGGTGAACAAACAAATATATGTGTGCTTGTTCACCTTAAGATTTATTCCTTGTTAGTGTGTATCTCCAACAAGCTTATTAGCCTGGTTAAAAAGCTTAGTTCTATCCATTACAACATAAACAATAGTTGATGCTATACAGCCGAATACACCTTGCACAGCATTACCAAATATGTCTGCTAAAGCTCCTGCTGTATCATAAATGAAAATTTCAAAGACAAAGTATCCGCCAATCATAACAAGCTCTGCAACAACAGCAGCTAAAATCGTAAATGAAAGCTGTACCCCAAAGGATTTATTTCTTGCAGTTTTTGTTACAAAATAAACTACAACGGCCATAACAGCTTTTATAACAAAGGTTGCAGGCACATATATACCATAACCCAAAAGCAAGTCAGATAAACCTGCACCAATGCCTGATGCCAAGGCACCGTAAATCGGACCCAGCATATAACCGGCAATAATTACAAAGCAATCTCCTAGGTTTGCAAAACCTCCCGTAGGCAAAGGTATTGCAATAAGTGCAGTTGAAACACAAATAAGAGCAGCCATTAATCCTGTAAACACAATTTTCATTAAATTTTTATTTTGCATAATTTTTACTCCGTTTTAAATTTTCTACTTTGAATATGTTTTAAAGCTTTTTAATAATATCTGACTATAAATATTATATTTCTTTGTTAATAATTTGTCAACATTTAACTTTTTTTATTAATAGAATGGGGTAGAGGAGAGCAGATTTTGCTTCTGCTATTATTGTTTTTGGAATTTATATTTGTTATAATTATTATAGATAAGGAAGTGACAGATATGGCGTCAAAAGTCAAAAGTGTTTATGTTTGTACAGAATGCGGATGGGAATCGTCAAAATGGGTCGGCAAATGCCAAGGCTGTAACCAATGGAATACCATGCAGGAAGAAATTAAAAACACTGCAAAATCTTCTGTTTTTGCAGCAAAAGCAGAAAGAGTGCATTCTTCTTATACCGCTCCAATTTCTATGAAAGCAATTGACACTGCTAATGAAGAAAGGTATATAACCGGTTTAAAAGAATTCGACCGTGTATTGGGCGGCGGTATAGTAAAAGGTTCGTTGGTACTTTTAGGCGGGGACCCGGGTATTGGTAAGTCAACTATTTTATTGCAGGTTTGCAACCTTCTTGGCAATGAACTCAAAATATTATATGTGTCGGGTGAAGAATCAAAAAGGCAGATAAAGCTAAGAGCAGACCGTTTAGGTGTTGACTGTGACAATTTATTTGTTATAACAGAAACAGATGTGGAAATTGTGTCACAGATAATTCAAAGCGAAAAACCTGACTTGGTGATGATTGATTCAATACAGACAATGAATTTTACCGAGCTTTCATCTTCTCCGGGTAGTGTTACACAAGTAAGAGAATGTACTAATATTTTAATGAGAGCAGCCAAAGCTTTAGAAATACCTATAATGATAGTTGGGCACGTTAATAAAGATGGTGCAATTGCAGGACCAAAGGTTTTAGAGCATATTGTTGACGCCGTGCTGCATTTTGAAGGTGACAAGCAAATGTCCTACAGAATTTTGCGTGCAGTAAAAAACCGTTACGGCTCAACAAATGAAATTGGTGTATTTCAAATGACTAATGATGGCTTAAGCGAGGTCGAAAATCCTTCTATGATGTTGCTTTCAGGCAGACCTAAAAATGTTTCAGGCACTTGCGTCGCCTGTGCAATGGAGGGTACACGTCCTATTTTAGCAGAAATACAGGGCTTAGTAACAAACTCAGGCTACGGAAATCCACGCAGAATGTCAACAGGCTTTGATTATAACCGAATGAGCCTTATTTTAGCTGTACTTGAAAAGAGGGCAGGGTATTTCTTTTCAAGTGCAGACACATATATAAATGTTGTTGGCGGATTACGATTAGATGAGCCTGCTGTAGATTTGGCAGTAGCAATGTCACTTATAAGCAGTTTAAAAGATGTAGCCATACTTGAAAATGCACTTGCTTTTGGGGAAATTGGCTTAGCCGGCGAAATAAGAGGCGTTTCGCAGGCACAGGCAAGAATTTCAGAATCAGCAAGACTTGGCTTTACAAAAATTATTCTTCCGTACCAAAACTTGAAAAATATAAAAAGAAACGAATTGCCGCAAGATATTCAACTGGTTGGAGTGAGAAATATAAGAGAAGCTTTTGCAGAAATGGTAAAGGCATAATAAAAAAAGTTACAGTATTTCTATAAAAACTGTAACTTTTTTTATTTGAGATATTTTAATACAATACAAGGACTAAAATCACTTTCAGTATATTATAATTATTATTTGTTTGTTTTAGTCATTAGATTTTTGGTTTTTACGAATTTTTACACTAGAAAGAGGATTTGAATTTGCAGCATTTTCCATTTGCTTGTCTGAAAGATGTGTATAAATTTCAGTGGTACCTAAATTTTCGTGTCCTAAAATATCCTGTAAAACCCGTATATCAACATTTCCATGTTGGTACATTAGCGTTGCGGCAGTATGTCTTAGCTTATGTACAGAATAGCCTGCACCATCAAGACCAATTTTTTTAAGATATTTATTTACCATAGCCTGTACAGTTTTAGGGCTTATTCGTTTGTATTGTTTGCTTAAAAAAAGTGCATTTCTGTCTTTAACACCTTCAACAGGTCTAACTTTTTTATAGTCATTAATAGCATTGATGCAGGCATCATTAAGATAAATAATTCTTTGTTTATTACCTTTACCTGTAACAATAAGCTGTTTTTTGCCCTTAAAACTGTTCATGTTAAGCGAGGTAAGTTCAGATAAACGTAAACCACAGTTTAAAAATAGCGTTAAGATACAATAATCACGTTCCTTATAAGGACCTTCAACAGCATTTAAAAGTTCTAAACTTTCTTCAAGAGTAAGATATTTAGGAAGCTTTTTGGGCACCTTTGGAGTTTCAAGATTTTTAGTAGGATCATCACTTAATTTTAAACTTTTTTGAGTGTGAAAATTAAAGAATGTTTTTAACGTTGATGATTTTCTGGCTCTTGTTTTTGCACTGTTATTACGTTTTGTTATGCTAAAGTTCATAAATTCGTAAATGTCTGTAATAGTAACTGAGCGCACAAGTTCTATATCAATGTCTTTAATAGAAATATTAGAAAATTCAACATCATCACCAACAAGCCCACGTCTTATTTTTAAAAATCTAAAGAACGTGCGCAAGTCTAAAAAATATTCATTTATTGTATTTTGAGATTTGTTTTTTACAGTACCCAAATAAACTAAAAATTCACTTATAATATCAGGTACTTCGTTATAATTAATATTACTCATAACCACCAGTGAGTAGTGATTATATCTATGTAAAATAGATAGCCTTAATTATACAAAATGAATATTTTGTATAATTAGAGTAGAGGCTTTAAATGTTTATTTACCCCAGATTAATCACTACTTTTTATTCCTTAATTATTTTTTATAATTATAATTTAATCTATTTAATCAGTCAAGCTGTTGTGTTTCGTGTGTTGGAATTGTAGTTGCTTTCTTGTGTAACTGGAATTATACTGCCAATATCTAGCAATGGTTTGTTACTAAGTTCTAATATATTAATTCTATAATTATGTAAGAAAGCTTTTATTTTTTTATAATCCGGATGCTCAGAAATCTTTCCTGTAAACGCAAGTGTATCATGGCTCAGTTTGCCACAGCACCCACCAATAAATCCATAATTATAATTCGGCAACACAATATATCCCGGTTGAATTTTCAAAACGTCAAAACCATATTTTTTACAAGTATAAAAAATTCCATTGTCAGAAGTAATAATTGCATTATCATTAACAATGGCTATTGAACATTTAGTGTATCCTTGATTAACATTTATTATTCTAAAATTTTGTTTTTTACAGTACTTTAAAACATTTCTTTCAGTATATTTAATATTGCAAATTATATCGTTATTAAGTATAACATGATTAAATAATATATTTCTGGGATACTTTGGATTTAAAGTTTTATTAGTGGTATTAATTTTTATACCTATATTTGTTAATTTTTTAACAAATATAGTATTATAAGCATTACCCGAATTGCTAATATATATTTTCCCCTTGTTATAATATATACATTGCATATCAGCATGATAACGCTCAGGATACGGCAAAAAGATGTTGGGAGTTGTTGCAACAGCATTAACTCCCACAGTATTTAATTCGTCAATAACATATTTATATTCGCCTGAAATAATAACAGTATTAACTTTTTTAGATGGCAAATTAGGATTGCAAAACTCCATTATATTCTTCCCTTCTTCACAGTGCTCTTAATGTTTCTGCCGGTTTTAGTTTAGCTGCCTTTAGCGCAGGATAAACCCCAAAAATAACTCCTGATAAAATAGAAAATACACAGGTTATTATTATGGTGTATAGGTCAACTGATATTGTCATTGCAAACAATCGACCAGCAAAAAAAACAAGTGAAAAAGATATTGCGACGCCAACAATACATCCTATTACAGAAAGCATTAATGCTTCGCTTAAAAACTCTCTGACTATAATAAATTTATTTGCACCTATAGCTTTTTTTATGCCTATTTCTCGTTTTCTTTCACCTACTGACACCAACATTACAGTCATAATACTTAATCCTGCCACAACTAATGATACAGCTCCTACAGCAGATAAAATAGCTGTTACAATATTTAAAATTTTAGTCAAAGACTCTTTTTGTTTTGCAAGATTTGTTACAGTATAGCTTTCATTGTCAGCACCATTAGTTATCATAAGTTTTTTTTCAATATTCGTAGCCAAAGCTGACAAATCGGCATTGGGTATTGCTTTGGTTATAATTTGGTTATAATTTGTTATACCCGTTAAATATTGCATAGTTGTATATGGTATATAAATAAAATTAGGCACATAATTCCCCATTGCAGACTGCAACAAACCACTGCCTGTTTTTATTACACCAACAATTTTAAATTGTTCTGTATTTCCTTGTAATGTAAGTGATATGCTGTGACCTACTACATTGTCCTTACCAAACATTTTTTGAGCAAAGGTTTGATCTACCATACATATAGTAGAATTATTGCTGATATCGTTTTTATTAATTTCTCTGCCGTACATTAATTGAAGAGATACTATATCTTTGGCATTGCTGTCAATACCCCAAACAATTGAATTTTCACTTTTTCCAAAGCCTGAAACAGCTTTGGAGTTTTCCACAAATACAGGAGTAGCACTTTTTATACCCGTTGTTTCTTTGACTATTTTTAATTCGTCAGAAGTTAGAGGTGTATCATTTTTTTGTACAGCTACCGTTAGCCCTCCCATACCAAGACTGTCAAGTTCGTTATTAACAGCAAGTGTTCCAAAAGAACCTATACTATTTATAATTATAACAGAACAAACACCAATAGCAACCCCCAAAACAGTAAGAAAGCTTCGTCCTTTTTTTCTAAACAGATTTTTAATTGGATACACAAGTATTTCTTCAATCATCATTTATCTCCAGTAATTTATTTATTTTTATGCTGTTGATATTGTTGACTTTTTCAGGTGCATTAATAATTAAGTCATTTGACTTTATGCCGGATAATATCTCAACACCGTTTTCGTATTCATTACCTATACTTACAGTTTTTTTTATAGCTTTTCCTTCGTTAAAAGTGTAAATTACTCCTTTGTTTTCGCTGTTCATTTCTATTGCTTCGTACGGTATTATATATCCATTGTCCTTTACATTAGTGGTAATAGTGCATTTGGCAGTATAACCCTGCTTAATTTTTTCGTCAGGATTATTAATATTTACTGTAACGTCAACAGCTGTTTCTTTACCTGTGGTTGTTACAACCTGTTTTGCAACATTGTCGATGCTGTCAACCACACCTGAATAACTACTTTTTCCAAAGGCACTGCCTGTAATTTTCACAGGCTGCCCTGTTTTAATATTTGCAATTTTACTCTCACTTACAGGAATATTCACACATAGATTATCACTGTTTACTATTGTAACAGCTGTTACGGTGTTGGTAACAGCGTCTTCTTTCTTTATATCAACCGATAGCACAATACCCGACACCGGTGCTGTTACATTCATTGATTTATCATCAACAATATCAGCTAATGACGCACTGTCTATTGATGTTATGTTGTCTGACGATAAATCTGTAATCATAGAAAAAAGAACGTCACCTTTTTGAACAGATTCTCCCTTTTCAACCATAACCTCAGATACAATTCCATTTGCTGTGGGAGTAACCTCACAGGCCTTTTTATATGCAATTTTACCTGAACATATAACGGTATCTTCAACACGTGTAGAATTTACCCGATAAACATCAACTGCATAAACGCTGTTTTTAATTATACCACCAAAAAAGAAAAAACTTACAACAACACCTAACGTCGCTACTAACTCTATAATAATTTTTTTCATAAAATCAGCCCCTTAATAGGTAGTATTGAAATTTATAGAAAAATTATTACCGTGGAAATAATTTTTAGAAAAAAACATATGTTAAATCAGTTATTTTTTATAATTTTATCCTTATATTTGTAAAAAATACAAAAAAGCCTAGCAATTTGCCGGGCTTTTTTTAATAAAAATTTGCTGAATTATAAATATTTTATTCTTCTTCAGAAGAACAGTCACAATCATGATTATGGTCTGCACAGTCATCACAGCCACAACCACATACACCATCTTCGTCTTCGTCAAACAGTGTACTAAAATCAAATTCTAAAATTTCACCACAATTAGGACACTCTGTTTCACCGCAAAGGAGTATTTCTTCTTCTACATTAATTTCTTCACCGCAAGTTGGGCAAGTAACCTCATAGAAAACATTTTCGTCCTCCTCATCACAGTCACAACAATCATCACAACTACAATCGTCATAATCTTCTTCATCGTAAACAATATCTTCAAGTTCAGCTAGATTTTCGTCAACCTCGTCCAACTGATAAGCAACGTCGTCAACTGTATCTGCAAGTGTTGTAATTCCCTGCGCCATATTGTCAAGTACATCTACGATAGCATTAATTACCTTAACTTCGTCCTTGTCAGCGTCTAATTTAAGACCGTCTGTAAGACCCTTAATATATGCGATTTTTTCTGTTAAAGTCATTTTATAACTCTCCTTTGTTATCAAAACATTCAATCATGCTCTTGACATATATTCGCCTGTACGTGTATCAATTTGAATAACATCGCCTTCATTAATGAAGATAGGAACTTTAATTTCAGCACCTGTTTCAAGAACTGCCGGCTTAGTTACGTTTGTAGCAGTATCGCCCTTAACACCAGGCTCTGTTTGTGCAACCTGTAGTGTTACAAATGTTGGCGGTTCAACACCAAATACATTACCCTTATAAGAAAGAACCTTACATACCATATTTTCTTTTACAAATTTAAAATTATCACCAAGAACATCCTTACCGATTGGTGTTTGCTCATAAGTTTCATTATCCATAAAATAATATAAGTCACCATCTTCATAAAGATATTCCATATCTCTTCTTTCAATAAAAGCTGTAGGGAACTTCTCAGTTGGGTTAAAAGTTTTTTCTACAACCGCACCTGTAATAACATTTCTTATTTTTGTTCTTACAAAAGCAGCACCCTTACCTGGCTTTACATGTTGAAATTCAATAATTGAAACCACTTGTCCGTCCATTTCAAATGTTACACCGTTTCTAAAATCACCTGCTGTAATCATAAATTAAAATCCTCCTAATTTTCAATAGCGGTTAAAACACCGCACTGCACAAATATATTATACATAATCTGCCATAAAAATGCAACAGAATTTATGAATAAATAAGATTATTAATAATCTATATCATTCTATATAATAATAAGTTCTTTACTTAATGTTGCAAGGTTATTATAACCTGTTTTTGTTACCTGAATAATGTCTTCTATTCTAACACCAAATTTGTTTGGCAAATAAATTCCTGGTTCCACTGTAATTATCATATTATTACTTAAAATAGTATCATTTATTGATGATATATTAGGCTGTTCGTGAATATCAAGACCTACACCGTGACCTGTAGAATGACCAAAATATTCACCATAACCTGCAGATGTAATAATATCACGCGCTGTTTTATCTACCTTGCTAGCCTTTTCTCCTGATTTTATTGATTTTAAAGCAGAAAGTTGAGCATTTAAAACTATACTGTAAATTTCTTGCATTTCTTCAGTAGCATGGTGAACGGCAACTGTTCGTGTCATATCACTATGATAGCCATTGAAAAGTGCACCGATATCGCTTAAAAAGAAATCACCTTCTTTTACAATGTTTTCACCCGGTACACCGTGCGGAAGAGAAGTATTTGCTCCTGCAATGGTAATAAGACTGAACGAAACACCCTCCGCCCCTTTTTTGCGTATTAAATATTCAAGCTCAAGTGCAATTTGCTGTTCAGTCACACCAGGTTTAATATAATTTAAAACTTCACTATAAGCATATTGAGTAATTTGCTGTGCTGTTTTTATACATTCAATTTCTTCTTTAAACTTAATCAGTCTTAAATTATGAATAAGCGTATCTAAAATTCGATTTTCAGATAATCTAACACCAAACTTACCAAAAGTATTTTTGTAACCTTCAGCTTCTGAAACCGTAACATATTCACGCTCAATTATAATCTCTTTAATATTTTCTGAAATACAAATTTCCTTTATACTGTCACTAAGGCGTTTAAAAATAACCACCTTACAGTGGTGAACAGTTTTACTTGCGGCTTCACCGTATCTGAAATCCACAAGTAAATAGGCGTTATTTTTAGTAATAAGCACACAACCTGCCGAAGAACGAAAGTTAGTGAGATAAAAGCGGTTATTGTCTGATGTAATTAAAAAGGCCTGCGCCCTATTTTCAATATGATGTTGAAGATGTTTTATTCTGTGTTCCATATTAAAACTTCCCGACTTATAGAGTTTTTATGTAGTTAAGCGCCATTAAGTAGCCATTCTCACCAAAGCCTGAAATCTGACCAATACAAACAGGAGCCGTTACAGAATTGTGCCTAAATTCTTCACGAGTATGAATATTTGACATATGCACCTCAAAAAAAGGCAAACTGACACTTGATATTGCATCTCTTATTGCATAGCTGTAATGAGTTAATGCCCCTGGGTTAATAATAGCTGCGTCATAAGTTGTACGTGCTTCATGAATTTTATCTATTATGGCACCTTCCCAATTGCTTTGAAAAACATCTACATTCATATTATTTTCTTTGCCATATCTAATAATATCCTGCTCAATAGTCTGTGCATTAACCTCTCCGTAAATATTTTTTTCTCTTATTCCTATAAGATTAAGATTTGGTCCTAAAATAACAAGAACTTTTTTACTCATTTTATCTACTTCCTTTAATATATGGATTATCTCTGTTTTTTATCCTATTGGTAAAGGCAGAGGTTAATTTTCTTCGTAATTTTACTGTTGTTCCCTCGCTATCTTCTGAAATGGGATTTAACAGAAAGGTTTTAAAAAACAAAAATTTTCCGCCCAAAATATCAGTAAAAAATTGGTCTCCTATAACTATTATATTTTTATGCTTTGTTTTTGATTTTACATATGCACGTAAATATCCTATTGGTGATGGTTTTAGACAAAAGAAAACAAAATTGCAGTTAATTAAATTCGCTATAGGAGCAACATTTCTTTTGTAATTGTTTGAGCATAAAATAACTTTAATATTTGCAGCTTTTACTTTATTTATCCAGTCAACATAAGGCTTTGATATTTCTGTAGCACCATAGGGTTTAATTGTATTGTCAATATCGAGTAATATGCATTTTATATCAAGCTGTTTTAAAATGTCAGTATTAACATCAAGCAGACTGTTAAAAAAATATGTTTTCACTGCTGTTTTGCTCCTTGGTAATAAATTATAAAAGCTAAAAACCAAAGTACAAAAGGACAGGCAACAAGCCCGTCCTTTGTCAACTAAATAAGTAAAATTACTTAAATTTACGCTTACGAGCTGCTTCAGACTTCTTCTTACGCTTTACAGAAGGTTTCTCATAAGCCTCTCTTTTACGAACCTCAGCAATTACGCCTGCTCTTGCACACTGCTTTTTAAATCTTCTAAGAGCGCTCTCAAGAGATTCATTATCTTTAATTCTGATTTCTGCCATTTATCTTCCCTCCCATCCGCCTTTTGGCATGGGTATATTTGCATACAATTGCGTATAATATTATACAATATCTTCTTTTATGTGTCAAGTCTTACGAATAAATTTAAGTAAATATTTAATAATAATTATTTGGCAACTATATTAACAAGCTTACCCGGAACATAAATTTCTTTAATAATATTTTTGCCTTCAATAAGCGTCGAAATTTTTTCGTTTGATTTAGCTGCTGAAAGAGCTTCTACTTTGTCCATATCAACTGCAACCATAAGCTTAGCTTTTACCTTGCCGTTAACCTGAACAACAATTTCAACAGTATCATTCTTGCACTTTGCTTCGTCATACTTTGGCCATTGTGACTGTGCAACAATACCACTACCCAACTTTGAATGCTCCCAAACCTCCTCAGTTACATGAGGTGCAAAAGGGTTCATAAGAATTGTAAATATTTCAAGTTCTTTCTTAGTAATTGAGCCAGTAGCAGTAATATCATTAATTAGTGCCATCAAAGCCGCAATAGCTGTGTTAAATTTAATATTTTCAATATCCTCGCCAACCTTTTTTATTGTTTTGTGGAAGGCAGCTTCAAGCTCCGGTCTAATACTGCCACTGTCAGTAAGAATATCCTGTAAATTCCAGTATCTTTCAATAAATCTACGGCAGCCCTTAATGCTTTGTGGATTCCAAGGAGCACTTTTTTCAAAGTCACCAATGAACATTTCGTACATACGCATTGTGTCTGCACCATATTCGTCAACAACTTCGTCCGGATTTACCACATTACCTCTTGATTTGCTCATTTTTTCTCCGTTAGAACCTAAAATCATTCCATGGCTTGTTCTTTTTGCATATGGCTCCGGGTTAGGTACAACGCCTATATCATAAAGAAATTTGTACCAAAAACGACTGTACAGTAAGTGAAGTGTTGTATGCTCCATACCGCCATTATACCAGTCAACAGACATCCAGTAGTCAATTGCCTCTTTGCTGGCAAGAGCATTTTTATTATGGGGATCGATATATCTTAAGAAATACCAAGACGAGCCTGCCCATTGTGGCATTGTGTCGGTTTCACGGTGAGCTTTACCACCACAGCAAGGACAAGTTGTTTCAACCCAATCGGTTATATTTGCAAGAGGAGATTCGCCATTTTCAGTTGGTTCGTACGATTCAACCTCTGGTAATGTAAGAGGTAATTCGCTTTCAGGAACAGGCACATAACCGCATTTGTCACAATGAATTATTGGAATAGGCTCACCCCAATATCTTTGACGGGAGAAAACCCAGTCACGAAGTTTAAAGTTAACTTTAGAATGACCTATACCTTTTTGAGTTAAAAATTCTATAATATCCTTTTTAGCCTCTTCAACTGTTTTATCATTAAGGAAATCAGAATTAACCATTATACCTGTTGAGCAATTTGTAAATGCTTCTTTTTCTACATCTCCGCCCTTAACAACCTCAATAATAGGCAAATTAAACTTTTTGGCAAATTCCCAGTCACGTGTGTCATGAGCAGGTACAGCCATAATAGCACCTGTACCATAAGAAACAAGTACATAGTCAGAAATAAAAATAGGAATTTCACGACCATTAACCGGGTTAATGGCTGTAACACCATCAAGACAAACACCTGTTTTATCTTTTGCAACCTCTGTACGTTCAAAATCGCTCTTTTTAGCAGCTGCAGCCTGATATTCTCTAACAGCATTCATATTCTTTAGAATATTTTGCCATTTTTCTATCATAGGATGTTCAGGAGAAATAACCATATATGTAGCACCGAACAGAGTATCCGGACGAGTGGTGTAAACGGTTAAAACATCACCTGTAGAGGTTTTGAAGTCCACCTCAGCACCATATGAACGTCCAATCCAGTTTTTCTGTTGTGTTTTAACACGCTCAGGGTAATTAACAAGGTCTAAGTCATCAATTAATCTGTCAGCATACTCAGTTATCTTTAGCATCCACTGTGACTTTACCTTATGTACAACCTCACTGCCGCAACGTTCACAAACACCATTTACAACCTCTTCGTTAGCAAGTACGCATTTACAAGAGGTACACCAGTTTACTGACATTTCTTTTTTATATGCTAATCCTTTTTTAAAAAGCTGAAGAAAAATCCACTGTGTCCACTTATAATACTGTGGGTCTGTTGTGTTAATTTCTTTACTCCAGTCAAATGAAATTCCTAATGACTGAATCTGTTTTTTAAACCTTGCTACATTTTGCTCTGTTACAATTCTTGGGTGAATATGGTTTTTAATGGCATAGTTTTCTGTAGGCAACCCAAAAGCATCCCAACCTATTGGGTAAAGTACATTGTAGCCTTGTAAACGACGTTTTCTTGAAACAATGTCAAGAGCTGTGTAAGGTCTTGGATGACCAACATGCAAGCCTTGCCCTGACGGATAAGGAAACTCGATTAAAGCATAAAATTTTTCTTTAGAAGAATTGTCCTCAGCATGAAAAACACCTTTTTCTTCCCATATTTTTTGCCATTTAGGTTCAACGGCTTTATGATCGTATCTCACAAATATTCCTCCTGCTAATATTTTAAACGAGGTCATGTCTGAAAACTGTAAGTATAACCAAAACAAAAATTACAACGTAAAATTATATAGAAAAAACCTTGTTTTGGAAATG
Source organism: uncultured Clostridium sp. (assembly GCA_902471875.1). Classification (GTDB taxonomy): domain Bacteria; phylum Bacillota; class Clostridia; order Oscillospirales; family Acutalibacteraceae; genus CAG-964. The sequence goes on from CABRLN010000002.1 coordinate 76,790, forward strand.
TTTCATCGTTTTCAGACATGTCCTTATAAAATGTGATATTTAATCAACAATATCAGAGATGTCTATATTTTCTCCGTCTTTCCACAAGCGCTCAAGATCATAGAATTCTCTTGTTTCATCTATAAATACATGGACTATAACATCAATGTAGTCCATCAATATCCATGTGTTTGAACGGTAACCCTCAATATGACTTACAGATATGCCTGACTCCCCCAGCTCATACTCAACATGGTCTGCCATGGCTTTTACCTGTGTACTGCTTGTACCGGTAGCTATAACCATATAATCAGCCAGTACTGAAATATCGTCAATTTTAATTACCTTTATATCTAAGCCTTTTTTGGCACTAAGTGCCTTTGCGGCTAACTTTGCTGTCTCTAAAGATGTCATATATTTCACTTCCTATTTACTATTATTTATAATAAGCTCGTTAAACAAATTTAAGGTATTTGTATCAATTGCAAATTGGCGTTTAGCAAGGTCTGTAATACTAAAAGTTACACCATAAAGCATTGCTTCCTCTAAACTTTTTTGAGCCTTTTCACGCATAACATCAACACCGTTATAATCACGCTCATCACCAATAAAATCGGCAACAAAAATAACCTTTTCAAGCAGGCTCATTCCTGCACGACCACTTGTATGGTAACGAATTGCATTTAAAATATCATAATCGCCAATATTCAGTTTTGTTTTTACATAGACGCTGCCTGATATTGCGTGCCACGTTTTTGGTGAGAATTGCTGTACATTATCTAACATTATACCATTGTCTTGTATAATTTTCAACTGTTGGTCATAAGGCATTTCTTTTGTTATATCATGTAGTATTCCCGCAATTCTTGCTTTTTCTATATCTGCATCATATTTTTTTGCAAGTTCTTCTGCTGCCTTAGCAACATTAATACTGTGTATGTAACGTTTTTTCCCCATTTGTTCTTTAATGATTTTTTTGTAATCATCAAAAGTCAAAATACTCACCCCAAATATAAAGAGTTTTTATAAATATAATCTTTAACCATAGGACAAACCATGTCTTTAATTGATTTACCGTTTTTAACATTATTTCTTATTGTGGTAGAAGATATATTCATCATCATTTTATCTGAAATAATATAATTGCAGCCGTATTTTTGCAGCGTATAGCTATAATTTATAAGACTTTCTATGCTGTCATTGTTTCTTGGTACAGCACAAATGACAGCAAGGCTAAAAATCTCTTTGAAGTTTTTCCATGTAGTAAGACTAAGGTACATATCTGCACCCATTATTAAAAAAAGCTGTGATGAATTATAAATCTCAGACAATTGTCTTAATGTATCAACTGTATAGCTTTTGCCTTCTCTGTTTATTTCTATTGGACTAACCTCTATATTACTTAATCCATTGACAGCAAGCTTGCACATATTATATCTGTGCTGTGGCGAAACCATTGCACTGTCGCTTTTATGAGGTGGCTTACCGTCAGGAATTAAAAGAAGCTTGTCTAAATTCAATTCGTTAACGAAATATTCAGCCAACTGTATATGACCTGTATGTATAGGGTTAAAGCTGCCGCCATACATAGCTACAAATGGCTTGCTAATGTTTTTATAATTAATGTTGCTGAACATAATCACTCTGTTTTTGATTTTGGCAGCTTGTACTGTGACTCTTTCTTTTTTTGTCTGAATAAAACAAACTTCGAACCTATTACCTGTACAACATCTGCCTTTACTTTTTCTGCAATCTTGTCAGCTGCAATACGCGGAGTTGTGTCGGCATTTTCTAAAACTCTGCCTTTAATAAGCTCTCTTGCTTCAAGTGCAGTGTCAGCTTGTGTAACAACTGTATCTGTTACACCGCTTTTTCCTATAATTAATATTGTATCAATTGAATTTGCCATACCACGCAGGTATGCCCTTTGCTTACTTGTTAGCATTAATTTTCCTCCGATATATATTGACTAAGTTGTTGCTTTAATATTCTTATGGCATTTCCTCGATGACTGATTTTATCCTTTTCTTCTGATGAAAGCTGTGCATAACTTCTGCCGTCTTGTGTAAGAAACAGTGGGTCGTAACCAAAACCTCCCTCACCTGACGGCTGCATTGCAATTCTGCCTATACACTCACCATGAGCAATAATTTCTTTACCATTTTCTAAAATACAGCATATAACACAAATGAATTTTGCTGTACGCTGTGTAGGTTGAATGTTAGCCATTTCATTTAACAACTTTTCGTTGTTTGATTTATCTGTAGCGTCATTGCCGGAATACCTTGCAGAATAAACACCCGGTGCACCGTTAAGTGCGTCAACCATTAAGCCGGAGTCGTCTGCAATACATGGCAACCCTGTACGTTTAAATGCCGCCCTTGCTTTTAAGCGGGCATTTTCAACAAAGCTTGTGCCTGTTTCTTCAACGTCATCAAGTGTTACATTTATTTCTTTAGCGGTTTTTGCCGTAATTCCCATAGGATTTAATATTCTGTTAAGCTCTTTAACCTTTTTAGGGTTATTGCTTGCTATTACAAATGTTTTCATCAATTAATCCTCATTTCTGGTAAAAAGAGCCTGTGCAAAATCGTCTGCATTAAATGGCTGAAGGTCGTCCATTTGCTCTCCTACACCGATATATTTAACAGGTACTCCAAGTTCTTCCTTTACAGAAAGGACTACACCACCCTTTGCGGTACCATCTAGCTTAGTTAAAACAATACCGGTAATGCCTGCTGCATTTTTAAATTCTCTTGCTTGATTAACTGCGTTTTGACCTGTTGTTGCGTCCAATACAATTAAGAATTCTTTATCAGCATCAGGTAATTCACGGTCAATAATTCTTGAAATTTTGCCTAACTCGTCCATAAGATGTTTTTTATTGTGAAGTCTGCCTGCTGTATCTGCAATAATAACGTCTGTACCCCTTGCTTTTGCAGCTGAAATAGCATCAAACACAACAGCCGCAGGGTCTGAACCCTCTTTTTGTTTAACAATATCGCATTTTGCACGCTCTGCCCATATCTCTAACTGGTCTATTGCAGCAGCACGGAAAGTATCTGCCGCCGCAAGCAAAACGTTCTTTCCTTGCAAACGAAGGTTATTTGCAAGCTTTCCTATAGTAGTAGTTTTACCTACACCGTTTACTCCGATAACAAGAATAATAGACGGTTTTGTGTTAATGCAAAGTTCTTCATCACCTTTCAGCATATCGGCAGTTATCTCTCTTAAAAGACGATAAACCTCATTTGGGTCAGTTACTCCCTCTTTTTTTACTCTTACGCGCAATTCTTCAGTTATTTTGGTGGCGGTGTTTACACCAACATCCCCCATAACCAACAACTCTTCCAGTTCTTCAAAAAGCTCCTCATCAATTTTTGTAAATGATTTAAGCATACTGTCAATTTGATTGACAACGGCGTCTCTTGTCTTTTTAAGACCATTTTTTATTTTACTAAACAAACCCAATTTTATCACCTTTTCTTGATTAAATTAACAATAATTAAATTTATTGTTATTATTTTCTTTTATTAAGATTATAACTTAAATTCATAAGGTTAGCAATACTTTCACAGGTACCGAACCATCAATTTATTATATGCGTAATTTGGGCATTTTTTCAAAAATAGTCAGGTTTAGTATCCTATACTTTTTACATATTTCTGATTTGAATAAGCTTTCACAAACTCTTTTTGTCTTATTGCATATTAAGCTTTTGTGCAACCTCTGATGCACGAAGTGACAGCAATTTAGAAATTCCCTTATCCTGCATTGTAACACCATAAAGAACGTCTGCCTCTTCCATTGTACCACGGCGATGGGTAATAAGAATAAACTGTGTATTATCATTCATTACGCGAAGATATTGAGCAAAACGGTCAACGTTTACTTCATCAAGAGCCGCTTCAATTTCGTCCATTACACAGAATGGTGCAGGGTTAACCTTCATAATGGCGAAATAAAGGGCAATGGCAACCAATGCTTTTTCACCACCTGACAAAGCCTCAAGATGTACTACAATTTTTCCAGGCGGATGAACTATTATCTCAATACCGCTTGTAAGAACATCCTCAGGATTTGTAAGTTCAATATGTGCTTTACCTCCGCCAAACAAATCAACAAATATTTTAGAAAAATGAGTGTTAATCTGATTAAATCTGTCAACAAAAATTTCCTTCATTTGTTTTGTTAAATCACCGATTAATCGCAAAATCTCGTTCTTTGATTTCTCAACATCTCCAACCTGTTTTGTCATAAAAGAGTGACGCTCGGCGACTTCTTTATACTCTTCTATAGCAGAAACATTTACATTTCCTAAAGCTTTAATTTTACCCTTTAATTCGTTTAAACGCTTTTTGGCTGTTGGAACATTTTCTACAGGCTTGGAATTTTCCTGTGCTTCTCTTGGTGTAAGTTCGTATTCTTCCCATAGCTTGCTTATAATGTCGTCATATTGTTTTTGCAAATTGATTTTGCGTTCCTCAAGCTTAGAAAGCTCTCTGCCGGCTGTTTCACGCTCGTTTAGCTTATCACGCTCAGCTTGCCTAAGCTGTGCTGTTTTAGCATCAGTTTGACTGCGCTCTTTATTTATTTTATCAATTTTATCTTGTGCTGCCTTTGACTTTTCTGTAAGGTCGTTTACAAATTGTGTTAGTAAATTAATTTGTGTTTTAACTGCAGAATTTTTGCTGTTATAGCCTTCTAGTTCTTTATACAATAGTTCTTTACGTTGTTCTTTGGTACTTTCGTTTGTTAAAGCTGAGTTAATTTCAGAGTTAATATTATCTATATCCTTTTCAGCTGTTACAATTTTAAGTCTTATATTTTGCAAATTGCCGGCTAATTCTTCACGCTTTTCTGAAAGCTCTTCTCTGCCGCCTGTAATAGCATTTGACTGTTGTTCCGCCTTCGCAATTTGCTTATTAAGTTCATTTAATTCGTTTTGTGAGTTTTTATGAATATCTGATTGTTGTTTTACTCTTGCATTTAACAGCTTAATTTCATTGTCTAAGTCAAGCAGGGATGACTGCTGGGTTTGCAGTTCTGATTTACTGCTGTTTAGTGCAGCTTCTATTTTAATTTTATCTTCCTGTGCAACTGCCAGTTCTGCCCTTGTTGCAGTAATTTCTGCTTCTGCAACTGAATATTCCTGCTGAGCTATTTTATAATCTTCAACCGCCTTTGCGGCCTTTTCTTTTAGTTTTGTTGCAATATCTTTATTCTTTTGTATTTCAGCAGAACGAGAAAGTAAACCGGATTTTCTGCCCTGTGAACCGCCTGTTAACGAACCGCCTGCATTTACAACCTGACCGTCCAGTGTAACTATGCGGAATTTATAGCTATATTTTTTTGCAATAGTAACAGCATTATTTAGATTATCTGCAATTACTATTCTGCCTAGTAGCGAGTTTAAAATACCACTGTACTGTGGGTTACAGCTGCAAAGCGCCGATGCTGTACCAACGAAGCCCTGGCAAGCTTCAAGACCCTTTTCATTTAACTGGTAACCTTTAATTGTAGTTAAAGGTAAAAAGGTTGCTCTGCCGCCGTCACGTTGTTTAAGATAATTAATAGCAGCTTTCGCACTGTTTTCGTCTGTAGTTACAATATGCTGCATTGAATTGCCCAGTGCTGTTTCGATAGCCACTGTGTATTGTGACGGAACATTAATAACCCTTGAAACAGGTCCATGAATACCTTGCAGAGATCCTTTTTGAGCCTCTTTCATAACAATTTTTACACTGTTATAAAAGCCCTCCATATTTCTTTCGAGATCCTCTAGCATTCTTACACGGCGAATACGTTCTTGATAATCAAGAGTAAGCTTGTCAGAAGCTTCTTTCTGATTTTCACGCTTGGTTAATTTTGAAGCAAGCTTAAGCTGACAGCCTGCAAGTGCGTTATCAAGCTTTTCTGTTAGTAATGAAGTATCAGCAAACATATTTTGATAATCTTCGCATTGTTTTTCCAGCTTACTAAGCTGTTCTAACTTAATTTGCTTTGTGCGGTTAAGATTATTAATTCTCTCTTTTGCCTCACTTACAGATGCCATACTTGTCATGGCAGACACTTTAATATCTGCTGCCTTTGCACTTAGCTTTGTAAGGCTTAAAGAAATTTCCTGCAATAAATCAGAATTTTTACTTACGTTAAGATTAATTTCATTAAGATTGTTTTCTATTTCTGCATATTGTTTTTGCAATACAGAAATATTTTCTTTATGTTGTTCAATTTTAATTCTTTTTTCTTTTATTTCCTTTTCGGTATCCTTTGAAGAGGTTGTAAGAGAGTCAATTTCTAACTGTACCCTTTTAATATTCTCGTTGTTATGTACAATATTATTTTCTGACACTGATATATTAGCTTTTTTATCAGAGATTTGCTGATTATATGATGAAATTTCTTTTCTTATTTCATCAATTAAAGAAAGGTGCTTACCATTTTGTAAAAAAAGCTCTTCGCTTTCTTTTTGAATTTGTTCAAGAGCCTCTTCTGCTGCCAAATGCTGACTGCGTGCAATTTCAAGCTTTTCTTCCTGTTCACGCAAAACGGTAGCTGACTGCTTTATTGTGTTTAGCCATAAAGCAATTTCAAGTTCCTTTTTTTCATTGGAGTATTCTAAAAACGCCTCGGCTTTTTTTGACTGAATTTCAAGAGGACCTATACGGTCGTCAAGCTCAGTTAAAATGTCACGCAAACGAACAAGGTTTTCTTCTGTACCCTTTAGCTTACGTTCAGCCTCAAGCTTTCTGTACCTGTAACGGGAAATACCTGCAGCTTCTTCAAAAATCTCTCGTCTGTCTTCACTTTTTGAGGCAACAATACTGTCAATCTTACCCTGACCAATCATTGAATAACCGTCACGGCCCAAGCCGGTGTCCATAAAAAGCTCGTGAATATCTTTAAGGCGAACAGCAGCTTTGTTTATCATATAGTCACTGTCACCTGAACGATAATATCGTCTGGTTATAGACACCTCGTCACCATCATATGCAAGTGTTCTGTCCTTGTTTTCAAAAGAAAGTGTAACCTCAGCATAGCCTAATTTTTTGCGGTTGTCAGTTCCGTTAAAGACAACATCTTCCATCTTAGAACAGCGAATAGCTTTTGGTGACTGCTCGCCTAAAACCCAGCGGATTGCGTCGCTGATATTGCTTTTACCACTGCCGTTAGGACCTACAATTGATGTTATGCCCTTGTCAAATGTTAATTTAGTTTTATCCGGAAAGGTTTTAAAACCTTGAATTTCTAACGCTTTTAATAACAATGTTTTAACTCCAATTTATTTAAATTTATATATTAAATTCCAAATACCTTCTGTATGTAACAAAACCTGCTGCTTCATAAAATTTTAAAGCACTTTCATTAAATTCCCACACATCAAGCTCTATTTTATCAAAGCCTTTGTCAGACGCACTTTGTTTTATATAAGTAAAAAGCTCGGTGCCAATACCATGTCGTTGTGCATGTTCATCTACACCAAATTCTACAACATTATAATAACTTCGCTCATTAGTGTATGGTGAACTTGGCTTAGCAACATATTTCACACAAGCAAAACCACATATTTTGTTATCTTTTAAAGCAACAATTACATCTGAGCTTTCGCCGTTAAAAAAAGAATATATACTATCATGCAGTTCATTGCTGAAATTTTCTGTAAAAATATCAGGACGACCGCTATAATGCAGCATATGCACCTGCTGTCTTATTTCATTTACTTTTTTCAGTTCATTTTCTTTTGCAAGTCTAACCACACAATCGCTCCTTAATATTAAAATTTTATTACATAAATATAAAATCTCCTTTGGGAATATCAGTACCTATAAACTTAAGATTATAACCCATATCAGCAAAATATAATAGGTTGCTTCTTTTTTGACCTAGATATTTTGAAAATTCTTTATTGTTTATTTTAACTGTGTATTCTCCTTTTGAAAGAGCATTATTTTTTATATAGCTTTCTATATTATTTCTGTAAACTCTTGACACACAAAGTTCTCCAATTGAAGGATGCCAAGGACCTGCTACCATTCCATTTGCAATGTCAGGTGTGCTATGTAAACCAAGGCGAATAACCTTTATGTTATTATTTTTAAACATAGTAAGCAGCTTAGCACAAAGGCTTACCGTTTTTTCTAAAGTATACGTGGTGTATTCACCACTTGTATAGTATTCTGCCAACATGGTGTTTTCCATAATTATAGTCGGATAAATTCTTACCGTTGCCGGCTGCAAGCTGCAAAGCTGCTGTGCTGTATAAATATCCTTTTCCACAGTGCTTTTATATAACCCCGTCATCATTTGAAGACCAAGATTAAAACCGTAGCTTTTAATAAGGTGCGAAGCCTTTACAACATCGTGTGCACTATGTCCTCTCATATTATGTGTAAGAACATCGTCACACATACTTTGTGCACCAAGTTCTATTGAGGTAACACCATACTCTTTTAATAAGCCTAATATTTCATCATCTATATAGTCAGGACGGGTAGAAATGCGAATACCGATAAACTGCTTATCTTTGATATACCTGTAAGCAGTTTTTAAAAGTTGCAGCATATAACAGCGCTCAATAGCTGTAAAACTACCTCCAAAAAATGCAATTTCAGAATGTTCAGGACTATGTCCTTTACTTTTAATTGCTATTTCAACAGCGTTTGTAACATCCTGAGGTGTAGGTTGTTTTTGCTGACCTGTAATTTTTACTTGATTACAAAATGAACAGCAATGTGGGCAACCATTATGAGGGACAAAAATGGCTAGGTTTGAATGCTTCAATATCCCATCAACCCCAGTGCTTCTCGTGCGGCTTGTTGTTCTGCTTCTTTTTTGCTTCTACCGCCGCCTTTTCCAATTATATTGCTGTTTAAATGAACCTCTACAACAAAATGCTTGTCATGGTCAGGACCACTTTCACCAATAAGTACATATTCCAATTTTTCCTCAGGATTTTTCTGAATAATCTCCTGAAGTTGTGTCTTATAATCTTTAAACCTTATAGGCTTAGCACTTTTTATGTCGGGCACAACGAACTTTAATACAAACTTCCTTGCTTCTTCCATACCTCCGTCTAAATAAATGGCGGCTATTATAGATTCAAAAGCGTCTGCCAAAATTGATGGACGGTCTTGTCCGTTTGAGCGTCGCTCGCCCTTACTCAAAAGTAAATACTTGCCAAGGTTAATTGAGCGTGCATAACCCGCAAGAGATTTTTCGCAAACTAATGCCGCTCTTAATTTAGTAAGATCCCCTTCAGGCAATGAGGGACAATTTTTATAAATATAATCAGATACAACAATGCTTAAAACAGCGTCTCCTAAAAATTCCTGACGCTCATTACACTTAATGTGCAGTTTTTTATTTTCATTTGCATAAGAAGAATGTGTTAATCCTGTTTTTAAATAATTAATGTCTTTAAAAGTATAACCTAGAGTTTTCTGAAGCTCTACCACTTAAAAGACTCCTTTCAAAAATTTGTTTTTTATAAATCTGCGATATTGGTGCTTATTTCTTTAATAACATTGCCCTCTACAAACTGTTTTGTAAGTCTTAGAGCACTTTTTATTGTTTTAGCCTTTGAACTTCCATGAGCCTTAAACACAGGCTTGTTTACCCCCATAATAGCGGCACCGCCGTATTCATGATAGTCCATTTCTTTTGCAAGCACCTTCAGGTCGTTCATAATTATTGCAGCAGCAAATTTATTTTTGACATTCTTTTTAAAGATTTCCTTAATTTTGCCCATAAGCTCAAGGGCTACACCTTCGTAGGTTTTTAAAATTAAATTTCCATTAAAGCCATCTGTAACAAGAACGTCACAACCGTCAGCCGGAATATCTCTGCCTTCAACATTGCCTATAAAGTTTACAGGGCTTTTTTTAAGAAGTTCATAAGCTTCCTGCTGAAGAGGACCGCCTTTATGCTCTTCAGTACCCACATTTGCAAGACCAACACGGGGATTATTGATGCCCATTACCTTGTTCATGTAAATTGAACCCATAATTGCAAATTGCTGTAACATATCGGCACGAACTTCGTTATTTGCACCGCCGTCAGCCAACATAAAGCACCCCTGAGATTTAGGCATAATAGGCGCAAAAGCAGGGCGTTTTACGCCTTTTATACGTTTAATTATTAGACTGCTGCCCATTACAATAGCACCGCTATTTCCTGCCGAAACAAAAGCATCGCCTTCTCCGTTTGCAAGTAATTGAAAACCCATGCCCATTGATGAATTTTTCTTTTCTTTAACGACTACCGAAGCGTCATCATCAGGCGCTATAACAACATCAGTATGTATTATTTTTATATTGTTTAATGAAATACAGTTTTCTATGGCCGTTTTCTTTATAATACTTTTGTTGCCGGTAAGTATTATTTCTATACCAAAATCATTAACTGCCATTTCGCAGCCTTTAATGATTTCAAGGGGGGCATTATCGCCGCCAAACGCATCTACTATTATTTTCATATAATAAAACCTCGGTTTTTTCTAAATAAAATTTTGCACACATGTTACAAAATTTTATTATATATTATTAACAGTTATAAATTTTTCAAGAGCAGTAAAAGAACGCTGGGCATGCTTTTCTGCTTTTAGCTTTTTATCTCTTATTTGCTCGTCAAGTTGAGGCAATATACCAATATTTGCACCCATTGGCTGAAAATTAGTTACAGTTGGATTGCTGATGTAAGCAGACAGAGAACCTATCATGGTAACATTTGGTAAAGTTACTGTACTGCCTCCTAAATATAACCTGGCGGCATTAATACCTGCCATAAGTCCGCTGCTGCCAGATTCCATATACCCCTCTACACCTGTCATTTGACCGGCAAAAAACATTTTAGGGTTTTCTTTTAAAGAAAAGTCAGAATTAAGCAGTGCAGGAGAATTTATAAATGTGTTGCGATGCATTACACCGTATCTGACAAACTCTGCATTTCTAAGAGCGGGAATAAGTGAAAATACACGTTTTTGCTCAGAAAATTTCAAGTTGGTCTGAAATCCAACCAAATTATAAAGAGTACCTTCATTATTTTCTTTTCTCAATTGTAAAACAGCCCATGGTCTGTGACCGGTTTTTGGGTCTTTAAGTCCTACAGGCTTCATAGGACCAAACCTAATGGTGTCTGCCCCACGCTGTGCCATTACCTCTATTGGCATACATCCTTCATAAACTTTAGGATTTTGAACATCAAAATCTTTCAATGGTGCACGCTGTGCATTTACAAGTTCTGTGTGAAAAAGTTCATATTCTTCTTTATTCATAGGGCAATTGATGTAATCATCACCACTGCCCTTGTCATAGCGGCTGGCAAAAAAAGCACTTTCAAAATCTATTGATTCAGCTGTTACTATTGGTGCAGCCGCATCAAAAAAGCTTAAAGCACCGCCAAATTTATTTTTTATATCATTTGCAAGCATATCTGCCGTTAAAGGACCTGTTGCTATTACAGATATTCCCTCATTCGGCAGGGCGGTGATTTCTTCCTCGATTATTGTAATATTAGGATGATTCTTTATTTTTTCGGTTACCATATTTGAAAAATCATCTCTGTTTACAGCTAAAGCACCGCCTGCACTTACACTACAGACATCAGCACATTTTAATAGCAAAGAATTAAGCATACGCATTTCCTGCTTTAGCATACCTGCAGCACTTGCAAGCCTTGCTGCTTTTAAGGAGTTGGAGCAAACCAGTTCTGCAAAGTTATTGCTGTGGTGTGCCGGCGTTTTTTTATTAGGCTTCATTTCATAAAGCTCTGCTTTTATATTTCTATTGGCAATTTGCCATGCAGCTTCACAACCTGCCAAGCCTGCACCTATAACTTTTATACTCATAAAATTTACTGTTCTTCCTCGTAATTTTTTGTAAAGCCACAGCCCTCTGCAGCACAGTAAAGCTTAGGCACTTTACCTTTCTTTTTGTAAAGAACACCCCCGCACTGTGGGCATCTTTCATTAGTTGGTTCTGTCCACGAAACAAAGTCACAGTCAGGATAATTATTACAACCATAAAATATTCTGCCACGTTTTGACTTTCTTACAATAACATCGCCACCACATTTTGGACACTTTGCTCCTACCGGTTCAACGAAATTCTTTACATTTTTGCATTCAGGATAACCCGGACAAGCAATAAACTTGCCGTACCGGCCTGTTTTTACAACCATTTTTCTGCCACATTTTTCGCAAACTATATCGGTTTCTTCTTCTTTAATTTTAATTTTTACATCTTTTGTATTTTCTTTTGCTTTTTTAAGAGTTTCGTTGAAATCTCCATAAAAGTCCTCTAACACCTTAACCCACTGTTCTTCACCGTGTTCAACTTTGTCAAGATTTTCTTCCATTTGAGCTGTAAATTTAACATTTACAATTTTTGGAAAATGTTCAAGCATAAGCTTTGTTGTTACTTCGCCAAGCTCAGTAGGATAAAGCGTTTTCCCCTCTCGCTTTACATAATCTCTTGAAGTAATGGTAGAAATAGTAGCCGCATATGTAGACGGTCTTCCGATTCCGTTTTCTTCAAGCGCTTTAATTAATGTTGCTTCTGTATAGCGAGCAGGCGGCTGTGTAAAGTGTTGGTTAGGTATAATTTCTTTTACACGTACAAGCATATCTTTTTCAAGCGGAGGCAATTCTGTTTTTTTCTCTTCAGCAGCATCTTGACCCTCTACATAAAGTGTTGTAAAACCCTCAAAATCCACACGATAGCCTGTAGCCTTGAAAATATACTTTCCACCTTGTATGTCTGCACTGGTTGTTTTTTGTACACATTCAGCCATTTGGCAAGCTGTAAAACGTTCCCATATTAATTTATATAGCTTATACTGGTCATTAGTCAAGCTGCCTTTAATTTGTTCAGGAGCCAGTGACGGCATTGAAGGACGTATAGCTTCGTGACCATCCTGCGCATTTGCTCTTGACTTAAATACTCTTGGAGCTTTAGGTAAATATTTTTCGCCCCATCTATCTTTAATATATTCTGTAACCTCCGCAATTGCGTCATTAGAAATTCTTAACGAGTCTGTTCTCATATAGGTAATAAGACCAACAGCCCCAAGGTCAGGAATTTCAACACCTTCATACAGTTCTTGTGCAACCTTCATTGTACGGCGTGACTGAAAATTAAGCTTACGAGACGCCTCCTGTTGAAGTGTTGAAGTTGTAAAAGGAGGTGCAGGCTGCTTTTTTCGTGTACCATTTCGCAGCTTTATAATTTTAAATTCTTCATTCTCAAGTTCTGAAACAATTTTTTTTGCATCATCACCATTTGTTATTTTCAATTTGCCTTCTACAGTACCATATAAAGCGGCTGCAAAAACCTTTCGGCTGCCCTTTGGAATAAATTTAGCGTCAACTGACCAATACTCCTCAGGTTTAAAGTCGTTAATCTGTTTTTCTCTGTCAACTATTAGTTTAACTGCCACAGACTGTACTCTGCCGGCTGATAGGCCGCGGCGTATGCTTCGGGATAAAAACGGGCTTAGCTTATAACCTACCAATCTGTCAAGTATTCTTCTCGCTTGCTGTGCATCAACAAGATCCTGATTAATACTGCGTGGATTACTCATACCGCTTTTAACACCTGTTTTTGTAATTTCGTTAAATTCTACTCTGTTTTTATCCGACAATTCTAAACCTAATATATACGCTAAATGCCATGAAATAGCCTCACCCTCACGATCAGGGTCGGTTGCAAGGTAAACACAGTCAGCTTTTTTGGCAGCCTTTTCCAGTTTATGCACAAGTTCTTCTTTACTTTCAATGATTTCATAATTCGGTTCAAAATGTTTACGCACATTTACGCTTAATCTTTTAGCAGGTAAATCTCTTATATGACCCATTGAGGCAACAACCTCATAGTCGTTGCCAAGATATTTTTTTATTGTTTTAGCTTTAGCAGGTGACTCCACTATTACTAATTTTGACATAATATCCTCCTTAAATCAAACGGAAGCATATACTCCGCCCGATTTTCTTGTAACAGCATCCTCAAGCTCAAGCTCTGTGAGAGCCTGCATAACCTTAGCTGTTGATAATTTTGTTTTTACTATTATATCGTCAACGGTTGACGGATTTTCAAAAATAATGTCGTATATAATTTTTGCATTTCCAGAAACATCAACAAGTTCTTTTTTTAAATCAATATTATTATAAAAAGATGTGTTTGTATTAAGTTTACTGTTATTGTCACTATTTATTCCTAAATTTTTATGATTAATATTTTCAGAAGAAAAAACATCTTTTTTTGAAGATACATTTTTTCTGCCTCCTGTCGGAATACTGTTTATTATATTATCACTAATCTGCTCAGGTGGCAATGGCTCTTCTAAAGTAATTGAATATTTTGCAGAATATTCATTTATTATTTCCTGTGCATTTGTTACAGGAATTGCACCTTGCTTTATCAACAAATTGGTACCAAAAGCAAAGGCATTGGTAACATCACCGGGTATTGCAAAAACATCTTTATTTTGCTGTAATGCCGTTTTTGCAGTAATTAATGCACCGCTTTTTTCACCTGCTTCTACTACCAACACTCCTTGTGAAAGTGCAGAAATTATTCTGTTGCGCTTTGGAAAGCTATATTTTTGAGGTGGTGTATCAGGCGGATACTCTGAAATAACAGCACCGTTTTGTGCAATTTTACTTCGCATTTGTGCGTTTGTCATAAGGTAGTTGTAATTAATACCGCATCCAAGCACGCAAATTGTAGTACCCTGCGCCATTAATGCACCGTTATGGGCGGAACTGTCTATACCTAATGCACCGCCGCTTACAACAGTTACTCCGGATTTAGCAAGGTCATAACCTATTGAGTATGCCAACTTTTTACCTACATTGGTTGCGTTTCGTGTACCTACTATACCTATAGATAATATACTATCTATATCAGGTAAAGCACCATTAATATAAAGAACTGATGGTGGTTCGTAAATTTCTTTTAACTGCTGAGGGTATTCAGGCATATCAGGTGTAATCATTTTATAACCTAACTTATTACATTGGTCTATAATTATTTTGGCATCATCAAGAGTTACCGAACAAAGATTGTTAAATTCAGTTTTTGTGAAACACCCGCACAAAAGCCATTCCTGTTGGCCACCCTCATAAAAATCTATTACAGAAGAATAAAATCTTAACACCGTTTTCACCTTGGGGTTGCAGTAACCTAAAGCTTTTTGAAGCCATACCCAATAAATTAAAGTATCTGACATTCCTGCTGCCCCCTTAATATTTCCCACATAGAAATTGCTGCAGCAACAGAGGCATTAAGCGACTCAGCTCTGCCAAGCATTGGTATAGTAACTTTTAGCCGACATTTATCAATAGTTCCCTGTTCAATGCCGTTACCTTCATTGCCTATTATTAACAAACAATGTTTTTTTTCACTGCTTGTCAGTTTTGTAATAGAACGTGCAGTGTTGCCTACTACCGTTGCAATTGTAGTAATATCATTTTGGTGACATATATTAATTATTCCTTCAAGACTGTCACAAAACATAACAGGCATTCTAAAAACTGCGCCCATTGTTCCGCGAAGCACTTTAGGAGAATAAACATCACAGCAATTTGATGTGAGAACAACACCACGCACCCCCAGCGCTTCTGCTGTACGTAGGATTGTACCCATATTAGATGGATCTTGTATATGTTCCAAAGCAAGGTAAAAACCGCCTTGATGTATGTTAAAATTTTTATCATCTATTTTACATACACATAAAACACCCTGCGGCGACTTAGTGTCTGAAATTTGAGAAAACAGCTTGTCCGAAAAAATAAAGGTGCTTTCGCAAATTTCAAGCAATTTATCGGCTTGCTCTTTATATTTTTTTAATGCCTGTTGTGAAAATGCTAACATAGTAATTTCTACACCGCTTTCAAGTGCGTCAATACAAAGGCGTATTCCTTCTATTACAAATTCATTGCAGACACTGCGGTAAGCCGAGCTTTTTATAAGCTTTGAAACATGCTTAACCGTGTTGTTATCTTTGCTGGATATATGCAGCATAAAGTCACCCCAATAAGTTTATCAAATATACACTAGGGCAACACCGTACAATATAGCCAAAACGGCATTGTGTGGTATTGCCCCTAAAAAGCTGTTTGATTAACCAAACAAACTATAATTTATTAATTAAGCGTTTTTAGCCTGCTCAACAAGTTTTGAAAAAGCAACAGGGTCAGCAATGGCAATTTCGGAAAGCATCTTCCTGTTAAGTGTAACGCCTGCCTTTTTAAGACCATTCATAAATGTTGAGTAGTTTGTACCGTTTGCTTTACAAGCAGCTGAAATACGAGTAATCCATAATCTGCGGAAATCTCTTTTTCTTTGTTTACGTCCAATATATGCATAGTTACCGCTCTTCATTACAGCCTGCTTAGCCATTTTGAAGTGTCTGCTCTTAGAACCCCAGTAACCTTTAGCCAACTTTAAAACTTTTTTTCTTCTCTTGCGAGTCATCATCGCACCTTTAATACGTGCCATATTATTTTACCTCCATATTTGGTTATTTATCAATAAGTTAAAATTCTTAATTATTTATAAGGGATTAGTCTCTTTAATTGTGCTACATTTGTCTTGTCAGCAACAACACTCTTTCTTAGACCTCTCTTACGCTTTGTTGTCTTTTTGTTAAGAATATGTCTCTTATTAGCGTGTGCACGCATTACTTTACCGTTCTTAGAAACTTTAAAGCGTTTTTTTGCACCACTGTGTGTTTTAATCTTTGGCATAATATTATCCTCCTTGATTTTTGTAATTATTTGCCTGTCTTTGGAGCAAGGAACATAAGCATATTGCGGCCTTCAAGCTTTGCAGGTTTTTCCACAACCGCTACTTCGTCCATAGCCTGTGCAAATCGTCCCATATTTTCATGACCGATTTCAGGGTGACCCATCTCTCTTCCACGGAAGCGGATAGAAACTTTTACTTTATTACCATTTTTAATAAACTTTGTTGCTTGGTTAACCTTAGTGTTAAAATCGTGAGTATCAATATTAAGTGAAAGTCTGATTTCTTTAACATCAATTACTCGTTGATTTTTCTTAGCCTCTTTTTCACGCTTTGCTTGTTCAAAGCGATATTTACCATAGTCCATAATCTTGCAAACAGGTGGTTTTGCCTGAGGCGCAATTTTAACCAAATCTAGGTTATGCGACTCTGCAATCTCCAACGCCTTTATGGCAGGCATAAGTCCAAGCTGAGAACCGTCTGAGCCTATAACTCTTACTTCTTTGTCTCGGATTTCGTCGTTAATCTGTAGTTCCTTATTGCTAATGGGTAAGCACCTCCAAAAAAATATAAGAAATAAAAATGCGGGCAGATATTTTCCGCCCGCAATCAAACACAATAAAACCTACACAACAGTGCATAATCTAAAATGATTGACCCATGCAAGACGGAACTCCATAGGTGAAAGCATATCTGCTTTACTTTATTTTCTTAAAAGATTATATCAAAGTATATGTTAAAAGTCAAGTGTTTTATGAACTTTTTTAATTATTTTGTAATCTCTGAACTCGAAGCAGTATTATTTGAAGAATCATCAACTTCAATAGTTTTAATACGCTGGGTTATAGCATCCTCATCAGTTTCTGACAGTTCTTCATCATCTGTGCTGCTCAATGTTACATTACCGTCTTTTTCGACAACAACAGTATATTCATTATCTTGTGAATCAGTAACTTGATATGTACCCGGTTCTTTTTCTGCATACTCATCCATTATACTGTGTCTTTCGCTATCTAATTTGTATTCATCGCTCTTCAGATATTCTTCAGTATCTTTTACCTTTTCTTCATCTGTTTTTCCCGGATCTGAGGATTCTAAACAATAAAACTTGTTTTGGTCACCGTCTTTATCATTAGAAGACCAAATAACCATATCGTCATCTACTTCTTCAAGGGTATATGTATGTGTAATACCAAGATGATCTGTAACCTTTAATATGGAACCAACCAATTCACCATTTGTTGCAGCGTTTGCTACAACACCTGTACATAATATTGTTGTCAAACAAGCAGCAGCTACTAATATGCCTTTTGCAGGAAATTTTTTAACTTTTTTATTGTCTTTCATTTTAATGACCTCCGTTATTACATCATCTGTCACTTTTAAATTTGAAAAAGTTTTTTTAAATAAATCTTTATTGCCCATCTGCCCAAACCTCCTCTAGTTGTTCCTTAAGCTTTTTTCTTGCACGCATTAAACGAGTTCTGACAGTTGAAGGATTTTCTTTAAGAATTTCAGCTATTTCATCCACGGAAAAATCCTCGTAGTAGTACATATAAACCACCATTCTGTAGTTTTGTTTTAAATTCATTACAGCATAGTACAATTCGCTTTCTTCTTCGTGTTCAAAGGACAGCTCGCCAAGTTCGTCCATCGAAACGATATTCTTCTTAAAAGGTGAAATAAGAAGTTTTTTGCATTCGTTTACTGCTACACGAATTAACCAGTTCTTTATATGTTCTTCATTTTGAAAATCCTTTTTAGATTTATAATACTTCAAAAGAACGTTCTGCACTATGTCATCAGAATCTGTTCTATTTTTGCAATAGTTAAATGCTATTCGGAAAATGGTGTCTGCATATTTTTTTGCAATATATGTAAAATGCTCATCAGTCAAGCACAAAACCTCCTTTTGACTTTTTGAAAGGCCTTTCACTAATAATATCCTAAAAGCACATAAAATGTCCCACTTTTTTTAAAAAAATTTCCACCTTATCAGATATTTCTGAAATAAGGTGGAAATTTTGCTTAAATATATACTCAATTATAAAGAAAAATTCTTATTAATTAAACAGATGTTACTTTTATTTTGTCAACTGATATGCCGGTTTGCCCTGTAGCTACATCTTTAATAACAAGTGCGTCATCTGCTGTAAAATCGCTATCTTTCACAACTATGCTGCATTCACCGTTTTGTATAAAAACCAGACACTCTTCAAAACCTTTAGCTTTTATAAGACTTTCTACATTATTTTGCTGCTCCATAAGAGTGGCAAGCTCTGCTGCCTTTGCAACGGCTTCTGCCTTAACGCTTTCATTTTCCTCTGATGATTCAAGAATTTCCTTTGTCTTTTCTGCAATTTCGTCCTGCGTTTGTTGGCGGTTTACCTTAGCTTGTGAAAAATATTCGTCGCTATTTAATTTTGTAGTTGAAGTTGATTTTTCTGATTGATTAGATTTTTCACTGGCGGATTCATTTTGCGTTGCTGATTCTCCTGCCTTTTTGTCACTGGATGTATTAACGAACTCAGCCTGACCAAGCTCTTTTGAAACACTGACTGCGTCTGCACCTGTTAAAAGGTCTGTATTACTCGAAAACTGCCAGTTTAAGTAAACTGCTGCACCTAATGTAAGCACTAAGCCTGTTAGTATAAGCTGTTTTTTTCCTAATTTCATATTGTTCCTCCTATTTCTCCAGCCCTGCTACGCTGACTTTTGATGATGATATATCTAACGCTTTTGTAACTGCGTCAATAATTTTTTCTTTTACTACACTGTTGTCACCGCCGCTGCAAACTACAAGCACTCCTCGCACCTTAGGCTGTACCTCTTTTAACAACACTGTTTGCTGCGTACCGTCGGACAGTTCTACTGTTACATAAGAGCTGTCAGCTGTAAGGTCTTTATCGTTTGAGGTGTCTGATTGCTTTGTATTATTGCTGTTTTTTTGTGCCATATTTTTGTTAGTGGCAAATACCTGTTCAACGGTGCTGTCCATTGTAATTAAAACCTTGGTTGTGCCCGCACCGCTAATAGAGCTAATTATTTCCGCCAAATTTTGTTCAAGCTCGTTTTCATATTTTGTAAGACTTACATTTGTAACCGCTACAGCATTATCATCAGACTTTTTCTTTTCTGATTTAGTGGAAAAAAAGTTTGAAATTAATATTAACGCTATACCAATTAAACCGACCGCAACAATTACCTTTACAAATTTTTCGTTTTTTGTAAAGCTGTTTAGTCTTGACATTATACTTAATGTATCTTTTTCTTCCACGTTATCACCCCACATAAACATTAGGTGTTATTCCTGTTTTTTCTTTAACTGCATTTTGAATTTCATACAATTGGTTTCTGTATTTGCTTTCTACATACACATTAACTACTATCATATCTATGCTTGAATTATTTGAACTATCCATAGTAACATCAATTTTTTTATAGGGAATTTCTTTTTCGTTCAGCGATTGCGACACTATTTTTTCTATTGCTGATTTTCCTACAGCTATGGTAAGATTATCAGCTTGATGCGGCAGTTCAAATTCCTGTTGTTCAAAATTTATATCGCCATTTTTTAAAAAATCGGAATTCATAAGCTTTGCAAATGGTACAAGAACAGCCACTACTAAAAATAAACCAAGTACAAAATTAAGCATTTTTGATGTACTGCCTGTTGGTGCAAGCATTTCAAACAGTGAACATATAACTGCTACAGCACATACAGCAGCAGCCCAAGATGTTATACCTGCCATTAGCTGTTACCTCCTATCATAAGCATAATTGCTGACGAAACAATAAATATAAGCATACAACAAAGCAAAATTGCTATTAAAACATTAATTACAATGGTTACACATTTTAACAGCTTTATTATTTGTCCCATATCAAAAACGCCTGCCAAAGCAATAGCGATATTAATTGCAATTAACCATAAAACACAAGAGGTTAAAGCCGGTATGTATATTGTGCCTGTTGCCAAAATAGCAAAAACTCCAACACCTGATTTCAACATTGACATACAACCGCGAACAGTCTGATAAGCCTCACTTAAAGCACCGCCAACCAGCGGTACAAAACTGCTTATGGCAAAACGAGTAGCCTTAGTTCCTGCTGAATCTGCTGACGAAGTTATGATGCTTTGCATTGTTAAAATTGCGGTAAAAACCGACATTGTAAATGTAAGCACCCATTTTACCACTTTATTGATAAGTTCACAAAAACCGCTTAAATTAACCTTTTGTGAAATTCCGCTAACAACTGACATTCCCAAAAAAGTATTTAAAAGCGGTACTAATATATTGGTAGAAATTTGCGATACTACCGTACCAGCCCCCATTACTATTGTGTAGTTGCCTGCACTTTGTAAAGATTGTCCCATTGTAAGCATTATGGCTACCATAATAGGAATAAAAGCAAGCATAAAGTCGGCTGAAAGCTTTATTATAGTTGCACTGTATTCAATTGTATGACATATTGGCTGTATTAAAATAATACTTACTGTCAGCACTGCTACAGAATCAAGCACGCTTGTAAGTGTTGAAGATGCAATAGAGGATTTTACACTGTTAATTAACGCCACAAGCATAACAACACCCATAATTTTTACAACGCAGTTAAGGGGGGTAACTGCTTGCTGTTCTACAGTATTCATAATACTGCTAAAAATATCAAAGAAAGACATTGAATTAAGCTCCTGCCAGCTTGGAGAGGTTACACCTATATCCTTAAGCTTCTTTTGAACATCGTTAGGAAGCTCATCGATTAAATTTGAAGCACCGCTTAATTCGTACTGCGTGTTATAAATATCGTCTTCTGTGTACTCTGACGGGTTTTCAGTATCGGCATATACCGTAACTGAAGAAAAAGCAGTAAGAAAAACTATAGTAATAATAAATATAAACTTCTTCATTTTATCGTTATTTAACCGCCCAGTAAGGAGGTTGCTGTGTTAAGAACCTCTTCCATTAGCGGTAAAGCTGAAATTAAAATCATTATTTTACCTGCAAGCTCTACCCTGCCGGCAAGTGCAGACTGCCCTGCGTCTTTGCAAATATCCGAAGAAAACTGGCACAAAAAGCATATACCCACAGCTTTAAAAAGTACAGCGGCAAACTCAGGCTTTACCCCCGTTACAGACATAAGTTGGTTAATTTTATCTGTAACTGTCGGCAAAAACGAGCATATAGCAATTAAAATAACAACTCCTGTAATCAATGCCAAAGCAAGCGAAAGCTGAGGTGTTGTTTGTTTAAGGGTTATAGCCAAAATTGCACCTACAACAGCTATTATGCATATTCCTACTATATTCATAGCTACAAACCAAACAGGGTTTTTATGGTGTCAAACAATCCGCTTATTTGTTGTACTATCATAAGCAGTACTACAATAAGTCCCGCTAAGGTAGTCATCATAGCTTGCTCTTCTCTGCCGCTGCGTATAAGCACTTGATTTAAGACGGCAACTATAATGCCAATAGCAGCTATTTTAAATATTAAATCAACATCCATTTTTATTCACAACCCTTGTTAAAAATAAACCTTACTTCTTTTATAATATAACTAATACCAACGCCAAACCGCTAAAAAAGCCCAGCGAACGATAAACCTTTACCTTACTGTTATATTGAGAGCTTAGCAACTCTGCTCTGCCGTTAAATGAGTTTTTAAAATATTCGCAATGCTCTGTTTGACCGCAAACGTCTGTTGCCCCCAGTTTATCACCGAATTGTTTAATTATTGATTTATCTTCTTTTGATAAACCATAAGCAAAAGGAATATTATCTACTGAAGTACTCCAGCTTTCGCTCATAGACATACCGCTTTTCAGGTATTGTATGGCAGTTTCTATAAATGGAATGTCAACATTAATACATTCCTGTTGTAAAACTGTAGCTATATCTGCACCACTAAAGCGGATGCTGGAAGATACATTTGAAACAAACAGCGACAATTCCTTAAACAGCTTCATTCGGCGTTTTACCATTATTGACAGATAAAACCCTATGGCCGTTGTGCTTATTATCAGCAGAATGCTGCCTATTGCTTTCATAGCTTCTCAGCTCCTCTAATGTATAAACTTCTTTAATAACACCCGGTGTTTTTCGGTCTGATAAAAAGGCAATAAACGAAAAAGCGTTTGTTGAAAGCAAATTTTGCGTCTGAGGCTTTGTTAAAAGCTCCTGGGCATTTGCACAGTGTAAGGAAGCAATAACATTAACACCACTGTTTAAGCAGTTTTTTATACTTAGGGCTTCTTCATTAGTACCAATTTCATCACATATAATAATCTGTGGCGACATACAGCGAACAGCGTGCATAATGCCGTCAGGCTTTTGGTATCCGTCAAGAACATCTGAAAAACCAATGTCATTTTGTGCTTCTCCTGAGTATGCTCCTGCAATTTCACCTCTTTCATCAACAATACACACCTTCATATTTTCTTGTGTTGACAATATTCTTGATATATCCCTCAACACAGTAGTTTTTCCGCTTGAAGGTACACCGCACAGCAGTAAACCTCCCTTTGTAATATCAATACGATTAAGCAATTTTTTAGCTGAACCTTTAACCTCTTTTGCAATTCTAAGATTAATTGATGTTATGTCACGAATATTTGTAATAGTTTTTTCTGCATATACTGCTGTACCGCAAATGCCCGCCCTGTGACCACCTCGCATAGTTATAAAACCATTTTTTATTTCAGACTGTCTGGTATAAACAGAGTAACAGCAAATATTTTGAAAGCACTCATAAATATCACGATGAGTGGCAATAAGCATATTTTCCATATCGTTTGTTCCAACTGAAATAATCTGATTATTCGCAGTAATATAATAAGTTGCAGAACCACAGTATATTGCAACAGGTTTGTTGGCTCGAATATGAATTTCTTGTGCTTGTACCTTTATGTAGTCGGGAATTTTTAAAACACATTGTGCAAGTCTTTGATTTAAACTTCTTGCACACATATTAAACCTTTCTGTCAGATAGATATTATCCATTTAAAATTCCTCCTTTTGATTTGTCTAATAATATATATGGACAACTACCTAAAGGTAGAACAAAAAATAAAATAAAAATCCAAGAAATTGCTTTTGCAATTTCTTGGATTTAACAATTTGTATAATTAAAAATACACTTTATTTATATACAGCTTATAAACAACATATTATATTACATTATGAAAATCATGATCACCTGTAATTTCTTTTGGGATTTCAAGGTCTTTTCTAATAGCAATTCTGTTTTGAACATCAATAGTATTATCTTTATTCACAGTAATAACATCGCGATAATAATTTAAAGTATCACAGCTTTCGCCTTCGCTCCAATTAGTTATTGTGTAGTAGCAATAGTACAACATTCGGTCATTAGAAGAATCTGTATAGACAAAGCTGTCAATAACACGCAACGCTCCTGCGCTGGCAAGTATGGAATATTCGTAGGTATCACAATATTTACGCAGTGTTTCGCTATCCCTTTCATATGTATATGTTTCCATATTCACATTTTCAAATGTGTCATTCTCATGATAAAATCCTTCGTAAAATATTGGAGAAGGTTCTGTGGAGCATAGATAACAAAGTGAATTGTCATCAATATACTGTAGTTCATCAACACGCTCTAATGCAAAATCATTAGTATAGGGTTTACTCGTGTACGCCTTGGTGACATCGAAAATAGCTTTTGTAGGTTCTTCTGTTGGTTGGAGTATTGCCTGTGACGGTGCTGTATTTTCTGACACACTTGTGCTTTCAGCAGGTGTGTCAGAGACTTTTTCGGAAGTTATGTCTGAACTTAATGCTTTTTCATTGCTTGCACAACCCGAAATAACTGTACCGCACAAAATAGATGATATTAATAAAACAAATAATATTTTTCTCATTACAAATCTCCTTTAAAATACGGTTTTTGCCTTAACCGTTGTCAGTAATTAACCTTGGTAATGTTTCCTCGGTAGCTGAAACATTATTTGCTGTGTCGCTGTTTGAACAACCTACTAATGCTGTACACATCATAATAGAAAGTAAAATTAAAGAAACAAATTTTTTCATAACACAATCCTCCATATTACTTCTTATCACTCATAGCAATCAATTCTTCTTCTGTAATTATTGTAACGCCCAATTGCTGTGCTTTTGTTAGCTTACTGCCGGCATCTTCACCTGCAACTACAAAATCAGTCTTTTTTGATACAGACGATGAGGTTTTACCGCCAAGTTCTTCGATTATTTTTGAAGCCTCACTGCGTTTTAATGTTGGCAATGTACCTGTCAGTACAAAAGTTTTACCTGTAAAAGCACCGTTTTCGGTTTTCTTTTCAAGTGGCAGCATTTGTACCCCTAAGGTTCTAAGCTGCATAATGAGCTCTCTATTTTGCTGAACCGAAAAATATTCTGCAACGCTTTCAGCCATTACACCGCCAAAACCCTCTATGGAAGAAATTTCTTCAGCGCCTGCATTCATTATGTTTTCAACCGAAAGCAGTGCGTTACAAAGCAACTTTGCACTTTTGTTGCCTATATGTCTTATGCCTAACGCAAATATTATTCTGTAAAGCGGATTGGATTTTGATTTTTCTATAGCCTTTAATAAATTGTCAGCTGATTTTTCACCTTTTTTGTCAAGCTTAATAATTTGTTCTTTTTCAAGCTTGTACAAATCTACAGGAGAATTTACCAATCCGCTGTCAACCAGTTGCCGCAATACAGCCTCACCCAAACCGTCGATATTCATAGCATCTCTTGATACAAAATGAATCAGATGTCTTAAGAGCTGTGCAGGACATTCTGTATTAGTACAACGCAATACAGCCTCGTCTTCCTCCTTATATACCTGACTTCCACAAGAAGGACAGACTGTCGGCAAAGTGTACGGCACTGAATTTTCTGCATGAGCCGTAACAGCAACAACCTCTGGTATAATTTCACCTGCTTTACGAATAAGCACTGTATCGCCAATGCGCAAATCAAGCTCTGAAATAAAATCCTGATTATGCAGCACAGCACGACTGACGGTTGTTCCTGCAAGAAATACAGGTTCAAAAATCCCTGTTGGTGTCAAAGCACCTGTTCTGCCAACATTAACCTCAATATCTATAAGCTTTGTTTCTTTTTCTTCTGGCGGATATTTATATGCTTCTGCCCATTTAGGAAATTTTGCAGTGCTTCCCAAAAGGTTGCGCTGCGAAAAGCTATTAATTTTTATAACAGCACCATCAATTTGATACTGTAAATCACCTCTTGTATTGCCTATTTTTTCAATATCATTTATCACATCTTCAATATTGTTAAACAATTTGTATGAGGTAGGTACAGGAAAGCCTAATTGTACCAAAAAATCCAATGATTCTTTATGAGAGTTAAGCTGCACACCATTTATTTGCTGAATATTAAAAATAAAAATATCAAGGTTACGTTTTGCTGTTACCTTGGAGTTTTTTTGCCTTAGCGAGCCTGCAGCAGCATTGCGAGGATTTTTAAAAGGTTTTTCATCGTTAAGCTCCTGTTCTTCAACAAGCTTTATAAAGCTTGGTTTACTCATGTAAACCTCACCGCGAACCTCTAAAAAGGGAATGACATTTTTTAACCTTTTGGGTAACGATTTAATTGTAAGCAAATTTTCGGTTATATCTTCACCTGTTATACCATCACCACGGGTTGAACCTCTTACAAATATGCCATTTTCATATTCACATGAAACTGATAAACCGTCTATTTTAGGTTCTACAACATATTCAACATCACCGACTGATTGTCTTACACGCTGGTCAAATTCACGAAGCTCTGAATGTGAAAAAGAGTCGTGCAGACTTTCCATTGGAACTGTATGAATTACACTTGAAAATTTTTCAGAGGCTTTTCCTCCTACACGGTTAGTAGGAGAATCCTCTTTTTTTAGTTGAGGATATTCGTCTTCAAGCTGTTCCAACTGTCTTAATAACATATCATACTCATAATCAGAAATTTCAGGTGTATCCTGATTATAATATTTATCATTATGGTACTTCAACTGCTGAGTAAGTTGAAGTACCTTTATTTTTGCATCATCAAATGTCATAATATCACCCTTATTAAATATGTTATTATTTTACCCTTTTTCAATTACAAATTCAAGTATGGTAAAAATGTTTATCTTGTGTGTTTAATAAATGTATCCTTAGTAAAAAAATAAGTACATTCTGCGCATTGCATGAATGTACTTTAAAGCAGTTTTATTCTGCATTGATTTCATTAATAAGCTTATCGATTTCTGCAAGACTTTGAGATATTTCATCATTTTCAGAAACAGTGGCTGCTTTACTGTCAAAATACTCTTGTGACAAAGGATTTAGCTTTTCAGGGTCTTTATCCTCCTTTTCCATTGCGTCAATAACATCATCAACATTATCAAGCTCTTCATTTACATTATCATCAACATCTGTTATATCAACATGGTTAGCAGAAAACATTTTTGCCTCTTCTTCTTGTATCTCGTCCTTATTATTGTTATCTTTATTTAAAATCTTATCATTCTCTTCACTTATCGGTTCAATTTCTTCTTTTTCGACTGCATTACCTGTTAGCTCTATCAACATAAACAAAATATAGAATGCAAGAAGTACAAAGCTGATAATATCCAGTGAACCCATTATGTCATAATTACCTGTTTTAGTAACTTGGTCAATTGCATTTGCAACAGCATAAACAATTGTAATAATGAAAGCAGGCATACCATAAACTAAAGCAGACTTTACAGGATTTTTACAGGCTATACCCTGATAAATTAATGCTAAATGGAACAACGCCAGTGTCATAAATGACATAAAGAAAAGATTTGTCATATCAATAGCATGTACAGATTGCTCTTTATAAGAAATAAATGTTGTTACTAATCTTACACAACACCACAACGGAGCCGCTATTGAAAAAATACCGATTTTCTTTGCCAAATTTTTACCTGAAAAAGATGAAATTGCCATAATCAGTATTGCACAGCCACCAACAACGCCAAATAAAGCGTCAATAATTGACCCTGCATTAGCTGATGATGTATCGCTTGCTATACCGCCTATGGTTACACCGGAATTAAAAATAATAATTGCGGCTGCAACAACACCAAATAATCCTGCTAAAAGATTAAAACCTGGTTTATAATATGGAGAAGTTTTTCTGTCAGCACAGGATAAAATAATAAGCACCAAAAATAATAGTGCAATTAATGCTGTGTAGGCTACCCAGGCAACCTCGGTGCTAATAAAGCCTGTGTCTATACCCATATCAATAAAAAATTTTTGATAAACCCTTAAAATAATGGATAATACTGCAACAGGAATAAATGGAATCCACGAAAACTTAATTTTCATACTTACACCTCTGATATTAAATTGTGAAAAATTTTCTAGATATATAAATCATAATAGTTATTGAAAGTTAATAAATATTTATATAAGAATAACTTGTCAGTAATCTTAATTTTATTCTAATATGCAGAAGTTGTCAATACAAAAATTACATATTTACATTGTATTAAGAAAAGGAATGATAATTTTATGAAGAGCAGTATTTTTACAATAATATTTACAGTTTTACTAATAGCAACTATTCCGTTAATTTCTATTGCTATAGGAAAAACAAACGATAATGTACAAACTGCAGCAAGTATAACAACAAGCCCACCTTCAAATGCTGCTGAAAATAACACTGAAATTTCAACAAACAGTAACAGTTCTTTATCACAAAGCAATAGTTTTAAAATTTATGATAGAGCTGTTAACAAAGTGATAACTGTAAATGATTATGACTTTTGCTGCGGTGCATTGGCAACAGAGACAGAAAGTGATATTCCAAGTGAGGCATTAAAGGCGCAGGCTATAGTCATACATACATATTATTCTTATTTGAGAAGTGAAAGCAGAAAAAATAATAAAGATTATGATTTTGAATGCAACAGCCAAATATGGGAAATATACGCAAATAAAAATGATATAAAAGAAAAATGGGGTGACACTTTTATTGAAAGCTATGGGATAATAGAAAAAAATGTTAAAGAGGTTATTGACACATTTGTTTTATATAATAATAAACCGGCAATGACAAAGTATTTTGAAATATCTTCAGGAACAACTGAGAGCTATCAAGAAATTTATGGTGATGAAATACCCTATCTCATAAATGTACCTTCCCCGTTTGATACAACAGCAAATAATTACAAAACCACTGTCAGCCTTACCTATGATGAATTTAACAAGGCAATAAAGAAAAAATATAATGACTACAAATATGATAAAGATTATCAAAAAAATATAAGTGATTTTGAAAAAAATGATTACGGTGCTGTATTATCATTAAAAATCGGCAATAAAAGTATAAAAGGAAAAGAACTGTGCGATATAGCAAATTTAAGAAGCAATACTTTTGAACTTGAATGTAAAGACGATAAATATATATTTACAGTTTACGGTTATGGAGAAAATATAGGTTTAAGCCAATATGGTGCCTGTAAAATGGCAGAACAAGGGAGCTCATATGTTGATATTCTGCAATACTATTTTCCGAATACAACCATAGTAAACAATTATATACCCAAAATTTAGCATAGATGTTAATTAGTGTGTAAGCCCCAAAAACTTAATATTGGACCAATATATCCGAAATCAAAGTTAAAAGCATAGAAATACTTCTTGTATTTCTATGCTTTTACACTAAACATTCTATAATAATAGTATTAATTTACTTATTATTTGACCTGTTTTCAATAATTTGACATGGCATCTGTATATTATTTTCATTAAAGATTATATTGATTTTTTCTTCAATTGTATAATATAAATCCCAGTAATCTGAATTTTTACACCAAAATTTAACATCAAGAGTAAGACATTTGTCATTATGACTGAACACGCCAATAACTATTTCTTTCTCTTTAAAAACACGGCTTTCAGTGTTAATTACACTGCGAATAAGTTCTTTAACTTTTAAAATATCATTGTTATACGCAATATTAAAAGTTAAATCAACTCGTCTATCTTCGTTACTGGAATAATTAATTACACTAGTTGCTGTTATGTTTCTGTTTGGAATAACTACCTTTTTATTATCAACAGTATTAATATAAGTTGAAAATAAAGATATTTTTGTTACTGTACCTTCATCAGAACCTATTTTAAGATAGTCCCCCTCTTTAAACGGGTGTGTAAAAATAAGCAAAATTCCGCTTGCAACATTACCTAAGGTATCCTGTAAAGCCAAACCTACAGTTATTGTTGCAGCACCAATAGCAGTAATTATACTGCTAACATCTACCCCCAATTGACTTAAAGAAATTAGTATTGCAAGCAAACGAAAAACTATTAAAAGAAACGATTTAAAAAAGTATTCAGCCGATGAGTCAATTTTACTTCGTTCAATAAATTTCATTATAAATTTTGTTAAGTATTTGGCAACAAACCAGCCAACAATAAAAATAATAACCGATAAAATAATATTGGGCAGATGTGCTAAAAATTCAGACAATATTTTTTCAATTAAGTTTACTGATGAAAGAAGTTCGCTTTCTGCATTAGTTGCAAAAATAACTATACTTAAAGTTAATAACATTGCAAACACCTCTTATTGTTCAATACGATAATAAATAATATTTGAAAATTTTACAGGCTTTGTATTTACTAGTGGGGTGTCTGAAAATGTACCTTTAACTACTGTACCATCACCAAAATATATAATACCGTTGCCACAAGGAGTACCGTTCTTAAAATATCCTGTGTACCTATGGTCAACATATAAAATTGTACCCTTACCGTCAGGTACACCGTCACTTAATTGTCCTGAATACACTCCGTCTAACATAGGTTGTTCCACAACAAATTCTTTTGAATGTCTGAATTTTTCATAGTCGGTATCCTTTAACTTGGCAACATATTCAAGAGGCTCTAAATCCTTAAGTGATACCTTCATGCTTTTTAATGGTTCACCGTTTTTAAATATACCCTCAAACTGCTTTTCACCATAATCACTAAAAACACAGCCCATTCCCTCACGGATATTATCTTTTACATTGCCGTCGTAAATGATGCTTGAACCATCAGAAGAATATTCATGCATATACTCACATTCGCCATTTACATAAATGCACTCACGAATAAGAATATTGTTTTTAATTATATTAACCCTGCCGTTTGGCAAGCCGTTTAGAAAGTTGCCTGCCATTGATGTTTCATTGTCTAATTTTAATATTCCTGCTCCGTTATATTTGTTGTCAGACCACATACCGCAATATTCCTGTTTAGAATTGTTGTAGCTTATTCCAAAACCGCTGAACAAATCGTTTTCAAAGGTACCCATATAGACACATTCGCCATCCTTATACAATCTGCCTGTACCGGATTTTACACCGTCTGAAAGCTGACCGTCATAATATTTAACTCCGTTTATATAGCAAATACCGTTTCCGTCAGGCTTTTCGTTATTGACCGTACCATAATATATAATTATGCCGTACTGGTTATATATTGAAAGCTTACCTTTTGCTTCACCGTTTACAAACCTGCCTACACAATAAACGCCGTCGGGTTTATACAGTTTTCCTTCGCCATTATATACGCCTTTTTTCCACTGTCCTGTATAAATAATATTTGCATTTTTGTCCTTTAATTCACCCGTACCGCTTGGTAAGCCGCTTAAAAATTCACCTTTATAAACATTGCCGTTTTCATAAAATAATGTACCTTTTCCACTATAAACATTACGTTTAAATGTTCCTGTATATTTTATAGAACCATCAATATTAAACGTAGTACCGCTACCATCTTTATTACCGTTTTTATAATCGCCGTTGTAAAGAAGAACACCATTAGATGATATTATTGTGCCTTTATTTAAAATCTCACCGTTTTCTGTCCTTGGTATAAACATTTCTCCATTTTCAGTGTTAAATGTTACACCTGTGCTGTTTTTTGCAAAGGAATTACCTGCAAACAATAAATTACCTGCTTTATCGAATTTGGCAAGAATATATTCCTTACTGTTGTTAGTAAAATCAGCCACTGTCATACATCCATCAGTAGCTCTGAACTCTATGCCAATACCCTCGTATTTGTCATCTTTATAATTACCAATATGAGAAACTTTACCTGTTTTAAAATATGAAACTCCAAAACCATTTTTCAAATCACCCGAATATTCTCCCTCGTATAAGGTTTTTCCTTTACTAGTAGCTGTTCGGCCATATCCGCAACGATTATTACTGCTATCAAGGTCTCCGTAATATATTCCTTTTTCTTTTTGAGAAATCATTACATTTTTATCAGCAGAAATAAGTGCAGTATCACTGCTTTTCTTTTTTAATAACTTAGGTGTTTCATGAAGATGATTTTCAAAATTATTTTTGTTTAATTCAACAGTGTTGTTAGTAATAACATCTTCATCTTCATGAATATTCAAATCATTCGTAAAGTTATTATCAAGCTGCTGGTTCTTATCTTCAAAATCGTTTATTTGAGGGACTTTGTCTAATTCACTTTGTCCGAAAACATTTGTGGTATCAGCAAAATTAGAAAAAACAGCATCGGAATTAAAGTTTGAAATATTAAAATAAGTTTTCACATTTTCATGTTGAACAAAAGGTTTTTCAATGTAACCTTTTTGATGTAATATGTTATTCCACTGCTTTTCAGTTTCGTCGTCACCAAAATAATATGTAATACCGTTTACTGTTGCTTTAACATTAGGACAACATCTATTAAGAGCAACTGTTAATAGCTCATTATTTTCACAGTTCTCAAGTACATACAATATTTGAGGAAATGAAGTTACACCGTCATAAAGTGCTATTGCAGCCTTATCATCATTTAACCACGGCATTAGTGACACACTGGCTTGGTTGGGATTGTTTATAAAATATTCTGTTTTTTGCCAAATATGCGAATGATTAAAATATGCTTTCTTATTAATAAAACCATTTGCGGATTTATAGATAATTACATATCCTGACGGCTCTGTAATTAAATCTTCTATAATCACATTATTAGCTGTAGCCCTCCACTTAAATTTGCCATTTGGAAGTATTTGATATAAATAAGTATATCTTATACCGTTTACTGAAAAAGATACTTTATTTTTAGTTTTCTTTCCCCTCGATGTAAAATATTTATTTCTGGCGTCAGTAAGAATATCTGCTGCTACTGAGTTAATTTCTAAAGAATTATAGAATACATTTAAATAAATGCAGGACTTATCGGGTAAATTATTTAATTGATTAATCATTTTAATCCTCCGCAAATTTCATAAATAACCATTATATATATTACTACAATTTACGCATTTTTGCAATAAACACATAAAACATTATTTTTATAATAATAAAAACAGATGGTTAATCCTTTACTTGGTTAACCATCTGTTTAATGCCGATATAAGATATTTCTCTGAAAATAATCTAATATAATTCTTTATATTATTAACTTGTTTTTTTAACAGATACATTCACAGTATAATCATTAATACACCAACAACTATCTGACGAAGTAATTTCAATATTTACCGACACCTCTTGTGAACCCTCAAATCCATTTCCGAGGGTGCTTAAATCTACTGTTGATTTTATATCATCTGCAGTTATTGTATCTATTTGGTCTGTTGGTCCTGCAACAGTAATACTGATTGATTTCGTTGAAACCTCTGCAGTATATCCGTCAGGAACAGATACAGGAGTAAAATCAGATATATTTAAAACTGTTGTAGAATACCCACTTAAATTTAAAGAAATTTTCGCCTGTTCTTCGTTGCTTATATCAACACAGCCTTTTGGTAATGAGATATTACTGGTCATTTGAGTTGTAGTAGGCTCCAAGGTTTTAAAATCAATTGGATCAAGCTTGATTTCGTCAAGCATATCAAGAACATCCTCAGTTCCTGCAACGGTTATTTTAGAAGGCTTAACTGTTGCAATTTTTGTAACATCTATACCATTCGGTACATTTATAAATGTTGGAACAACATTAATTTCTTTTTTAGGTAATATTTGAATGGTTACATCAACTGTTTTTGGCGAAACATTCAACAAATCACTTGTAACTTCCTCGCCATCAGAATCAAGCAGTTTAACCTCAAGTTTTTTGGTTATATTAGAACTGTGTTCTCCGGTAATTTTATCAGAAACCTGCACCTTGCTAACTTTTTTAACTTCTTGCTCAGGACCTGTAACTGTTACAACATCGTTAGAAATAACAGGTTGAGCTAAATAGTAACCCGAAATAGTATCATTACTACTTATTGGCAGAGTAACTTCTGAAGTATCTATGTTTTTTTCTACCGTAAATTCTTGCTGCTTCTCTTTATCAACAGTTATGTTAATTACAGATGGTGTTACCGAAACAATTTCATAGTCAGATTTCACACCGACTTTCTTTGCTAAAAGGCTTATAGCATAAGTATCAGCAACATTAATACTGCTTGTATTTTGACCAACAACTTGAATATCATTTTTAGATATTGATCCTGCTGTTAACCTATTACCTTTAATTTGAACTGTAACCTTTTCATTTCCGCCACGATAAACCTTTAAACCTTCGGCCGAAGATTCCTCAGGTAATTCTATTGTAACCGGAACATCAGATATTGATACAGTACTTTCTTCTTCGGAAGCAGACGCAAAGGCAACCCAAAAAACACAAGCAAGAACAAAAGAAAGCAACAAGAGAAATTTCGTATTATCAAATAAACCTCGTGCATTAATTTTCTTTTTCTTCTTTTCCATTTGAGCTTTTCTTATCCTTTCTTATTGATGAAAATATTGGAATATAATCAACAAAATTATTTTTAGAATATTCAGGAAGTATAAGTCTTTCTAATTTACTATTAAGCTCATCACTATCTTCCATTTTATTTAACCTTCCTTGGCAGGCAACAGATATTCCGCCCGTTTCTTCAGAAACAATAACTACAACAGCGTCTGATTCCTCGCTCATACCAATAGCAGCACGATGTCTTGTTCCTAAATTAACATCAACATCTTGATTTCTTTTTGTAAGCGGCAAAATACAACCGGCGGCATACACTTTGCCATTGCGTATAATTACCGCTCCATCATGTAATGGTGCTTTGTTAAAAAACATATTGCCTAACAAAGAAACAGATGGTTCGGCGTCTAAAATAGTACCTGTATTTACTATATCTCCTAGTTTTGTTTCACGTTCAAATACTATTAAAGCTCCAACCTTTTTTTTACTGAAGTTTTTTGCTATTGTAACAACATCCTTAATACACTTTTTGTTAATTTCATATATTTTTTCGGCTTCATCCTGATTTGAAAATCCAAATGTTTTTGAAATTTTATTTCGCCCTATTTTTTCTAGAACATTACGAATTTCCGGCTGGAAAATGATAATAATAATTAATACACCAAATTCCATAAACATTCTTAAAATTGCCGTAAACATTGTTAAATTCAAAAAAGCAGATATAACATAAATTAAAATTAATAAAATTGCACCCTTTAGCAACTGTACAGCCTTAGTATCACGTACAAACTTTATTAGTGCATATATTACTAATGTAACGCACAAAATGTCAATAACATCTTTTAATTCAAAAGTTTTTATAACAGATAAAAAGGACTGAAACCATGACAATATAATATCCATGATTTTTTCATTCCATTCCATAGTAACTTTAAATTGAATTATGAAAACAAATAGTTACATTTCATAATTGTACATAAATAATTTTATCACAAATTTAAAAAAAGTACACTACTTTATTAGATTTTTTTTGAATTTAAAATGGAAATGCTTTTAACAGCCTTAACAGCCGCCGTAATATGACTAATATTGTTAAAATATGACAAAGAAATTCTTACCGCACCTGTTTCTTCAGTACCTAATTTTTTATGTGCAAGAGGTGCACAGTGCAGTCCCGCCCTTACGGCAATGTTATATTTATCACTTAAAATTCTTGCTACATCTTCACTTGCCATATTATTAATGTTAAAGGAAAGAAGGGGTGCATGGTATTCTTCACTTGGCTGTGGTGTGTATAAAATAACACCATCTATCTTTTTTAAATTATCATATAAATTTGTAAGCAGTGTAAACTCATGCTTGTGTATTTTTTCTATAGTTATTTTATTAATAAATTCTATACCTTTTAGCAATCCACAAATACCGGGAAGATTACAGGTTCCGCTTTCAAATTTATCGGGTAAATTATCAGGCTGTGCAACCTCTAAAGAACTGCTGCCTGTTCCGCCACATACAAGCGGTGATATTAAGTCGGGCTCCTTAATATATAATATACCTGTTCCCATTGGCCCCATTAACCCTTTATGGCCTGCTGACGCAAGAAAGTCAACATTCATTTCTTGTACATCTGTTTTTATAATACCTGATGTTTGTGCAGTATCCACCAACACTTTTATGCCATACTGATGTGCTAATGCTGTAATTCTGCCAACTGGCAAAATAGTTCCTGTTACATTAGAGGCATGTGTTACAATAATTAGTTTTGTGCGGTCATTAATTAATTGTCTGAAATTATTGACTGTTTCATCAAAATCACCATGAACAACCTTTGCAACTGAATAAGATACTCCCTTTTTACTCAGTTGATGCAACGGTCGTAAAACTGAGTTGTGCTCAAGTTCTGACACAATAACATGGTCACCGGAATGTAAATATCCCATAATAACTGTATTTATAGCATGGGTACAGTTTAATGTAAAAATAATATTCTCAACATTTTCTGTATTGTAAAACTGTGCCGCTAATTCTCTGCATTTATAAACTTGTTCTGCCGCTAACAACGACATTTTATGTCCGCTTCTGCCAGGGTTTGCACCAAAATTTTGCTGTGCATTATTTACAGATTGATATACGGATTTGGGTTTTGGAAAAGTTGTTGCAGAATTATCTAAATAAATCATTTGTAAACTTCACCTTCGGTCACTCCTAAAATATTAATATTATTATCTTGCAATATTTGTAAAGCTTTATCGGCATTTTTGGTTACCACAAGACTATAACCACAGCCTTTTTGAGCAGTAATTTTTGATGTTTTAATAATATCGGTATAAATACCATAATTTCTTAAAATAGATTTACCCTTCATTGCGTAGGTTATTGAAGACACCGAAATAAACTGCCTTGACATATACTTCACCTCTTTATTCATTTAAACTCAATACTTTTTTAACATATTATGCTTTTATTTATTTATTAGTGAAATATAAAAGCAAAAATCTATAAGGTATAAAATATTATAAATCCCCTAATGCATACACTAGGGGATTTATAATTGCTTATTCGGAAATTCTAATTAATCTTTCAAATCATGTTGTTTTTGTTAATATATTCAAGACAACCACAATATATTGAAAATGCCATTTGCTTTTGATAATTGTCTGTTTTCAGCTTAGCAAGCTCACTATTGTTTGAAAGAAATCCGCATTCAACAATTACTGACGGATTATTGCAATTATACAGTAAATATATACTTTTGGTTGCCGCTTTATTTTCTCTAGTATTATCAGGCTGAAGCATACCTGTTACTGACGTACGTATGTTTTCGGCCAAGACTTCACTTTCTTTGTTGTTGGGCGAATAAAAAATTTGTGTACCACTATATTTTTCCTGTTCAAATTTATTCTGATGAATACTGATAACAATAGAATTGTTATCTTCGTTAAAAATTTTTAACCTGTTATGCATATCAGAAACCTTTTTTGATTTAATCGTTTCGTTACCTTGATCGTAAATAGCAATATCTGTTGTTCGTGTCATTTTAGTTTTAAAACCACTAGAAGTAAACAGTTGATTAAGCTGTTTTGCAATTTTTAAGTTTATATCCTTTTCATTTGTTCCATCATTGGCAACCGCACCGCCGTCTTCACCGCCGTGACCCGCATCAATAACTATGGTAGGCAGCTTGCTTTCCTCTGCGCTTACTAAAAACACAGCATTGCCGCCTACAAGCAATAAAGCAGAACAAGCAACCAACACTATTGTGATAAATATAGATTTAATAAATTTGTTTACGCTAATTACCATTTTATAAACCTCTTACTTGCAGCATTTACTTATTTATTTTATATGGGGTAATTTTATTTTATATTACACAATTTTTTTAATATGAATAATATTTTTATTTACAGTAGTGTATTAATTATTTTTGTGATATAATAAATACTTAAGAATGTTGAAATGGGTGTGAATTATGGAAGTTTATACAACAGGTTCAGGAATTTGGGGAGATATATTTGCTGTACCGGCTGATGTTGTTGATAAATATATAAAGCTTGCAGGAGCAGCACAGTTGAAAGTACTTTTATGGCTTTTGCGAAACAACAGTAAACGTGAAAATATTACCGCCAACGATATTGGCACGGCACTTAATATGAACCCTATTGATGTTAAAGATTGTATGGAATTTTGGATTAATGTGGGGCTGTTTTCAAAAAACAGCAATAGTGTTCAACAAACTAAAACAGATAATTTATATAAAAATACAAATACGATTACAAGTGTTTTTCCGGAAGCTAACAAAAATACTTCAGATATTTCTGCAGCTTCAAAATTTAACGATTTAACACCAAATAATAAGGTAAGTGAAATTAAAAGCGATATGAATAATTATGCACTACCTAAACGAACTATGTCAAAGGCACAAAAACCTGACCCTATTGAGGTTGCGCAGAGAATATCACAGGACGAGAGTTTTTCTGCTCTTTTAGTTGAAACAGAGCATATTTTGGGCAGACCTCTTACTCACAATGACTCTTCTACCCTGTTAATGATTCATGACCAAGACGGGTTACCCTACGAAGTGATAACAATGATTTTATATTTTGCAAAGTCTGAAAATAAGCTTAAAATGAGCTATATAGAATCTTTAGGCCGTGATTGGGGGAACAGTGAAATTGACACCATTGAAAAGGCAGAAGAAAAAATAAACGAAATTATGAACCGAAAAGCCGCTTGGTATATTGTGTGCCAAGCTTTTGGACTAAAAATAGCCGGTTCACCGACTAAAAAACAAATTGAATATGCCGATTTATGGATAAACCAATGGGGTTATGATGAGGCTATGCTACACACTGCCTACGAAACCTGTCTTAATAATCGTGGTGAATTCAACCTTAGTTACATAAATGGTATAATAAGAAAATGGCACACAAATGGAATTATCACCGAAAAAGATTTGGCTGACAGTAAAATTAACGATAATAAAGAAAAGAATATTACAAAAGAAAACAAAACAAAATCTGTTAACAGTGCAAACCAAAACACATCGTATGATATTAATGATTTTAAAAAATATGATATTTTTGATTAATTAAGGAGGTTGAATTATGGGATATGACAAGCAAGTATATGCTGAAGCTAATGCTATTATGCAGGATAGACGAAACACCGCTTTAATGAATGCTGACAGAGAAAAGGCAGCATTTTTCAAAAAATACCCGCAGGCACAAAAACTTGAGCAAGAGCTTTCAAACACTTTAACAAGTGTTACAAGAGTAATGTTAAGTGGCAGTATAAATTTAAAGCAAGCACTTAACGAGTTAAAAGAAAATAATTTGGCTACACAACAAAAGCTAAACGATATATATCGCTCAGCAGGTATAACAGAAAAAGATCTTGAACCAAAATTCAACTGCACTAAATGTGAAGACAGGGGCAATATAGATGGTAAAATATGCGACTGCTACAATCAACTGGTAAAAGAAATTGCCTGCAACAACCTTAACAAGCTGTCACCTTTTAAGCTTTCTACCTTTGACACATTTTCGCTTGATTATTACAGTTCCACATCAGCCACTAATGGTGAAATTTCTGACCATGACAGAATGAAAAAATATTTTGATTACTGCAAAAATTACGCCGAAACCTTTAACACAAATGCAAAGAATATTTTAATGCGTGGTAACACAGGTCTTGGAAAAACGCATCTGTCATTGGCAATTGCAAGACAAGTAATAGAAAAAGGCTTTGGGGTTATATATTGTTCAACACCTGAAATACTTGCAAAGCTTGAAAAAGAACATTTCGGCAAAACAACAACTGACAAAAATTCTGAAGATACATTAAAAGAATGCGACTTGCTTATTTTAGATGACTTAGGTTCTGAATTTCAAACCTCATTCACCAAAAATACTATATATAATTTAATAAATTCAAGACTAATTTATCAAAAAGCAACCATAATAAGCACAAATCTTGATTTCGATGAGCTTGAAACTATATATTCAAAAAGATTAATATCAAGATTATATAGTGAGTACACAATAATGAATTTTGTCGGTACTGACATACGACGAACCAAAAGATTAGAAAAATATAAATAGAATCAACCCCACCTGTAAATTTATTTTGGCAGGTGGGGTTGATTCTATAAAATATGATAAATAAAAAAGACATTTTGTTGTTGTTTATGTTATATAATATAGCCATAGAAGGTTAAGTTTATCAGTTATCTGTCTTAGACAGACAAGTGCCATATAATAATTGATAGTGCTTTATTTTCTAAGAATTTCTCACGAAACCGATGTAATCGGAAAACTCTTGTAACCTAAAAAAGACTAAAGGGCTCGGTAACCTTTAGTCTTTTTTATTTATCATATTTTATAGAATCAACCCCACCTGCCAAAATAAATTTACAGGTGGGGTTGATTCTATTTATATTTTTCTAATCTTTTGGTTCGTCGTATGTCAGTACCGACA
>CABRLN010000003.1 GCA_902471875.1 uncultured Clostridium sp.
TGCGTTTGAAAGTTTAAAATCCTTTCCTTTCTGGTGCTTCAAATTTGATGCGTCCCCTGCTTGCGATATATTCATTTGGATTACGTCACCTGTTCTGTTTAATATATTATCTCCATTTGCACAGATATTTATGTACATAAACAACATTAAGTAATCTTTGTATCCAAATTTTATTGCTGACGCTACTGACTTACCTT
The DNA here is from genome assembly GCA_902471875.1 of uncultured Clostridium sp. Taxonomy (GTDB): domain Bacteria; phylum Bacillota; class Clostridia; order Oscillospirales; family Acutalibacteraceae; genus CAG-964. The sequence continues at coordinate 198 of CABRLN010000003.1, forward strand.
TTTTGCCTGTGCTGTTTGTACCTTGGTTTGTCTTTACCGTCTGGTTAACCTTATTGTCACCAATCTTGCTGTCAAGATATGTATTTACCTTGTCGGTAATCTTATCTTTTGCTTGGTCAATTCCGTCATGGGCACAGCTTGTTAAGTCATTTACTATGTTTGAAGTAATATCCTGCAATTTGTCCGTTACTGTATCAGTAATATCTGCCATATATTCACGAACCTTACCCATCAGCTTTTCTTTTGCAGAATTACCTAACTCTATAATTTTTCCTGTGATGTTATTACAGCCATCTTCAATTTTGCCTGTTAAATCGGCTTTAATGTCTTGCAGCCAACCCTTCATGGTTGATGTGGCTTCGTCCTTTAAAGCATTTTTAATGTCGTCACAGCCCTCAATGCCTGTGTCAAAATTGGTTGCGTCTGCAATAATTTCATCAAGCTTTTGACCTATTGCCGTTTCTGCCGCAGCAGCGTTTTCAAAGGACATATACTTTAACTCGTTAATTTTGTCATCAAGCTTATTCTGGAATTTTGCAAAGTAGGTGTCAAACATTTCTTCGCCCTTTGCAACGGTAACACTTTGTATATCCCGACCAAGGTCAGTTATATATTCGCTTAAATTATCTTGAGTTACATTAGACAAATCATTAATAGAATTGTGAATTTTATCGGTTACAGTGTCAATTACATCACTGGCAACATTTTTTGCCGCTGTAATGGCATAGCTTTTTACAGTGTTGCTAATGTTTTGTGTAAGTCCTTTTACGCTAAGCGTCCATGTGTCTGACGTTTTTACTATTGGTACTTTTAAGCCGACGTTCATATTTTGCAGGTCGATTGCCGACTCTGCCGCCGCAAGTGCAAGCTGTGCCACCACCTGTACCACCTGGTAAGGCACAATGCCGCAGGTTGCCGCCTGCACTGCCATACCAATTGTGCGGGTAGTGTTACGAATGTCGGTGTCGGTAAATGCAAAAATTGCATTAAACATAAAGCGTACAGCATAAATGCTTGTTTTTGCATAGGTAACATTTTTGCTGAAGTCTTGGTTACCAAACAGAATATATTCAAGCTCGGCGCCGTAAGCGTAGTTGTTGTCACCGTTAATTAAATAGTTAGATGTTGTAAACAAGCTTTCTTGCGCTTTTTTTACCTTGTCTGCATCGGCTACGTTTGAACTTGCTTCTGCATATGTGTTAACTCCGGTTTGTTCAACAACTCTGTCTTGAATGCAGGTATTGTATGAAAAATTGTCAAACAGGTACTGCAAAACATAGGCATTGTCACGGCCGTTTTTCAGCGCCTTGCCCAAGCCCGAAAACAGTGTGTCAACAAGACTGCTTTGCTTGCTTACATTGTCTGACACATTTACTTTGTCGCCGTCTTTTTTAACGGTGTTATTGTCGTTTTCGGCCGACTGCTTTGCAGCTGACGCCTGAACTGACGGAAGGCTGTCTGCAAAATCGGTTATTTTACTGGTTTTAAACATATAGCCATATTTGCCTGCTGTTCTTCCGCTGCCGTCGCCGCTGCCGCCACCGCTACCGCCGTCACCGCCGTCGTCGTCATCTTCAACTGCTGTGTTGGTAGAGTTTTTGTCACCGTTGTTTTTTAATTCTTCATAGGCGTCTTCTGCCTCTTGATTGTCAGGGTCATTGTCAGGCTGTTCGGGGAAGGTTGCGTCAAGATATGACAAAAAGGTAGAGTTACCATATATGCCGTCTTTTAAAAACTGCTTACTTTTATGCAGGTTTGGTATTTTGTCGGCAGCTGTTGCGTCTGTGTCGGCATCGTTTACACCTGTTGGGTTAGGTATGCTGTTAGGTGCTTTGTACAGTGTGTCCAGCTTTGCCTCTGCCTCGTCATAGGTATAAAACTTTTCTTCTACAACTGTTTTTGCCGCATTAACTACAGCATTTGCTGAGCTTAACTTATTTATTTTTTTGTTGCCGTACTTAAACTTTGCGTCATTATCCATTTCTGTCATAAAGTTTTGCAGAGCTTTGGTTTTTAAAACCACCATATCTTTCAACTTTTTAACAGACTCTTTGTCATAGTTCTTTTTGGCTGATTCTATGTCTGACTGATTTGTTGAATAAAAGCTGTCGGGGTTATTGGCTTGGTTATTATTATTGCTGGTTTCCCACTGGGCAAGGTTTGCTTCGTAGGTTTCTATAGCTGTTACTACATCGTCAAGCTTATCTTCAACATCTTTTGACATTTTTTTTAGCTCTTTAACATTATTATAAATGCTGTTGTACTGGTCTTTTATGTCGGTTGACATTTCTGTTACAGTATTTTTTGCTGCCTTTACATAGTCTTTTACTATTTTTATATCATTTTGATATGTATTAACTGCTTTTTCGTACTTTTTAAGCACATTGTTGTAAGCGGTTTTCTTTGCTTGCAGGGCTGTAACGGTTGCGCTGGCCTCGTCATATTTTTGCTTTTCGGCGTTGTATTTTTGAACATTAGAAATTATATTGTATAAATTTGAATACAAAACGCCTACATTAGTTGACTGACAATTTATATAATCTGCCTCTTGCGAATTTACACCGTCTGCCTGATGTGTAAGGTATGACACCCAATATTTATTGTTGCCGGTGTTACCGTTACAGTTGTCGTAATTAACACCAAAGTGCGAATTAAAATGCTGCTTATACTTACTGATTTTTTGGTTATAGTTTGACTCTACTGTAAAAGTTATTCCATTTTCTCTAACGTCGGTAATTAAAGCGGTATTTAAATTATCTACACTTCTGTCATTACTGTTAATTGTATCTATAGTTTCACTGTAATCGTCTTCGGCATTTTCAACATTTTGCTTATATGTTGCCATATTGGCTTGCGCCTGCTGTTTGTCTTGCTGTGCTTGCTCCAGCTCTGCACCAACACTGCTCCAGCAATAGCGTGCCTGTTCAAGCAAATTTATAACCTTTCTAATGCCATCCTCATTAAAAGCCTCGGTTCTAAAATTTGAATACTGCTTAGATGCGTTGCTGACATTATTAATTTTATCGTTTTGAACATGGTTTGTAGCAAACTTTGTTTTGTACGAATAGTTCATACCGTTTAGCGTATCAACAATATTCTGCAACGAACCCTCTTTGTTGTTTTCGTCAACAAAATTATATGAAGCCGGTGTATATAAACCACCTCTTACATAATAATCATTATTTCCATTTTTGTCAATAAGTTTATTATTTGCGTTGTATAAATATGCCTCGTTTGCTGTTAACTGCTTTATTAAAAATATTAGGGTTAGTCTGTTTATATTTTTATAGTTTGTACTTCCACAATCTTTTAGTCTTTTTAATGTGTGGTCGTAGTCATGTTCGGGCGAGCCTTTATACACATACGTTGTATGATTGTTGTCAAGTGAATTAGTAAAAGTATATTCGTCAAACTTATTGTCATATGCACGAATTGACTTTATTGCCGCCTCCATTTTTTTGGTTAGGTCTTGGGTGCTTTCTTCTGTTTTTACCTTGTTGTCTATTACCTCGCTTTGCGTTTTTAAAGACGCAAAGGTTTTTAGCGAGTCGAAAAAGCCCATGCCAAACTCTATTGGTCCACGGTATTTCATGTATTCTACTATTTGGTTTCTTAAAATATTAGGCTTGCTTAGCGCACTGTCTTCAACAGGCTTTACTGTTACTCCGCCTATATCCATATTTAAAAAGTTACTTACATCGTCAGGATTTGCTCCAAACAGGCTGTTTCTTAAATCTCCCAATAAATTTTCTACATACGACCCTGCGTCTTCTTCTGACACTACACCGTATGAAACAAGTGTGTTTTCAAAATATCGTGTTACATCTTGCGTTATTTGTTCGTCTGTTTTTAACTGTGATGACGCAAATAGTCCATATACATCTTTTAAAACCGTGTCGTAGTCGGCAAGCTGTGAATTCATTGCCAGGTCGCCTGCTCCTGACACTGCCGATTTGCACATGCTCATTCTTGCTGTGTCAACAATAACTCCTCCAAAAACCATTGTTGGCAGCAAAATTAATACCATAAATAGTGTTATTGAACCCTGCGCTCCTTTTTTTATTCTTCTTTTTGTCCGCAATTTTATATTCACTTTTTCCACCTCCTATTATATATCCTTTATGTTAAGAAATCTGATATTTTTTCTGCAAATTTACCAATTTTATCTTGTGCATTATCAATACAATCTTGAAGCTTGCCGCCTGCAAATTCGTTGTCTATTTTTATAAGCATATCTTTGGCTAAATCCATATTATTTACAAATTCGTTAGGGTCGTTAACCGTAAGCTCGGCATTTGCCGTAAATGTATATTGTGACGGCAGCCCAAGAACCTCTAATATACGAGGCAAAGGGTATGTTTCTGTAACGGTAACGTCTACTGTTTGGTAAACAATAAGATTTGTAACTTGACAGTTACTGCTTACATTTACATCCGGCAGCCAATGCAGCTTTGTATTGTCAACAATGTTGTTTACCTTTGCTTTAACAAGGCTGTTAACCTGAGCATCGTTAACATGAAAAGCACGGTATAAACCTGCATTGTCAGCAAATTCGTTTAAGTTAAATGCTTCAAAATCCAAGCTGTTAATATCTTTATCAATATCTAAAACATCTTCGTCTGTTACTACGCTTGTTACATCGTCGCCAACCAATGTAGTGTAGTTAGGGTCGGCAATAATATGTGCACCGTATATTGCACCACGCTGTGCGGCAGACTCTAGTGTACTTTTATCATGCAGTGCAAAGCTGACAATAAAAATAGAACATATAATTATTAAAATAAGCGGAAATATCATAACATACTCAATAATAGCATTTGCTTGTTCATCTTTAGCAGCGTTATATACTTTTTTTCGCAATTTTCTAAAATCTATATTAATTCTTTGTAAATAATTTTTCATATATTTTCCCTCTTTGTGCAACATATACACCGGGGCAATTTTATATGCCCCGGCATATGTAGGAATTGTTACCTGCAAACTATGTTATAGTTAGGTATTATTGTTCACTGCTGTTTTAACCCCAGCTGCTTACAATATCAGACTGTGCTGCTGAAGCATCGTCGCCCTTTACTATACTATTCCATAGGTTAGCTACTAAAGAAGCAATTTGGTCTCTGAAAACAAATGCAAGTACAAGCACAATACCTATAATAACAATTGTTGCAATAAGCTCTGCACCACCGTTTTCTTCATTTTTTAGGTTGTACAAAAACTTTTCTCCCTTGAATTTTAGGTAAGATAATACATTATACATCCTCTTTACCCTCCTCTCCTTAATTTTTATATATTCAAACCCCTAAGTTACTAACTATAGGGACAAGAATGATAATGAATATACCTACAAGAATCATTCCAAGCGGAATCATTAACTTGTTAGCAGCTTTTTCACCTTGGCGTTTTACCATATGCTTTTTTTCTTCCCAACTGTCATAAGAAGCATGTGTAAGAAATTCTGATAATTCTCTGTTTCCTTTAGTTAAGTTTTGTATTAGCATAGATGTAAACTTTTTTACACTGGCAACACCACATCTTTCGCCAAACTGGCTATAGGCGTCTATATCAGACATACCGTTTTCTATATCTTGCCTTGTTCTTTGCATTTCGTCATACAATGTGCCTTTGCCTGTTGTTGACACATTTTTCCATGCTTCATTCATAATCATACCCGCATTTATTAATAAAGCCATTTTTGACAAAACCTGAGGAAAATCAGACAATATTTCCTCATCTCTCTTATCAATTACACTTGTTATTTTTGTGTCGTAATAATATACAGCCACAAAAGCAAGCATAACACCAAACAATATTAAGACAAATTCTTGAGTTATTGGGTACAGCAGCATAGATAACATAATTATAGTTAGTGCAACAGTTACCTTTTGTGCCATATTTATTCTGTAAAAATATTCAGCATATTTTTTACCGTAAATAACCTTAACCTGTGAAATTCGCTTTTTGTCAAACGAAAAGTCAAACGGATATTTTACCCATTCTAAAATAGCAAGTCCTATAACATAAAAAGATTTTCCGGGATATTTTTTGGAATCTAAAGGTTTAATATATTCACTGTACCTTATTTGTCCGTATATAGCCCCTACTGCCCATATTATCATTATAATAAAATATATTAACACAAAAACATAGCCAACTAAGTTATTCATAACCACACCTACAGCCTTATATTTAATATTTTTCTGCTTACAAAATATGCTAAAACAAATATAACTATAGCAATTGTTACTGAAATTATTCCTACAGGAGATTTTAAATCCAGCAATCCTCCGCCCATCATCTTTAGTACCAGAACAAAAATAACAGGCATAACCATCATAATGTTTTGTTCATTTTTTTGTCCTGAAACCATTGTTTCAATTTCCATTTGTATCTCTATTTTGTCATTAATAACTGATGTAGTTTTTTTAATAACATCCTTTATATTTGCACCCTTGCTATAGCAGGTGGAAAAAACACTTGCAAAGCTTGCTATGTCGTCTAGCGAGCTTCTTTGAGCTAGGTTACTAAGCAAGTCCTCAATTTGTATATTATTATTTAGTCCTTGTATAATATTTTGAACTTCCAAAACAATATAATCATCATCATTATATTGTATTCTAAGATCATTGTTAGCAGAAATAAAAGATTCATATATGTTCTTACCGGCGCCTATAGACGTGCTTAAAGCTTCTAATAAATCTTTAAATTGTAAAAGCAGTTTGTTTTTCCTCTTATTTATTTTTCGTTTAATTTGAATAGGATTAAAAACTATACCGCCTATAATTCCTCCAATAACAACCACATATATATTTTCATAAAATATAAACAATACAGCACCTGTTATAATAAAACCAACAATAAACCAGCATATCTTTTCTTTTATGGAACTTGTATAGAAATTATAATCAGGAACATTACCAATTAGCGGTTTAATTGGCTGCTTTTTTTCTCCCTTTATTTTTTTCATATTCTACCTCCTTTATATAACTGTTTTAACTCCGCACAATTTTAATTTAAAGTCATTAATCAAACTATTTGAAGTTCTCACCAATGAACCTGATACTTTTTCTAAAGTAGAATTTTCATCTTCCTCAAACCTATATAACGGATTTAACTGTATCTCGCCATTTTTATAACCGACAACCTCGGTAATTTCCATGGTTTTTCTGGAGTGATCTCGCAATCTGGATAAATGGATAATAATATCTACAGCCGAAGCAATTTGCTGCCTTATAGCCTCTAACGGCAATCCGTCTGCTCCTTGCAATACCATTGTTTCAAGACGGCTAAGCATATCTTTAGTAGAATTGGCATGTCCGGTCGAAAGCGAACCATCGTGACCTGTATTCATTGCCTGAAGCATATCCAACGCCTCACCGCCTCTAACCTCGCCGACAATAATCCTTTCAGGACGCATACGAAGAGAAGACTTAATTAAATCTCGTATAGTTATCTGACCTTGACCCGATGTATTTGCATTACGTGTTTCCAAACTAACTAAATTGGCAATATTAACAATTTGAAGCTCGGCTGAATCTTCAATTGTAATAACACGCTCATCTTTAGGCACATAATTTGACAACGCATTTAAGAAGGTTGTTTTACCCGAACCTGTACCGCCGGATATAAAAATATTGTATTTAGCCTTAACAAGCAATTCCAGCTTGTCTGCAATTTCTTGCGTAATTGAACCATATTTAATAAGCTGTTCAATAGTCATAGGCTTTTTAGAAAACTTTCTTATTGTTACTGTTGGACCGCATCTTGCAATAGGCGGCAATACAACATTAACACGCGAACCGTCCGGTAGTCTTGTATCAACAATAGGATTTGCCTGGTTAACTTCTCTTCCTGCAAGTCCTACTATCCTTTGTATTATATCTTCCAGTCTTCTTTCTGATTCAAATTTTTTATCTAACTTCTTTACACAGCCGTTTTGTTCAATAAAAATATTTTCATGTCCGTTAATCATAACTTCAGTTATAGAATCATCACTCATAATTGTATCCAATATACCAAAGCCCCTAATAGAACTGAATACTTGATCTACAATTTGAACCTTGTCCTCAATAGACACATATGAATCTGAAAAAAAGCTGTCAGAAATACTCTCAATTTTTGCCTGCAACTCATCGTCAGATAATGAACTCAACGATAAATTTTCTACAACATAATTTCGTATTTCCCGTACCAAGGCTTCCTTATAGTCATCCTTCATAATAATCATCCCCTCGATATATTTAATACAACACTGTACAATTAACACCTAACGGCTTAGTGTACATCTGGCGTGCACCTTAAGAAATCAAATTATTAAATATATCCATATTTGAAATGCTGTTTAATATTTCTGCATTAGATATACTGCTAACTACAGGAATGCCTCCCAGTGTTGCATAATTGTTGTCGTTAAGCTGCACACCGTTTTTGCTGCTGAATTTATTATAAGCAATTAATATCTTCTGTGATATTTGAGCATTGTTCTTTTTCTCCAGCACATTTAATGATTGAAGAGCTCGCTCTGTTTTAAAATTTGAAATTAAGCTACCGTCAGATATTAATACAATTTTATTGGCTTTTTCTAAAATACTCCATGTTTTTTTATTAAAATCTAAACCTTTATCAACAATTACATAATCATATTTATTCATAAGTGATATTTCGGTTAATAAACTTTCAATATCCTCACAGGTTAATTCATCAATACTTAACGATAGTTTGGACGAGTTAAAGTAATTCACATTTTCATCAGAAACCTGCGTATTGCTCTCAATTTTTAACGGTATATTAGCCCTTTTGCTTTTTAAAGCATATATTACATTATCAAAATTACTTTGACCGGATTGAGAAGCCTGTGTGGTTAAATAATTTTCAGCACCGCCAAACAACTCTAAATTAAGATACAACACCTGTTTTTGTCTTTTTGCCAAATGTATTGCCGAAGCAACCGCAAGTGTTGAACAGCCTACCCCACCGGCTGCAGACGAAAACATTATTATATTACATTTTTCATCTGTTGAATTTGTGTTTTCAAGGTTGTACGAAGAGCTTTCTGAGAAAATACTTAAAAGTTCCTTATAAATTAATTCTATTTTTTGATATTTGCCAATAGTTCTTTCTCCATATAGAGATGTAATAGAATTAGACTCACAAAAATAAGCAAAACCACAATTAGACGGCAAAAGCTTTCTGTCAAATTCAATAGTTTCAGTACATATGAATATATCTATTCTATTTCTTATATCCTGTAAGAACTTTTTTAAAACCGATAAATTATTAAATGCATAAACCTCTGTCTTGTCTTGATATTTAGTATTAAAAACATTAGATATTTTTTCTAAATAGATTTCGTCATTATCTAAAATAGCAACCTTTAACTTTACCACAATATTATTCCTTTCCTTATTAATTTGTAAATTTTATATGTAAATTTTGTTTACTGTTCTACATAATATATACTAATATATCATCCAATGAATGTCAAGATTAATCTTAAAAACACGAATAAAATAATTTTAGCATGAATAATGTCGAATTTTAGTGTTTAATGCACCGTTTAATATTTTATTAAGCATTTAAACATTCATACCCTTATTATTTTATAATACATAATTTTCTATTTTAAGCACAGCACCATACACTTATCAGAATCAACCAATCCACATTTCTTATATAACAATTCTGTAGCGACCAAAGTTATCTCGGTAACACCTTTTCCTTAGCTGCATATATTCTCATGCTGAACATTTGTAAGTACACTCAAGACAGTACCCGTGTTTATCTTTCATTTAGAAACAAAAAATAACGAAGCAATAATTACATTCAAAAACACTTCGCATTTTCCGCTGAATATATCATCAGACGAGCTTATGGAACGCTTTGTACTATATTGCTGTTGCTATAAATGCTTCAATAAGTTGTTCTGTAATTTCAGGATATTTTTTTAGTAAACTCCTCACTGCCGGTAAACAACCCCGGTGTAGCTACACCGGGGTTGTTTGACACAAGCTTTGCTGTTCCCTCATCAATCAGTTCCTGTGCTGCTACCAAACCAAGAATAAACAACTGCTATTTTCTTCAGTGCCGCACCTATGGTGGCACTCATTGAATCACCTTACGAACAAGAAAATCCCGGAATTCCAAGGAATTCCAGGATTTGTCCGTGGCAGGGGCAGAAGGACTTGAACCCTCGGCACGCGGTTTTGGAGCGGCTCTGATAGAGTTTTAAGTGAAAGCGCCCCAATATTTTTGTTGATTTTTAACATCAATCAGTATAGTGAATTTGTTGATAATGCTTAACATTTTTCATCTGCTACGAGATTTTAACGATTATTTGCCGTAACAAATGGTGGAACAAACTGCCGACCAATATTCATCAAATCAAACAATAAACTGCCAGAAAAACTTTTGCTTTTCGTGTTAATTCTTTTTTATTATCGCATATTTTACAGAAATGTCAATAGTCGTTATTATTAGTTGGCGAGGAGAAATGAATATGAAAAAACTTAATTATCATTTATATCTTACCGACGATGAATACAGTCAGGTAATTCATAGTTTAATTGAACTTAAAAATAACCTCATACAAGCAGGTAAATATACAGATGTTGTTGATGACTTGCTTGTTCGATTAATTTCAGCCAAGAAAAAGAATATAAAAATTCGCATCAAAAAATGAATATATTATAGTGTCTACCTACTCGGTTATTGGAGTAGGTATTTTTTTTGAAAAAATTTTTAAAAATACCCTGACAAATGGGTACCCTTTGTCCAAATAGGTGAAGAGGTTATTTTTTCGAGCAATCGGAAAGACCTTTTCGCTGAACTTTGACAACTGAATATACACTTCACTAAGACGTTACTTCTGATGATGTGCAAAAGCACGAGCCACAGCAGCGGTACGCCACGACCTTTCCAATTTGAAAGCGAGCGCTAATTCCGTCTGCAAGTATCGGGTTGCACCTGATATGGCGACGACAGTCAGAATGATAATGATACTCCTGTACGCAGCTCGAAGAGTTCCTTCGAGGGGTAAGATTCCCGTGCAACGGTAAAGCAGACCGTTACTTAATGAAGTCCCAGATAGATTTATCTATCCGCCGGGGGTGTTGAGGACAAGTACGGCGGAAAAGTTACATAGCTGTTATTGCAGGACAGCTATTACGGTGTAAAACCTTAATGCACCGTGACAAAATTTGAAAGGAGGAAAACGAATGCCAAACTGCAAAACTATTGCTATCTGCAATCAGAAAGGCGGTGTCGGAAAGACGACAACCACAATGAATTTGGGTATTGGATTGGCTATGCAGGGCAAAAAGGTACTTCTTGTTGACTGCGACCCGCAAGGCGATTTAACCGCTTGTTTGGGTTGGAAGAGAGTTGATGAGATACCTGTTACTCTTGCCACGAAAATGCATGATGTAATCCGTTACGACAGCACGGATGCTACAAGCGGAATACTTCACCATAACGAAGGTGTTGACTTGATACCTTCCAATACAGACCTGGAAGCGTTGGAAATGTACCTTGTTACGGCAATGAGCCGTGAGAATATTCTGAAAAGCTATCTAAGCAAAGTGAAGTCCGGCTATGACTATGTTCTGATTGATTGCAGACCTTCACTTGGTATGCTGACACTAAATGCCTTAACGGCGGCTGACAGCGTTGTTATACCTGTTCAGGCGCAGTATTTGCCTGCAAGAGCAATGACGCAGCTTTTACAGACAGTTTCCAAAGTGAAGTCACATACCAATCCTAACTTGTCTGTTGACGGTATTTTGCTGACGCTTGTAGATAACAGGACGAATCTTGCCAAAAGCACGGTGGATGCAATTCGTGACAACTTTGGAAGTGTAATCAGGATATATAAAACGAAAATTCCGATTGCAGTAAAAGCCGCAGAGGTAACTTCCAAGGGCAAAAGCATTTATGCTTATGAGCCGAACAGCAAGGTGGCATTGGCATACGCTGAATTTGCAAAGGAGGTGCTTTCGGATGGCAGAAAGAAAGAGCGACTTCGCACTGCCGACACTCGATGACCTTTTCTCTACACAGCAGGAGCGAGAGGATGCAAAGCTTGAAAAGATAAGGAATATTCCGCTTGAGCTGATAGACGATTTTCCCAACCACCCGTTTAACGTCAGAGATGACGATGATATGGTGCAGCTTGTGGAGAGCATTAAGACAAACGGAGTATTAACCCCTGCTGTTTTAAGGCAGAAAGAGGACGGAAGATATGAGCTTGTCAGCGGTCACAGGCGAAAGAGAGCTTGTGAGCTTGCCGGTCTTACTACACTCAGAAGTGAAATAAAGGACTTAACCCGTGACGAAGCTATTGTGTATATGGTTGAAAGTAATTTTCAGCGTACAACAATACTTCCAAGTGAAAAAGCTTTTGCCTACAAAATGAGGTTGGAGGCAATAAAGAGGCAAGGACAACGCACGGATTTAACTTCTGCAACACTGTTGCAGAAGTTAGGAAAAACAAGCCGAGAAATTATTGCTGAAAATAGCGGTGAAAGTCACGAACAGGTTAGAAAGTATATCCGCTTGACCAATCTCATCCCCGAACTTTTACAACTTGTAGATGAGGGCAGAATTAAAATGCGCCCTGCCGTTGAGCTTTCGTACCTTGACGAAGATAGTCAGCGTGATGTTGCCCTACAGATTGATATTAACGACTGTACACCGTCGCACGACCAGACAATCCGAATGAGAAAAATGTTTGAAAGCGGTAAGCTGACAACAGAAGTCGTTGAAGCGATTATGTCGGAAGAAAAACCGAATCAGCGGGAGCGTATTGTGCTGCACGGTGACAGAGTGAGAAGCCTTATTCCGAAAAGCGTAAAGCTTAAGGACACGGAGGACTATGTTTGCAAGGCTTTGGAACACTACCGCAGATACCTGCGAAGCCGAGCAGAGCGTGACGGCAGGTAGGACAAGTTATTTTTTTACTTTCCCCCTTTCTCACACTCTATCCCCTTATACTACCAGAACTACCCGAAAAGAAAGATATATACTATCTCATAAATTAACTTTATCTCATAAATATATCTTTCTCTAAAGGCAAATAAACGCATATTTTATTTCAACGGACAGAATTTAACTGTCCGATTTTTATTATGGAGGTAAACCAATGACAAAAGTTTTTAACAAGAGAAACGCAAAGAGAATTACTGCGGTTGTGCTCGCACTTATCTCTATAGTTTCAACAATTTTTATTCTTCCTGCAAATGCCGCCGCAAAAGAAGTAACGGTCACATTTGACTATGCTTACGACACAGGCGGAAACATCATAAAATTTGTAAAGTACACAGAACACGACGGATATGTAGTAGGAACAGTCGGAGAAGAATTGTGCAGGATTTATGCAGACGGAAAAGACGCATACTGCATTGAACCCGGTCATTCTCTCTTTTCGGGCAATACGCTGACAACCGATGCTTCGGCGGCTTGGAACGCTCTTTCAAAGGCACAGAAAAAGGCGGTAAATCTTTCACTTCTTTTCGGAAAGTCGGGAAGCGCTTCAAACCTTGTCGGTACGGACGGTCAGAAGTGGATTGCTACACAGCTTGTTGTGTGGGAGTTTTGCACAGGTTGTCGTGACGCATCAACATTTAAACTGAAAAATTCAAAGTTTATTGACGGCATCACATCGGGTGGTGCAAATCCGAATGTAAAAACCAACTACAATAAAATCATCACTAAACTTGAAGATTACAACACTATTCCCAGCTTTGCTTATGAAACTTCTGCAAAGGCAAAGAGCAATGTCAATGAGTTAAAGTACAGTGACGGTAAGTATTCGCTTACACTTACGGACAGCAACAATATTTTGTCAGACTATGTTTTCAAAACGACTGACGGCGTTTCCGTTTCTGTTTCGGGGAAGAAGATTACGCTGACTTCAACAAAGGTTATTCCCAACGCTGTTGTGTTCAGCGCAACGAAGAAAATGCCGAAGGTTACGACAACGTTAATTGCCTGCGGCAGCTCATCAAAGCAGGATGTTGTAACAGGTGTTCAGTCCGATACTGAAACCAAGACGGCGTATTTTGCTGTAAAGACCTCAGCCGGAAGTCTGAAAATCGTTAAGACCTCGGACGACGAAAAGATCGAAGGAGTGAAATTCAAGATTACGGGTGCTGATAATTACAGCAAGACGGTTACTACGAACTCAAAGGGTGAATTTCAGCTTGATGACCTCAAGGTCGGCACATATACCGTAACCGAGGTAACTGAGGATAAATACGAAACACAAAAGACACAGCAGGTTAAGGTTGAAAGCGGAAAAACTGCAACCGTAAAATTCAGCAATGTTCTAAAGCGTGGTGAGCTTCAGGTTGTAAAGTCCTCTGAGGATAATTTCAATGCAGGCGTGAAATTCCACCTATACGGAACATCTTTATCCAGGGCAAAGGTAGATGAATATGCTGTTACCGATAATTCCGGTGTTGCTGTTTTCAAGAATATCCTGGTAAGCGGTGACAAACCATATATCCTTGAAGAAGTGGATACAGCTATTCGCTATGTTGTACCGAAATCGCAGACAGCACCTATTACTTGGGATAAGGCGACAAAGAGAGAATTTACCAATACACTCAAAAAATTTACCGTTACAGTTGAAAAGAGCGATGCTGAAAAGAAGAAAGCGCAGGGCGACGCTACACTTGCTGGAGCAAAGTACGGTATCTATGACGGCGATAAGTTAATTGATACCTACACAACCGATGAGAACGGCAAATTCACGACAAAGGAATATGTTTGCGGTGATAACTGGACAATCAGAGAAATTGAACCGAGCGAGGGCTATCTGCTTGATGAAACTGTCTATACGGTTGGTGCAGAAGCGAAGAATTACACGGTTGAACATAATGTTATTTCTCTTGAAGTAACCGAGGATGTTATTAAGGGTGAGGTGGAAATCGTCAAGCATTGCGATGACGGACAGACCAAAATCGAAACTCCGGAAAAAGGAGCCGAATTTCAGCTTTTTCTCAAAAGCACAGGCAGCTATGAAAATGCCGACCCGGATGAGCGTGATATCCTTGTATGCGATGAAAAGGGATACGCAAAATCAAAGAAGCTTCCATACGGCACATACACAGTCCATCAGACCAAAGGCTGGGAGGGCAGAGATAAAATTGCCGACTTTGATGTATTTATCTGCGACAACTCAAAGCCGTACAGCTATATCATCAATGATAAGATTTTTGAATCCTATATTAAGGTGGTTAAGGTGGATGCAGAATCAGGAAAAACAATTCCCTACGCAGGGGCAGGATTTCAGATTTATGACTCCGATAATACTTTAATTACAATGTCGGTAAAATATCCTTCGAATATGACGATTGATACTTTCTATACTGACAGCAACGGAAGTCTTATCACTCCTGAAACCCTTGTTTACGGCAAGGGATACAAGCTTGTTGAGGTTCAGGCTCCCTACGGCTATGTGCTTGATAAAACACCTGTTTATTTTGATGTAACAAAGGAAAATTCTACAAACGAAGGCGGTGTTACTTTGATTAAGGTGAACAAAGCAAATTCGCCGCAGAAAGGCAAAATCTCAATTTCAAAGGAAGGAGAGCTTTTCTATGGCGTAAATGTCAGCGGTGGCATTGATGAGAACGGCAACGAAATATCGACCGTCTATCAGCCTGTCTATGAAACGGCAGGACTTGAGGGTGCAACATACGAAATCCGTGCGGCAGAGAATATTATTACTCCTGACGGCACAATACACAATAAAAAGGGCGACCTTGTAGATACCGTTACTACAGGTAAGGACGGAATTGCTGTAAGTAAAACTCTTTACCTCGGTAAGTACAGCATTAAGGAAACTCACGCTCCATACGGTATGGTACTCAATGACGAAGTGCATATTGTAGAGCTTACCTATGCAGATCGAACCGTGAAGCTTACCCAAACAGCAACCTCATTTTTCAATGACAGACAGAAGGTTAAGGTGAATCTTGAAAAGTGGCTGGAAACCAATGAAGCGTTTGATATTGGTACAAACGGGGAAATAAAGAACATATCCTTTGGTTTGTTTGCGGAAAAAGAAATTGTTTCGGCAAGCGGAACTTCTATTCCTGCTGACGGACTTATAGAAATTATCAATCTCGATGAAAAGGGCAACGGTTATGTGAATACAGACCTTCCGTTCGGCAGTTACTATGTCAAAGAGCTTTCAACTGACGAGCATTATATTCTCAGCGATAAAAAATATCCGGTTGTTTTTGAATACGAGGGTGAAAAGACGAGTACGGTTGAGCTGACTGTAAATAACGGTGAGTCAATTATAAATGAACTTATCTACGGCTCGGTATCGGGCAGGAAAGTTGATGAAAACGGAGAACCTCTCGGCGGAGCTGTTATCGGACTGTTCAAGTCATCAGATGTTGAATTTACAGAGGAAAACGCAACCTTGACAACTGTTTCTGTGGAGGACGGAAGCTTCAGCTTTAGCGATATTCCTTACGGTACTTGGTATATCCGCGAAATTGAACAGCCGACAGGCTTCGTCCTCAATGACACGGTATATCCGGTTACCGTTAACGCTGACGGCGATGTTGTAGAAATTGAGATTGTCAATGAATTTATCCGTGGTAATATCAAGACCACAAAGGTTGACGCTGACTATCCCGACAATAAGCTGACAGGCGCAGTATTTGAGCTTTATTCCGACATTAATGCTGACGGTAAGCTTGATAATAACGATGAGCTTATCAGTAAAATCAAGGAAAGCGAGACAGGTGTTTACGAAATGGACGACCTTGTTTACGGACACTATCTTGTAAAGGAAAAGACCGCCCCTGACGGCTTTGTTCTTGATGAAAACATCTATCCTGTTTTTGTTGAAACGGACGGCAAAACCTACGAGGTTGAAAATGAAGCAGGCAAAGGATTTTTGAATGAAGCGATGAAAGGCTCACTCAGAATCATAAAGACCTCATCAGACAAAAAGATTGAAGGTTTTTCTTTCCGTGTAACAGGTGAGAACGGATATGATGAAATCTTTAAGACCGACAAAAACGGAGAAATTCTTATTGAGGGATTACGAATCGGCAAATATATAATTTCTGAGGTAAACAACGATGCATCAGCCGGATATATGCTTCCTGATGACAAGGTTGTTGAGATTGAATACGGTAAGACCGCAAATGTTGAAATGCATAACGAGAAAATTCACACACCAAAAACAGGTGATGAGAGCAATCCAAACCTCTAGCTTATTCTCGGAGGCACATCGGCAGTTGGTATTGCGGCTTGTGCGACAGCTCTTGTAAAAAAGAGAAAGAAAAACTGCAAGGAGGCAGAAGAATGAAAGTGATAATTGCCGTAGCACTTCTTGTGTTTATCATCGGCGGCTTTATCTTTTTACAGATTAAAAACCACAACAAAAAGAAGTGAGAAACTATACGACGGGCGGTTTTATTAGACCGCCCGTCAGATTTTGAAGGGAATATATGAAATGGCAGATAAAACTGTAATTACAACACAACAGAAATTCAAGGTGCTGAATAAGCTTTTTGAAGCAGGCTTCAAAACTGAAAAGGATTTGCAAAGCATAAACTTTCAAAATGTTTTCAGCATACCTAATCTGACAGTTCAGGAAATGAGTATAATTTCCGAATTACAGACTAACACAAAGGGCAACAAGCTCTATTCTTATCTTGGAGGTAACAATGATGAACAAAACAACGAATGCTAACCGAATCACTCTATGGACGAGTATTGACCTTATGCTTCCGTGCATTAAAGCAAAAATCAGGAGTGAGCTTTCGTCATTTACGGAAAATAAAGTGACTGCACTTATGTACGCAGCCAACTTCAAGCATTTTGAAGAAATAACATATAAGCTCAGCAAGATATCTGTCGGACAGCCGATTATTGCGGTTGCTTCGTTTACCGACACTTTTAACGAAGAAAACAACTCAAACGCTGTAAAGGTTATTGATTCGGGTAATCTCGGAGAGTGCTTTGATATGGATTTTGACCTTGCGGAGTGGTATATCGACGAGAACGGCGACCTTTGCTCATACAATATTGACCGTGAGGGTGCAGGTTTTTATATCTTCTTTACGCTCAAAAAAGATGCTCCGCTAAGTCTGGTGCAGAGATTTTTCAAGGAAGCCGAAAGCGGCGACTGCGAGCTTGACTATATCAATGAAATTGCCGAGAGTATCGGCGACAAGGTGCTTGACGCTCTTGGTATTAAATTCTGCTGTTCGGACGGTGAGTGTAATGGCAAGTAGTCTTTCTCCGCTAAAGGGTAAGGAATGGCTTTACACCTACCGCAACAGTCAGCAGATTTCAATGCAGACAGGTTTAATCGGCTATATCCGTGCTGATATGGGAACAAAAGGAAATGAGTTCTGGTCAACATGGAACAGCTTTCGTGATGATTTGAATACACCCGAATTTAACTCTGAAAAGGTTGATATTATAAATCCTTTTTTAGGCGACGGCGGATTTCTTTCAAACAGGAGCGAGCTTGCTAAGTTCTGCCGTAGTGGTAGGGTGTTTGCTTATGAAACAGGCAGAGATTACGGTGTGAGAGTGAACACGCAGGATTATGCTTATCTTATGCGTCTGAATCCATACAAGGGTGAATATAACCTTTACTGCTATTGCTACAAAAAGGATTGGCTTGACAGTCACCTTGAAAAAGCAGAAAGAGGTATTCGTTTTATAAATCCTGATTACAAGGAGATATTCCGAATTGAAGACGGCGATAAAATCAGAATAACATATTCTGACGGTGAAAAGGCTGACAAGATTTGCAGATATGTTGACGACTATCACTTTGAAGCAGATAGCGATATTTTTCATATATGTGAATTTGCAGAAAGGCTTGAAAAAGCGAAAGCCGCTGTTATCCCTCTCCGTCCCTCTTTGCCTGACCAATGCTATGTTTTCGTACAGTCTAAAAATAAAATCGGTATTGTAAACAAAGGCGAAAAAGGATATATCGATTCAAAGTCGGCTAACGGTAAGCCGAGTGAAAACCGTGCACTTGTTGATGATTTGAACGGAAAGCTCGGTATTACAAAAGCTCAGGCAGAAGCAATGAAGGCAGGCTCTTTGCTCGGCTGGGATTGCCCGGCGGCTGATCCGAAAAATTATAACGAGAAAGGAACACCTATCAAGCCTAAAAACAGAAACCACGAAAGATAAGGAGGTGCTGAACAATGGCAAGAAAGTTTGACCTTATCTCACAGCTGTATGAAGATACCTCGAAAGAGGTTATGTCACCCGATAAATGGGCGGAATTTCTGAAAACAGCCTGTTATAACTACCGACTGCGATTTGACGAACAGCTCCTTTTATACGCTCAGAAACCCGATGCAACCGCCGTCCTGCCTATTGAACAGTGGAACAGGACTTTCGGTCGCTGGGTAAACAGAGGTGCAAAGGGTATTGCCGTGTTTGAAAGTCTGAACGGCAATTCACAGAGGTTAGTTCATTATTTTGATATTTCCGATACACACGCAAGCGAAATTTCAAGGGCTGTCCCTATTTGGAATATGAAACCCGAATACACAGATGAAGTAATCGACACGCTTGAAAGCAGCTTCGGATATCTTGATGAAAAGAACAGCCTTGCGGATGCGATTATATCCGCTTCAAACAATGCTATAGAGGATAACATTCCCGATTATGTGGGCGATTTGCTTGTAACGGTTAATGATACTTTTCTTGAAGAATTGGACGAGGACATCGTTAAGTCAATGTACAGACAGCTTGTTAGTAACAGCTTTGCTTTTATGATTATGACAAGACTCGGCATTGACACTGAACCGTATTTTAACGATGACGATTTCCGTGATATTGTCAATTTCAATACGCAGGAATCCTTAAATGCTCTCGGATTTGCAACAAGCGATATTGCCGAAATGGGATTGTCGGAGATTTCCAAAACCGTGCTGGCACTCAACCGTCAAAATCGCATAATTGCGGAAAACAGACAAAGTGAATATACTAATAGCACAATAAATACCGAAAGGAGTTTTGACAATGGCAGAACTGACATACACAATGCAGGGCGATTACCTGCTTCCGAACCTGACGCTTCCCGAACAGCCGAAGGTACAGCTCGGACATTACGCTCAGATGAGGAAGAATTACCTGTTGCAGAAGCACAAAATTCTCTATTACAATCTGCTGACGAAGGGAACGCTGACCGAACACCTGTCCGAAATCGAACAGACGGCGACAGAGATGGAGGACAGAATTCTCAGACAGATGGCAACTCAGGAGGGCGTGACAGAGAAGCTGAAAGCGGACGACCCGATGAAGTGGACACGCCTGATGAACAACCTCAGACACTCGGCTCAGGAGATAGTCAAAGCGGAAGTGATTTACGCTTAGAGTATTACGACCGCAGCAACGAGGATAAAAGTATTCCGTTCTTTGGCGGTGATGATAAAATCAAAGCTGTTCTGTTATCTACTCCGTATCTCAAAGCAACCAAAACGGAAATAGCAAGATACTTTGAAAACGAATCGGACAGTAAAAAACGAGTTAAATTTATCAAAAGCATATTCAATAATGATGCTACCGATATTACTACTCCCGACGGAAAGCGGAGGGGATATAAAACCTATCAGAATGTACTTCTTTTGTGGGAAGGCGAGCAGGATAATAAAATATCGCAAGCCTACTATGATTGGGGTGTTATTGCAGGATATTTTGAGGGTATGCGTTTGCTCGGTGAATTAAGAGATACAACAAAACCTCTGCCCTCTCTTAAAGGGCAGTTGGAAATATTAACAGCCGAGGCAGGAGAAAAAACTCCTGCCTTTGCCTTTTCTCAAGAGATTATTGACGCTGTACTTACCCACGGAAGCGGTGTAAGCGAGGGTAAAATGAGGATTTACGAGCAGTTTCAAAAGTCCCTATCTGCAAAAGAAAACATTGATTTTCTGAAAAACGAGTATGGCTGGGGCGGCTCATATCCAATTATTATCGGAACAGGGATTGACGAAAGTCACGACGGCAAAGGTATTATGCTCAGCCGTGGCTTTGAAGATAACGCACCACGACTGCTGTTAAATTGGAGTAAGGTTGAAAAACGCATCGGCGAACTTATAAAACTTGACCGATACCTCAATCCAAAGGAAAGGGAATATTATCCGACTTGGCTTGAAAAACAGGAGCAGATAAGAGCTGAACGGGCGGCGGAGAAAGAAATTCGTGAAGCAATATATACTCCACCTGCTGAAAAGGAAGCTGTCCCTGTTGAATATGAATACAAATATTCGCTCGGGGCATCGGTATATATCGGAGCGGATGAGTATGAAATTCTGTCCTTTGACGAAAACCGTGTAATGCTTTTTGACAAACAGTTTCCTCTTTTCAACAAGGAAATGACAAGGACGGAATTTGACAGCAAAGTCAAAGAAAACCCGATGAACGACCATTTAAAAGTTGCCGTACAACCCGAAAAAGAAAAACAGATTACAAAGCGTGATTATAGCAGATACAGTCCTGTTATGCAGGAATACTTCAAGATTAAGGACGAACATCCCGATACGATTATTCTGTTCCAAATCGGTGATTTTTACGAAGCTATGGGCGATGACGCCATAACCGTTTCACAGGCACTCAGCCTGCATAACACCACCCGAAGAATAACCGATACAGAACGGATTGATATGTGCGGATTTCCGTCACACAGGCTTGAAACATATGCGGATATGCTGCTTGACCGAGATTACAATATCGGTATTTCAAGTCCAAACGAAAGAGAAAGCCGGGATTTTATTCTTATGACTTCCGACAGGGCACACGCTCCCATTCAGTCCGAGCCAATCGGCGGGATTGATAACTCCGACCTTATCGGTAAGGAACTCACGCTTGATAACCGCAATTTCATTGTTGAACGGATTGACGGAAACGGTGATGCTTCTATGCGTGACATTACCTTTGAGGACAGTAACGGTTTTCCAATATTCAGAGTTGAAAAAGCCGATTTTGTTCGATCTGTTCTTGAACTTTCCGAAAAGAAAGAACTTGATGCGCCTGTTTGGGAGAGAAAACAGAAAGCAAAGGCACAGACCTTTGACCTGCACCCTGAAATTCCTTTGGCTGACCGATACACATTTGACCTCAAAAATTTTGAGCTTGAGGAGGTTGGTAAAAAGGCTCGCTTTCGCAGAAACACAGAAGCAATCCGTGTGTTAAAGCAATGTGAAGAGGAAAACCGCTTTGCTACACCCGAAGAACAACAACTCCTCGCTCAGTATGTAGGCTGGGGAGGAATACCGGAAGCCTTTGATGAGAATAATGCTGCTTGGCAAAGTGAATATAACGAGCTTTCACAGTTACTGTCCGATGCAGAATATCAGTCAGCAAGAGAAAGTACACTTACCGCTTTCTATACTCCGCCTGTCGTTATTTCAGCAATTTACAAGGTTATGGAACAGATGGAATTTAAGGAGGGCAACATTTTGGAGCCTTCCTGCGGTATTGGTAATTTTATCGGTATGCTGCCCCAATCAATGCAGAATAGCCGTGTTTACGGTGTGGAGATTGACAAAATCTCAGCAGGCATTGCACAGCAGCTTTACCAACGTTCTTCTATTGCAGGACAGCCGTTTGAGCAGGCAGAAATTCCGGACAGCTTTTTTGACGCAGTTGTGGGTAATGTGCCCTTCGGCGATTTCAGCGTTGCAGATAAACGCTATGATAAAAACCATTTCTTAATCCACGATTACTTTTTTGCAAAGTCGCTCGACAAGCTCCGCCCAGGCGGTGTAATGGCGTTGGTGACTTCAAAGGGTACAATGGACAAGGAAAACCCAGCCGTGCGAAAATATATCGCACAGAGAGCGGAATTGCTCGGTGCGATAAGACTTCCGAATGATACCTTTAAGGGAAATGCAGGAACGGAGGTAGTTTCCGATATTCTCATACTGCAAAAGCGTGATCGTATAATAGACATTGAGCCTGATTGGGTACACCTCAATACCGATAAAAACGTTATTAGAATGAACAGCTACTTTGCAGAACACCCCGAAATGATACTCGGAGATATGAAAATTGTATCAGGTCGTTTTGGTGAGGAAACAACTTGTGTACTTTATGAAAATGCTGACCTTGAAAACCTGCTTGATGAAGCCGTTTCCAATATTCACGGCGAAATTGCAGAGTATGAAACGGAAGAAAATATAGAGGAAGAAGATAATTCAATCCCTGCTGATCCGAATGTCAGAAACTTCTCATATACCGTGCTTGACGATGTAATCTATTTCCGTGAAAACAGCCGAATGTCACCTGTTGAGGTATCAGCTACTGCTGAAAACCGAATAAAGGGACTTATTGAGATAAGGAATTCCGTCCGCACTCTTTTAGATTTGCAGACGGAAGATTACCCTGACAGCGATATAAAAGCTGAACAGGAAAGTCTTAATAAGCTGTATGACAGTTTTACAAAAAAGTACGGACTTATCAACAGCCGTGCAAATACTATGGCGTTCTCGCAGGACAGCTCCTATTCGCTGCTATCTTCATTGGAAATACTCGATGACGAGGGCAACCTTGAACACAAGGCGGATATGTTTTTCAAGCGGACAATCAAGCCTCATACACCTGTTACTTCCGTTGACACAGCTTCCGAAGCTCTCGCCGTTTCTATGGGTGAAAAGGCTGATATTGATATGGAATATATGTGTCAGCTTTCAGGCAAGAGTGAGCAGGAGGTTTTTGAGGAACTGAAAGGTGTAATTTTCCTCAATCCTCTCTACGGTCAGGGCAATCCTGACGAACAAAAATACCTTATGGCAGACGAATATTTGTCCGGTAATGTCCGTGAAAAGCTTGAAGTTGCAAGGCGTTCGGCAAAACTATATCCTGATGATTACAACATCAATGTTGAAGCTCTTAAAAGAGTACAGCCAAAGGATTTAACGGCTTCCGAGATTTCCGTAAGGCTTGGCGCAACATGGATTCCGCCTGAGATTGTGCAGCAGTTTATCTATGAATTTCTTGATACTCCACGCTATGCACAATGGAAAATCAAGCTGCACTATTCACCCTATACGAGTGAATGGAGCATTGAAAACAAAAGCTACGATACAAGTAATCTCAAGGTGTACCGCACTTACGGCACAGACAGAATCAACGCATATAAAATAATTGAGGAAACGCTTAACCTCAAGGATGTCCGCATATTCGATTATGTTGAGGATGAGGAAGGCAGAAAGAAGCCGGTACTCAATAAAAAGGAAACTACAATCGCTCTGCAGAAGCAGGAGCTTATCAAAGAAGGCTTTAAGGAATGGATTTGGAAAGATCCGCAGCGCCGTGAAAAACTCTGTAAGTTGTATAACGAAAAGTTTAACAGCACAAGACCACGTGAGTACGACGGAAGTCATATTACCTTTAACGGTATGAATCCTGAAATTGAACTCAGGGAACATCAGAAAAACGCTGTTGCTCATATTCTCTACGGTGGAAATACCTTGCTCGCACACGCAGTCGGCGCAGGCAAAACCTACGAGATGACGGCGGCAGCTATGGAATCGAAGCGGCTTGGCTTATGCAGTAAGTCGCTTTTTGTTGTGCCTAATCACCTGACAGAGCAATGGGCGGCAGAGTTTTTACAGCTCTATCCTGCGGCAAATATCCTTGTTGCAACCAAAAAGGATTTTGAAACGAAAAACCGCAAACGCTTCTGCGGACGAATTGCCACAGGCGATTATGACGCTATCATTATCGGGCATTCTCAGTTTGAGAAAATTCCGATGAGCGTTGAAAGACAAAGAATTATCCTTGAACAGCAGATTGACGAAATCACAGACGGCATTCGTGAGTTGAAGGAAAACCGTGGAGAAAACTTTTCAATCAAGCAGCTTGAAAAAAGCCGAAAATCATTAAAGGTAAAGCTACAGAAGTTAAACGACCAAAGCCGAAAGGATGATGTAGTTACCTTTGAAGAATTGGGTGTTGACAGACTTTTTATTGACGAAAGTCACTACTACAAAAACCTTTATCTCTATACGAAAATGAGAAATGTCGGCGGTATTGCCCAGACCGAAGCACAGAAGTCCTCGGACCTCTTTATGAAGTGCAGATACCTTGATGAAATCACAGGCGGCAGAGGAACGGTTTTTGCGACAGGTACGCCAATCTCAAACTCAATGGTTGAGTTATATACCATTCAGAGATATTTGCAGTATGAAACGCTTGTAGAAAACGGCTTGCAGCACTTTGATTCGTGGGCGTCTACCTTTGGTGAAACTGTAACAGCCTACGAGCTGAAACCCGAGGGAACAGGTTACAGAACTAAAACACGATTTGCTAAATTCTACAATCTGCCTGAGCTTATGGCAATGTTCAAAGAGGTTGCCGATATAAAAACGGCAGACACACTTAATTTGCCTACACCTACTCCCCACTATCACAATGTTGCCGTAAAGCCTTCCGATTTTCAAAAGGCTATGGTAGCAGAGCTTGGAGAACGAGCCGAAAAAGTGAGAAACAATCAGGTTGACGCAAGCGTAGATAATATGCTGAAAATCACCAACGACGGACGAAAGCTTGCCCTTGACCAGCGTATGATAAATCCTCTGCTTCCTGACTTTGAGGGCAGTAAAATCAATGCTTGTATTGATAATATTTTTATGATTTGGCAGGAGAACGCAGACAAAAAATCAGCTCAGCTTGTGTTCTGCGACCTCTCCACTCCGAAACCGGACGCAGAGTTTTCCGTATATACGGACATTCGCAGAAAGCTGATAGAGCGAGGCGTGCCCGAAAGCGAAATCAGCTTTATCCACGAAGCAAAAACCGAGGCGCAGAAGCAGGAGCTTTTTAAAAAGGTGCGCAAAGGCGAAGTCAGAGTTTTGCTCGGTTCTACACAGAAAATGGGTGCCGGTACGAATGTTCAGAACAAGCTTATAGCCTTGCACGACATTGACTGTCCGTGGCGACCGTCAGACCTTGAACAGCGTTCGGGACGAATTATCCGTCAGGGAAATGAAAATCCTGATGTGGATATTTACCGATATGTAACAGAGGAAACCTTTGATGCATATCTGTATCAGCTTGTCGAGGGTAAACAGAAGTTTGCTTCACAGATTATGACTTCAAAATCTCCTGTCCGTTCTGCCGAGGATATAGACGATACTGCTCTTTCCTATGCTGAAATTAAGATGCTTGCAACGGGAAATCCGTATATCAAGGAGAAAATGGATTTGGATATTCAGGTGCAGAAGCTACGATTGTATAAGTCACATTACCTCTCTGAAAAGTATGAGCTTGAAGATAAAATTATAAAGTTTTATCCGCAGGAAATATCATTGCTGACTGCAAGAGTTGACGGACTGAAAGCCGACTTAGAGATTGCCAAAGCGCACCCGAAGGAGGTTGACGGAAAGTTTGCAGGAATGGTTATTGACGGCTACAGCTACACGGAAAAGGCAGAAGCAGGTCAGGTGATTATTGAAGCCTGCAAGGCAAAAACAACTTCCGAGCCTACGCCTCTCGGTGAGTACAGAGGGTTTAAGATGGAGCTTGAATTTGATACCTTTGAGCGTGCATATGCCGTAAAACTCAAAGGACATTTCACACATTCCATTACTCTCGGCACAGATATTTACGGAAATATCACCCGAATTGACAACGCTGTTGATAATATTGAAGCCCGACTGCACAAGGCGGAGGAACAGCTGGAAAATACAAAGGCACAGTTTGAAACCGCAAAGGTTGAGGTGGAAAAACCGTTTGCACAGGAGGATGAACTGAAGCAAAAAATGGCTCGTCTGACCGAGCTGAATGCCCTGCTTGATATGGATAAGGGAGATACTCCTGTTGTCGGCGGCGAGCCTGACGAGGGCGATATAGTACCAGAGCGAAGGACTAAGGAACTGGAGCGATAGCCAAAGACAGTATGGCGTTGTGCCGATTAGTCTAATAAATGTGGTTGTATATTTCATTCCCTTATGCTATAATTAAATAAAATTGGAGTTGTAGAGGCAGATTTCAATGAAAATATTAATTGATGATGTAAAACTTAACCTTCTTTTAGAACAGAAAAAAAGTTTTATTGGGAAGAAAGTAGCTTGGGATAGTATTCTATCCGCTGGTTCATTTTTACTAAGTGCTATCTTTGCTTCGTATGGAGATATATGGATTATCCCCGGATTAGCATTTAAAATAGTATTTTTGCTAATTGGATGTATTTTCACTGCTAAAGCAATTTTGGATGTATTGAAAAGTTCAAAAAATAGTTATAGTTATCAAGATTTGTTGAAAGATATTAACACACTGAATGAAATTACGCACAATCATTCTATCGTTGCAATCAGAAATTCATTTAATGAATATCCAAATAAATTTTTAGTTTATGATGATCCAAATTGGAAATGTAAGTTGTTCATTAATTATAAAGACAATGTAAATAATGAGAGCTTTATAAAAGATCATATCTTTAGAGAACTGAAAGTGGACATCTCGAAGATTAAAATTAGTTATATTTCTCAGATTATTGGTGAAAAAGTATCAGGAAGAGATAATAAAACCAAAGTATATTGCCATAAGTTATTTTTGGCAACCATCGAAGAATTTCCAGAATTTATGAAGGATGATACTTTTGAATGTGATGGTCGAACATATCACTGGAAGACTATTCTTGAACTCGAAAATGATCCCACAGCGATGGAGAAAAACTCGGATATAATTCGCTTTGTAAAGGAAAACATATAGATTTTTATTAGAGTCTTTTTAAGAAAGCATTCTGCCAAATAAATTAAATATTAATTATTGTTTAGCTGCTTGGTTAAAAATCAGGCGGCTATTTTGTTTCTCAAAAGGACCATTAAGTAAATGAAAATTTTTTTGGACTTTATAAAAAGAGATAGTTGTGTGGTATAAATAAATATTAAAGTTAAGGGGTGATTATATGTCTATTGATTACAATATGTTGCTTTACAAAAAGCTTGCAAAAGAGTTTGAAGATTTTATTTCAGAGCTTAAAACTAAGCCGCCCGAACAGATTATTGAGGGCAGCTACGAGAAAGTTATCAAGGAAGATTTGCTTGCAATTTTTCAATACACAGAGTTTTCTCAAACCGAAGCTAAGTCTTTATATCGGCTGAAAGCTCCCCTTGATGACATCTATCAGGAGTGGTGCGGTAACGATATGAGTTATTGCGATATGCTCCGTGAAACAGATAGATGACCGTATTAAATCGGCAGTTAAGGAAATGAAAGCAATGCAGAAGGATAAGGACAGCAGGTAAACGCTATGTCATATGTTGATCCGCAGACTGTTGAAAAAGCGAGAGAAATGGACTTGCTCACATATTTGCAGAACTACGAGCCAAATGAGCTTGTCAGACTTTCGGACGGCACATACTGTACTCGTACACACGACAGTCTGAAAATCTCCAACGGAAAATGGATGTGGTGGTCAAGAGGATTCGGAGGTTACTCTGCCCTTGACTACCTGATAAAAGTTAAGGGATTAGACTTTGTACAAGCCGTAGAAACCATAGTCGGAAAGTGTGAGGTAACGCAGAATATCAATTTGCAGCAAAAAGAAATCAAGCAACCCAAGCCTTTGCTTCTGCCGGATAAAAGTACTTCCAACAGAGTGATTTTCAGGTATCTTTGCGGCAGAGGTATTGACAGGGAGCTTATTGATTTTTGCATATCCAAGGGTAAGATTTTCGAGAGCCTTCCGTATCACGATGTAGTTTTTGTTGGCTTTGATAAGGAAAATAATCCGAGGTATGCATCCTATCGTGTGACAGACGACAGGAGAATTTTAGGCGACTGTTCGGGAAGTGACAAGCATCATTCTTTCAGATTGGCTGACGGAGTTAATAACACAGTCCACATTTTTGAATGTCCCATTGACCTTTTGTCTTACGCAACTTTGCTGAAAATCAATGGCTATGTTTACCGCAAGTACAACCTTTTATCGCTTGCGGGAGTTTACTCCGCAAATAAGAAAACAGGTGTCGGTAAAGTGCCTGCTGCACTTGAAAATTATCTGAAAGACCATCCAAACACAACAAGAATTGCTATCCACTTTGATAATGACAGAAGCGGAAGAGAAGCCGCAACTGCTCTTATAAACAAACTGAAAAATGATTACAAGGTCGTTGATTTACCGCCGCCAAAGGGCAAGGATTTCAACGACTTTTTGTGTTTACAGCTTAATATCTCAAAGCAAAAATCCAAAGAAAGGAATTACGAAAGATAATGAAAATTAACATTTATCAGGTCAACCACGAGCGTGATACTCATAGAGTAGCTTTTGTTGATACAAAGTATCTTGAAAAGGCACAGGGTGCTTCTGCGATTGACAGCAAGATTTACGACAAGGTTTTCAGCGGTGATGTTGACTGCAAAACTCTTGATGATGTTTACTCAAAGTTTAATACAGACCACCCGACAGGGTATCGTGGCAGGTCGCTTTCAATATCGGATGTGGTTGAGATTTTGGAGGATGAAAGTTTGGAAAAAGGCTTTTATTTCTGCAATACCTACGACTTCAAAAAGGTGGATTTTGAGCCATCAAAAACGCAGGATACAGTCAGTAAGAATATGATTACTGTCCTCTGTATTAAGCCAAATCATTATCCGAAAACCGTTGCAATTGATAACTCTCTTGAAGCTATGCAGCAGCTTGTTGGAGGGAATATTGAGGAATATATGCCCTTTGAAGATGAGGTAGCAATCATATGCAACGAGGAAGGAAAAATGAACGGCTTGCCACTTAACAGGGCAATTTATGATGAAGAAACCAAAGAAAGGATTGATATAATTGCTGGAGATTTCTTCATTGCCTACGCTCCTATTGACTCGGAAAAGTTTAAGGATTTACCGAAAGATTTAGAGCAGAAATACAGAGAAAAATTTAAATTTCCCGAACGCTTTTACAAGCAGAACGGTGAAATAAAAGCGTATCAGTACAAACCTAAAGAGCTTGATACCATACGCTGAAGCTTAAAGATGCAGGCAACCTCAAAGATTGATGAATAATCTTAGCGAGCAGACTGTTTGTATCCACATAACGGATAAAACAGTAAAAAGGCTCGTTAGGGGTTGCCCTAATACCCAGAAAAGAAAGGACTGAAATTATGCACGGATTTATTTTATTCATACTCGGTTGCTTCCTCGGCGGTTTTGTCGGAGTAGCTTTAATGTGTATGCTACAGATTAACCGAATCAACCGTTACGAAATGAAAGACAAAAAGGATGATGAAGATGAGGAGAAGCTATGATAAGCATATCAGGCTGACTAAAGAAGAAAAAGATGAATGGCAGAGAAAGGCGGAAATGGCTTGCCTTAATGAATCTGCTTTAGTACGTCTTCTGATGAAAGGCTATGAGCCGAAAGAAAAACCTGACGAGTGTTTCTTTGAAGCAATGCGTGAGCTTTCCTCAATAGGCAACAATATAAATCAGCTTGCGGCAAAGGCAAACTCTCTCGGTTTTATTGATGCTCCGATGCTTTATCGTGAAGCGGAGCGTTGGCATAAATTTCAGGCGCATATCGAGAGTGTATTTTTACGACCCGATAAATCAGAGCTGAAATGGCAGTAACTAAGCTTTGGGTTGTGAGAGATAATCTGGGCAGGGTGATTGACTATGCCAACAATCCTGAGAAAACTTGCAACCCCAATTATACCGACGCACAGTATCAGACACTTGCTGATGTTATTGCCTATGCAAAGGACGAGGAAAAAACAGAGTGTCAGTTTTATGTTGATGGCATAAACTGCAATCCTGCAACTGCCCGTGACCAATTCATAACAACAAAAGAGTGTTTTGGAAAGACAGACGGAATACAAGCCTATCACGGTTATATGAGTTTTAAGGAACAGAACATTACACCTGAGCTTGCACAAAAGGTCGGTATGGAGTTTGCCAAGCGTATTTGGGGTAAGCGTTTTCAGGTTGTAGTGACTACTCACCTGAACACTAAACATCTGCACTGCCATTTTGTAATCAACTCAGTTTCCTTTGTTGACGGAAAGCGTTTGCAAAACGATGAAAAGGTATGGTTTAAATTCAGGCATATAGCAGATGAAGTATGCAAGGAGTACGGCTTATATTTTAATCCAACCCCCAACAGAAGTAAGCAATCGTCATATTACTACAACAAGGAAAAAGCCGGTATGCCTACTCGGTACAGCACCCTGCGTGAAGTAATCGACTTGGCTTTGGAGCACTGTAAAAGTATAGAGGATTTCAAGTACGCTCTCCGTGATATGGGATATACCTATCAGCTGAGCCCGAGCCGAAAATATTGGACGGTTACTCCACTCGGCTATAAGAAGCCTGTCCGACTAATCAACCTCGGTGAAAACTACTCAAACGACGCTATACGAAAAAGACTTCACGAAAATATGAGCCGTGTTGATGTGTACCGATATACCATAAGTACGGTTACGAGCCGACAGTACCGACTTTCGACACGGAAAGATAAAATTAGAAAAATCGGCGGCTTATACGGTCTTTATCTTTATTATCTTTACAGGCTTGGCAAATTGCCAAAATACAAAAGAATCAGCAATGCTCAAATCCATTACTATTTCAAAGAAGAACTTTTGAAGCTTGATGAATTGAGCGAACAGACAAGGCTGCTCGGAAAGCACGGTATTCAGACCGACGAGCAACTTTTTGAATACAAATCCTCTGTTGAAAACGAAATCAAAAGCCTTACTGCCGACAGAACGCACCTCCGAAAAAAGATACGAACAAAAATTGATGGTGCAGAGCTGTCGCAGGCAAAGGAAAAGATTTCTCAAATCACGGAGGAATTACGGAAACTTCGCAAAGAAGTTAAACTCTGCAACGGTATTGCAGAGAGGTCGGGAATTCTGAAATCCAACCTTGAACAAGTGCTTGCAGAGGAAGAAAAAACCAAAGGAAAGGAGAACCGAAGATATGAACAACGGCGTTGACGCTGCTGAAATAATAGTCAGACTTTATCTTGAAGGCTTTGAGGAAGTGGTTAAGCTGTCGGGTAAGGGCATTAAGGAATTAGTACCTTTGCTTGCTTCTACGCTGAAACAGGAATCAAAAACCAAAGGCAAGGCACGACTTACGCAGATGATTAAATCGGGCAATCCGCTAAAGGTATTTACTTTCAAAAACAAAGACCTGAAAAAATTTACCGAACAGGCGAAGCGTTACGGAGTTTTATACACAGTCCTGCGTGATAAGAACAGCAACGATCCGAATGCAACGGTTGATGTAATCGCCCGTGCCGAGGACGCTTCCAAAATACAGCGAATTGCAGACAGATTTGAATTTTCAAAGGTTGATAAGGCTTCTATTATCAAAGAAGCGGAAAAATCGGCGGCAAAAAGAGATGAAGTGCAGATTGATAAGCCGACCAAATCCAAGGGTGAGATTATCGTCGAACAGGCTTTGGCAGAGCCTTCCGAGAAGAAAGAAAATGCCAATGGAAACCCCGATGTTGCCAAGACCGACAAAAGCCCTCAGTCAAGGCAAGACTCAGACAAGGCAGATATGCGCACTGATAAGGGTAATGTAAAGTCCGCTGAAAAGAAACCCTCTGTTAGGGAAAAGCTGGAACGCTACAAGGCAGCAGGACAGAAAAAGGAAGCAGAACGCTATCAGCCTGAACACACTCAGGAGCGTAAAACTCCTGCAAAAAACAGACAGACCAAACATACACAGCCTAAGAAAAAATACAAGGCAAAGCATAACAGACCGAAAGAGAGGTAATATTTTTGACTAACGATTTTAATTCAAGGAGAGGCGCCAGTTTTAAACCGAAGCTTTCTCCCGAAGAATATGCAAAAGCAAAACAGGAAGAAAAAGAAGCCGTTTACAATCTCATTGATACGGCGATTTCCGATATTGTAAACAACCCTGCTGAATTTCAGAAATATCTTGATACGCAGGCTCGTATGGACAGATACTCGGCGGCTAACGCACTTCTTATTTACAAGCAGTGCCCGGAAGCTACTCAACTCAAGGATTTCAACGGATGGCGTGATGACAATATCCGTGTCAAAAAGGGCGCAAAGAGCATTTCTATTCTGGAGCCTGTTGATTATACAAAGGCGGATGGCTCAACGGGTATTTCATACAATGTCAAGAAAGCATTTGACATCTTACAGACCAATGGCAGACGACAGCCTGCACCTACGGTCAACCGTGACCCGAAAAATCTTGTTTCGGTAATGCTTGACACTGCTCCTGTAAACTGCGAGAGCAGCAGTGAGCTTCCTAATCCCGATGCAGTTGCCTACTACGACAATGATAAGAACACGCTCTTTATCAAGAAAGGTGTCGGCGACAGCGTAGCATTGTTTCAGGGTGTTGTCCTTGAACTTGGCTATGTGGAGCTTTCGGGCAGGAGCGACAGCTACAGCCGTAAAGATATGAGTTTTCAGGCGGTGTGTATCGGCTATATGCTTTGTAAGAAATACGGAGTTGAGGCAAAGAATTTTGCCGTTGACCGTATTCCTCCCGAATGGAAGAATAAAGAGCCGAAGGAAGTCCGTGCAGAGCTTTCCAAAATAAGAACAGCAATGAGCGATATTCACACCCGTGTATCCGACGAACTTTACCGTCATCAGCAGGAACGCTCAAAAGGCCGTGAACGATAAAAGCAAGGTGCTTATATGAAAGAGCCTTATTATCATATCGTACTTGACGATAACGAACACAGTGCTGTTATTCAGTCACTTAATGATACAAGAAACGCCTTGCTTGCAGAAGAAAAATCAACGGACCTATTGGACGACCTTATTATCAAAATCGGCAACGCCCCTTACCGTAAAATCAAGGTGATTGAAAGGAACAGCGATGATGCAAGATAGCGAGAAAAAATCCGTTATCATAGTTTCTTCAATAGGTGTAATTCCTGTTGTGTGGTTAGCTTTGCTTATTGCTCCGTTTCGGAAAGGCGGTTTATCCGAAATTGTTACAGGACTTATGAACGCCTTAAGCAATCCTTTTGATATACAGCTTTGTGAGGACAGCCTGAAAACTGTCCTCATTTTTCTTGCGGCATATGGGATGGCGATTGGCATATACTTTTCCACACGAAAAAATTATCGCCGGAGAGAGGAACACGGCTCCGCAAAATGGGGAAATGCAAAAGCCATTGACAGAAAATACCGACAGTACCCGCCGTCTGATAACAAGTTAATGACGCAGAATGTTCGTATCGGAATAAACGCACAGAAGCACAGACGAAATCTGAACACTTTAGTTTGCGGCGGCTCGGGTGCAGGTAAAACCCGATTTTACTGTAAACCTAATTTGATGCAGGCGAACACCTCATTTGTAATCCTTGATCCGAAAGGTGAGATTTTGCGTGACACAGGAGGTTTGCTTGAAGCAAAGGAATACGAGGTGCGTGTGCTTGACCTGATTTCAATGGAAAAGAGTCATTGCTACAATCCATTTGTATATTTGCGTGATGATAACGACATTCAGCGTTTGGTAACTAACCTATTCAAAAGCACAACTCCGAAAGGCTCACAGTCCAACGATCCGTTTTGGGACACGGCGGCTTCTATGTTGCTTCTCGCATTAGTTTTCTATCTGCACTATGAAGCTCCAAAGGAAGAGCAGAATTTTTCAATGGTTATGGAAATGCTCAGAGCGGCAGATATTGAGGACGACGACAATCCTCGCCCCTCTCCGCTTGATAACCTGTTCAGTGATTTGGAATACGAAAATCCCGACCATATTGCACTCAAATATTACCGTTCCTATCATTCAGGCTCGGCTAAAACATTGAAGTCAATACAGATTACGCTTGCCGCACGACTTGAAAAGTTTAACCTTGAAAGTCTTGCGGCTTTGACTTGTACGGATGAGCTTGACTTGCCGTCTATGGGCGAGAAAAAGGTTGCGTTGTTTGCACTGATACCAGATAACGATTCGAGTTTCAACTTCTTGGTATCAATTCTTTACACACAGTTATTCCAACAGCTTTTCTATTCGGCAGACCATATACACGGCGGAGCGTTACCTGTTCCGGTTCACTTTCTGATGGACGAGTTTGCAAATGTTTCGCTTCCCGATGACTTCGACAAGATTTTGTCGGTTATGCGTTCCCGTGGTGTATCGGTCAGTATTATCTTACAGAACTTAGCACAGCTCAAGGCGCTGTTTGAAAAGCAATGGGAGAGCATTGTCGGTAACTGCGATGAGTTTCTCTACCTCGGCGGCAATGAACAGAGTACACACAAATATGTTTCGGAGCTTCTCGGCAAGGAAACGATTGATACCAACACCTACGGCAAGAGTACAGGACACAGCGGTAACTACTCAACAAACTACCAAATCAGCGGCAGAGAGCTTATGACGCCTGATGAAGTCAGGTTGCTTGATAACCGATACGCAATCCTCTTTATACGAGGTGAGCGACCGATAAAGGACTTCAAGTATGACATACTGAAACATCCTAATGTCAGTCTGACGGCTGACGGTAAAGCCGATGTTTACAGACAAGGTGAAGTCAGAGATGATATTGCCACTATTTCTGTCGGCAATTTCTCAAAAGAAGAAGTTGAGGATATTGATATATCTGAAACAAGCTATGAACTGTTGTCCGATGAGGACTTGCAGGAAATTTATAAAATATAGGAGGACTTTTTATTATGAATATTGCTAAAAGACTTTCACAGAGAAAGAATAACAGACTTCCGATGAACGGTAAGGTTAAGAAAGGCTTTCGTACTTACTGTATGATTGTGATTGCAACTGTACTCGCTGTATGTTGCTTTACGGTAACGGCGTTTGCAGAAGAAGAAAGCGGCGGCAATGCACTTACAGCAATTAATAACCTTTCAACCTTTATCTTCGGACT
Organism: uncultured Clostridium sp.; assembly: GCA_902471875.1. Taxonomy (GTDB): domain Bacteria; phylum Bacillota; class Clostridia; order Oscillospirales; family Acutalibacteraceae; genus CAG-964. The sequence goes on from CABRLN010000003.1 coordinate 36,019, forward strand.
TATCAGAGCAGTCGGACTTATTCTCACAGGCTTCGGCGTTGTGCAGATTGGTCTGTCACTCAAATCACACGACCCGTCACAGAGAGCCAACGGCTTCCTTACCCTTGCAGGCGGCGTCATCATCACCTTTGCAAAGGAAATTCTTAACCTTATTATCGGCTCTTAATCAAAACAGGGGTATGAGTTTTATGACCCATACCCCATAAATTTTAAGGAGGTGCTTTAATGTCCGATAATTGGGTTGTTCAGAATTTACAAAACGCACTTGACACCTGGAACGCTAAAATTACAGAGATTTGGTCTCTCGTGCTGACATCTCCGAAAGACTTTAAGGGCGGCGGTATCTGGACGGCGATTGAGAATGTAAATTCTGCCGTGCAGGCTATCGGATTAGCATTACTTGTGCTGTTCTTTGTCATAGGAGTTGTAAAAACCTGCGGCAGCTTTGCAGAGGTAAAGAAGCCCGAACACGCAGTTAAGCTGTTTGTCCGGTTTATTCTTGCCAAAGCCGTCATTACAAACGGAATGGAGCTTATGCTGACTCTATTCAATATTGTACAGAGTACAATCGCAACGATTATGACATCAGCAGGCTTGGAAACGGCAACGCAAACTATGTTGCCTGATGAAATGGTAACAGCAATAGAAAACTGCGGATTTTGGGAGAGTATTCCGCTATGGGCGGTAACGCTTATCGGCGGATTGTTCATTACCGTAATGTCTTTCATTATGATATTGACCGTGTACGGAAGATTTTTCAAGCTCTATATGTACACGGCGCTTGCTCCCATACCGCTTTCAACCTTTGCAGGCGAGCCTACGCAGAATGTCGGCAAGAGCTTCTTCAAAAGTTACTGCGCAGTCTGCCTTGAGGGTGCGGTTATCGTTTTAGCCTGCCTGATATTCTCCCTGTTCGTAACATCACCGCCTGTGGTAGCAACAGACGCTTCACCCGTTACAATGACTTGGGCATATATCGGTGAACTGATATTCAATATGCTTGTCCTTGTCGGCACGGTAAAGATGTCCGACCGTATCATTCGTGAGATGATGGGACTTTAATTTTAGAAAGGAACTTGATTATGGAGGTAAAAATAAACAGAGAAATCCGCAACTACACAGAAGCCGTATTTTTTGGTCTGTCACTTCGACAGATCATTTTTTCCGTATGCGCCTGTGCGGTGGCGGTTGCCGTTTTCTTCCTTTTAAAGCCGTATGTGGGTACAGAAACCGTATCGTGGATTTGCATTCTGTCCGCCGCTCCGTTTGCGGCACTCGGCTTTGTGAAGTACAACGGAATGACTGCCGAAAAATTCGTCATTGCTTGGGTGAAATCAGAATTTCTTACGCCTAAAAAGCTGACATTCAAATCCACAAATACCTACTACGAGCTTATGAAGCCGAGTATCGAAAGAAAAGCAAAGGAGGCTATGAAAGCCAATGATTAAAACATTAAGAAATATAGGAAAACAGGACAAAGAAAAGTTTGTCGTTCCAAAAGGCGTTCAGGATGTTATTCCTGTTACCGCCATTTATGATGACGGCATTTTCCGAATCGGAAAAGACAAATTTTCCAAGTCCTTTAAATTTACCGATATTAACTACGCTGTTGCAAGCCGTGAGGATAAAGAGGAAATGTTCCTTGAATACTCCGAACTGCTAAATTCATTTGACAGCGGAGCTACTACAAAGATTACCATTAACAACCGCAGGCTCAACCGACTTGACTTTGAAAAGTCAATCCTGATTCCTCTCAAGGGTGACTCTCTTGACATCTACCGTGATGAGTACAACAAAATGCTGCTTGATAAAGCAACAGGCGCAAATTCAATGGTACAGGACAAGTATATTACAGTATCTGTCTGCAAGAAAAGCATAGAGGAAGCCCGCACCTATTTTAACCGTGTAGGTAACGATATGATTACTCACCTGAGCAAGCTCGGAAGTCAGTGCATTGAGCTTGAAGCAGAGGAGCGACTTCGTATCTTTCACGATTTCTACCGTGTAGGTGAAGAAAGCTCCTATCATTTCAGTATTAAGGAGAGCTGTAAGAAAGGGCACAGCTTCAAGGACTATATCTGCCCCGATTCAATGGAGCTTGAAAAGGACTTTTTCAAAATCGGCGACAGATACGGCAGAGTGCTTTTTATGCGTGACTACGCTTCGTATATCAAGGATAGTATGATTTCGGAACTTACCGAGCTTAACCGTAACCTGATATTGTCTATTGATGTTATACCCGTACCGACAGACGAAGCCGTGCGAGAAGCTGAGAGCCGTTTGCTCGGCGTTGAGACCAACATAACGAATTGGCAGCGCAGACAAAACGCCAACAACAACTTTTCCGCAACCGTTCCGTATGATATGGAACAGCAGAAGAAAGAAATGAAAGAATTTCTTGATGACCTTACTACCCGTGACCAGCGTATGATGTTCGGTGTCCTTACGATGGTACACACAGCAGACACAAAGGAACAGCTTGACAACGACACGGAAGCATTACTCACAACAGCGAGAAAACATCTTTGTCAGTTTGCAATACTGAAATTTCAGCAGATGGACGGACTGAATACAGCTATGCCTTTCGGGGTACGAAAAATTGATTCCTTCCGTACTTTAACAACCGAATCACTTTCCGTGCTTATGCCGTTCCGTGTGCAGGATATTTTCCACGATAACGGCATTTACTACGGTCAGAATGTTATCTCAAAGAATATGATTATCGCCGACCGTAAACAGCTTTTGAACGGTAACGAGTTTATCCTCGGTGTATCGGGCGGCGGTAAATCATTCGCAGCAAAGGGTGAGATTGTCAATCAAATTCTTTCATCGGATGCAGATGTAATTATTGTCGATCCTGAGCGTGAGTATGGAGCACTTGTTAATGCGCTCGGCGGCGAGGTAATAAATATATCGGCTACCTCTAAAAATCATATCAACGCTATGGATATGTCCGAGCAATACGGTGACGGTGCAAATCCTGTTATCCTAAAGTCAGAGTTTATTATGTCGCTTTGCGAGCAGTTTTTGCCTTTAGGTGCAAAAGAGAAATCAATTATTGACCGCTGTACGGCAGGCGTTTATCGCACCTATCAGCAGAACAACTATACAGGCAGAGTTCCTACCTTGCAGGACTTTCGTGCGGAGCTTCTCAAGCAGGACGAGCCTGAGGCGCAGGAAATCGCTCTTGCGATTGAACTGTTCACCAACGGCTCACTCAACACCTTTGCAAAGCAAACAAATGTTGATACCGATAACCGCCTTATCTGCTACGATATTCTCGACCTCGGCAAACAGCTTATGTCAATCGGTATGCTCGTTGTAATGGATAGCATCCTCAACCGTATCACGCAGAACAGAGCGAAAGGCAAATCAACCTTTATTTTCATTGATGAAATTTATCTTCTGTTTCAGCACGAGTATTCCGCTAATTTCCTTTTTACACTTTGGAAGCGTGTGCGTAAGTACGGAGCGTATGCGACAGGTATTACACAGAATGTTGATGACCTGTTACAGAGCCATACAGCAAGAACGATGCTTGCAAACTCTGAATTTATCGTAATGCTCAATCAGGCTTCAACTGACAGAGAGGAGCTTGCACGACTGCTCAATATATCCGATTTACAGCTTTCGTATATCACGAATGTTGAAGCAGGACACGGACTTATCAAGGTTGGCAGTTCACTTGTGCCGTTCGCAAACAAATTTCCGAAGAATACACAGCTTTACAGGCTGATGACAACCAAGCCGGGTGAAGGTGCTACTGCGTAGGAGAAAGGAATCTGCTATGAATAAGAAAATTTTGTTAGCCTTGATTGTGGTGCTTGTCGCTGTATGCGGTGTCAGCACCTATTTTCACATCAAGGGAAGAATTGAATCAGAGGAAAATAAAAAGATGTATGAAACCGTAGCCGAGGAAGTTTCGTCTACGGAGGACAGCACAGCCGTTTCCGCAAGTGAAGCGGCTGTCAATCCGTATACGGAATACACGGACGGAGGTAGCGGTAATAGTAAAACTCAAAGCTATACTGACACAATGACTTTTGCCGATAACCCCGATATGGTCGGATGGATAAAGATTGACGGAACAAATATCAATTATCCTGTTATGCAGACGCCAAATGAGCCTGACTATTATCTCAACCGAGATTTTTACAAAAATAAGTCTGCATACGCTTGTCCTTATGTTCAGGCAAATTGCGATGTCAAAACTCCGTCTGACAATGTAATAATCTACGCTCATCATATGAATGACGGCTCAATGTTCGCAAATCTTGAGCTTTTCAGAAGTAAGGATTTTTGGAAAGCTCACAAGCAAATCAGCTTTGATACGCTCGACAGGAAAGCTACCTATGACATACTTGCCGTGTTCGCCGTTCCTGTTGATGAAATAGATAAAAATTCATTCAAGTATTATGAGTTTGTCAATGCCTATGACCCACAGCATTTTTCCGACTTTGTGAGCAAATGTAAGGAAATGTCATTCTATGATACAGGCATAAATGCAAAATACGGCGATAAGTTGTTGACGCTTTCTACTTGCGAATACACACACGACAACGGCAGACTTGTCGTTGTGGCAAAAAAGCGTAAGTAAATTATCATAGACAAAGCTGAGCGTGAGTGATATAATTTTAGTTAAATAAATCGGAATTTATAGAAATAAATATATTAAACTCAGAAGGATACAAAATGTGCTTTTTAGTGTGAGTATGAAAAGGTGGTACCACAAAATGAGATTAACATGGTTAAATGATTTCATTTGCAAAGAATTATATGCACCGTTTAAAATAGAAAAAGACATAGATTATCGAAGCAAATACAATATAGTAATGGAACAGGCAAAAAATGCTAATGCTGATGATGAAAGTCTGGAAATTATAGATGCTTTTAGCTCAAAAATACTAAATTCTTTAGATTTATATTACAAGGCTGATATAGCAGAAAGTAACAACATTATTCTTGAATTAGTTAGAGATATAGGCGATAACCCATTTGCAGTAAATTCAGTTATTAATAGTGATGCTTTTCCTGGAATGAAGGACAATGAGTTGCAATTCTTCCGAAGCAGATTGGGAACTCCAAATAAGGCGTTTACAGCGAAAGATATGCTTCATTTGCCTAATTCGATGAGGTCTAAATCAGGAAATTATAGATTTAGTATTCCTGGAAATCCTAGTATGTATTTGGCTAATTCTTCATATGGATGTTGGATAGAAACGGGATGTCCAGCCGAAATAGATTTTAATGTTTCGCCAATATTATTAGAAGGTAATCAGAGAATTTTCAACTTAGCTATCTCTATAAGAGATTTTAGATGCCTAGACGAATTTGAAAAAGAAAGGGTGCACTGTTGGTTAAAATTGTATCTTCTCACGATTGCAACTTGTTACGTCGTTAAAGAAGAAAATAGAACATTTAAGTCAGAATATATTATTTCACAATCATTAATGATGGCATGTAAAAAGATGAAGTACGATGGAATAGCTTATTATTCGCGCAGAGTAGACAATGAAGTGTTTGCTTTGTGTGCTATCAATTTAGCGTTGTTTGTTGATTATGATGGTGAATATTCAGGAATGATTAAGCATATGAAAATTGATGATGCTTTCAATTATTCCTTGTATAAGCAACTAAATTATAGTTTGAAATATAAGGACTACGAATTAAGATCAACCTATACCGAATATATTACAAATATTGGAAGTTTTGAGCGCCAATATCCATACAGAGAAACGGATTTTTATAATTTTGATAAGTTTCTATTCACAACATGGAGAGATAAGCCCAATGGTAAAGGTAAAGATATAATTCCGTGGGGCGTCGAGATTTAATTTTTTCCGGCAGTGAGTTTGAGATGTTTTTTATGAATGTCTATCAAGTATTTGTAGATAAAACCAGCGAGGCTGCTAAGCATTTTTTTAAACTAAATTTATGATGTACAGATTGGAATTAAGAAACTAAACGACAAACTGGAATTTGTTGGGATAGTAAATACCTATTTTCTAAAAGGAGACAGTGTATGGGTGATAAAGACATACTGAATAAGGAGTATAGAGATGATGACCCCGATGTTTGGGAGCATGTTTATAAAACTGCTTATAAAAATAAGATTATCGGTAAAGAATTTAATATTGTTAATCCCAAAGAAATCAATGGAAGATATGTTGCTTCTAAAAAAGATGATGATAATATAACCATTAGTGGAGAAACTGATTTTAACTTTAGCGATAAACTTTATATTGTAGGTAAAAAGACCAAGTATAAGTACTATAGTGAAATTCTTGATACTATTGAAGATACAGAATGTAGGCAGAATTGTATGGAGTTGTTAGATTACTGTTGTAATATGACAGGTAAAATAGGTAATTTTTCTTTAATGCAGACGACAGGGTCGTTGCAGACTATTAAGGGAACATTTACGGTAACAGATAGAATTGATACATTTATTTATGTATTAAATAATTACTATCTTGGAATTGATGAAATGGTACTATCTCGATGTACAGCATCTTCTACGGTAAATAAGTTAAAGAAATACCTTGATTTATTTAAGGATACTGAACCAAAGAATAGCATTTATAAATATTGTAGGGAGGTATATCACATAAGTTCCGAAGATCTTGTTTCTGATTTGATTAAGTCTGGGAAACATACTATTTGTACAGTTGAAGAATTGATTGATTATATGATTCTTGCAGTTAGATTCTGGACTTTAAAAAGTTACTATTATAAAGAAGTAGGCATAAGTAAATCATGGAATTTAAGACTGGTAATGAAACATAATTATCTACCCAAAACAAATATTAAATGACTTTGTTTGCATATCTCGTATAAGTGTAGGACTTCACTTGTGCTGTAATTTGGAATAAATAGTTAGTGTTATAAAAGAACATTGAAATTTTATTGGTATAAAGAGTTAGATAACTTCCAGTTTATCAAACTAAATAACATTATAAAAACTCTGATTGGAGAAATCCGGTCAGAGTTTTTATTTTGCGTTAATTAATTTTTGAAGGAGGTAATGATTTGCCAGATATAAAAACAAAAAAGGATAATAAGGGTACAATCAAAACGCTTGACAAGGTAAAGATTGCATCCGGTCGTATGAAATCTGCATATATACAGACAAAAGATAAAGCCGAGCATTCTGTTGAAACGCAAGAGTATTCAGCCAACGAATATGCTACTGACAGAATGGAATCTGTTGCAAAGCGAGGTGCAGAAGAAACTGCCCATCAGACTAAAAAACAGCTTGGAAATGCAAAAGATGGAGTTAAAATGGTCAAAAACAGGATTAAACAGCGTATCGAGAACAAAGCACAGAATAAAGCTGAAAACGCAGTTAAGGATTCTGCTCAGAAATCATCTAAAAATGCTGCCAAAAAATCCGCTGAAAAATCTGTCAGAACAACATCTTCCAAAGCATTCAACGGAGGGCGAAAAAGTATTCGTACAGTTGAGCAAACCTCAAAGACAGTTAAACAATCAGCACGCTCGGCAGGTAGAAAAACAGTGAAAACTGCGCAGAAAGGAACAGCTAAAACAGTAAAGACATCAGTTAAAACCGCAGAAAAAGCCTCAAAGGCAGCCATTAAAACTTCAAAGCAAGCCGCAAAAGCTGCACAGAAAACAGCACAAGCAACTGCTAAAGCGGCTCAGAAAGCAGCACAGGCAGCGAGGGCGGCTGCAAAAGCGGCTGTTCAGGCGGCGAAAGTTGCTGTCAAAGCAACAATAGCGTCAGTAAAGGCAATTATAGCAGGAATTAAGGCGTTAGCGGCAGCTATCGCCGCAGGCGGTTGGGTAGCTGTTGTGATTATCATCGTTATCTGCCTTATAGCGTTAATTGTCTGTTCCTGCTTTGGAATATTCGCTTCGGGCGAGGATTCGGGAACAGGCGTTACAATGCAGACTGCCGTCCAGGAAATCAACGAGGAATACAATCAAAAAATTGAGGATATTAAGAGCAACAATACCTACGATATTCTTGAAATGTCAGGCTCACGAGCAGAGTGGAAAGAAGTTATAGCTATCTACGCTGTGGATAAAAATATGGCTGATTTGAATCCTGCAAATCCTGATGAGGCACAGGAGGTCGCAACGATGGACGAGGATAAAAAGAAAGATTTGCGTAAACTGTTCTGGGAAATGAACAAGGTTGAATCCCATACAGAAAAGAAAACCGTTAAAGAAACTGTTGAAGTGCAAGAGAACGGCAAGACGGTCAAAAAGGAAAAAGATGTTGAAAAAACGACCTTGTATATTATCACAAGCCACATTGACCTTGAAACGATGATGAACAACAAGAGCTTTACCGATGAACAAAAGGAAATGTGCCGAGAACTTTTATCGGACGAGAACAACTCTTTATGGCTCTCCGTCCTTCACGGGATTTCAAGCTCGGATAGTGACATAGTCAAGGTAGCTCAGGAACAGCTCGGCAATGTTGGAGGTCAGCCGTATTGGAACTGGTACGGTTTTAGTTCACGTGTCGAATGGTGCGCCTGTTTCGTTTCCTGGTGTGCCAACGAGTGCGGATATATAGAAAACAACCTTATCCCGAAATACTCCGTATGCGATACCGGTGTTAATTGGTTTAAGTCCAAAGGAGAATGGCTCGACGGTACAGAAGAACCACAGGAGGGAATGATTATTTTCTTCGATTGGGCATCCGACGGACTGGACGGTAATTCCGACCACACGGGGATCGTAGAAAAAGTGGAGAGTGGCAGAGTTTACACAATAGAAGGGAATTCAAGCGACGCTTGTCAGGAAAACTCTTATCCGATAGGTCATTACGAAATACTTGGTTACGGCGCTCCGGCTTACTAAAAAAATCTGAGGTTTGTCCTTGCGGGCAAACCTCGTTTCGTTTATCTATGTTTTAATAAACTAAAGTAAATTATCTTTTTTATATTTGGTGATTTTACAATAATTACAGAAAATCTTTCAGGGGCTTTGACCTTGATGGATGACGAAGCTTTCTGAGAGCTTTTGCCTCTATTTGACGAACTCGCTCTCTTGTAATTCCAAACATTTGTCCAACTTCTTCGAGAGTTTTCTCGCGACCATAGTACCCATATCGTTGGCGAAGCACTTCGCTCTCTCTGTCGCTCAATAATGCAAGTGCCTGCTCCAATGCTTGATGGAGGAACTTGTTAGATAGAGTGTGGAAATCTTCATCAGCGTTCGTTATCATGTCAGAAGAAAGAGTAGCATAAAACAATTCTTTTTCCCAGTTGGGATTTCCATCATTGGAATCAACATTCACAAGAATACTATCTGCATCATTGAAGATAGTGTTTTGGGCAGCTTCCATAAGTGTTTCTACGCTTTCTTCTGGAACAGCTTCAAGTATTATACTCGAAGCTTCTGTTTCATCGCATAACAGTTTATTCATTACCATTGTTCTGGCTTTTTGACAATCAACTAACTCCCTACATCCTATGCAGCCGTGACTTTTTAGAATTGGATACATTGTGAAGTAAGCTTCTTTTTTATGTACAGGGTAATAAACAAGCGGCCTTTGAGTATACTGTTCTCTCGAAATACTCTGCACTATCCATAAAGCGGCATATGAGGCAAATGCACCGAAAGTATCAGGGTCATACTTATCAACAGCATATATTAGCCCGATGAAGCTATAGCTAATAGCATCATCAATCTCCATGTCGTATAATTCTGCTCTTTGAAGTGCAATACGTAAAGCCAATCTCAGGTGCATTTCAATCATTCGTGAACGCGCAAATGAGTTGCCCTCGGCAATTTGATACTTTAATTTTCGTATTTCTTTTTTCTGAGGCGGAATAATTTTGCGAATATATTCTACAAGCGGTTTTAATGAAGGATTGAGCTCAACAATGCGTTTGTAGATTACCTCGTAATCGGTTTGTGCAAAATCATCAATATCATCTTCTGGGTCAGTACGACGTATGTCCATCTGTGATGATGGCTTTTCTGCATAAACGATTATACCCAAAGTCGTGATTGCACTGCTTAGACGATCAAAGTCCTGAATAGAGAGAGAGAATTGATCTGCAACTTCCATAATATCATCGAATGTCACATATCCTTGATTTTTTGCCAATTCAAGAAGAGATTTGTATGCTAATTGATGTTGCTCGCTTTCCAAACTCTCTCACCTCATTCTTACTTTGAACACATCTTTAGGATTTCTTCTACATTCGTTTCTTCATGAAATCTTTCATGGAATTCTTCAATGAAATCATATAAACGGGAAATGAAGTCATCTAGTGATGACGCACCTTCAATTAGCTTCTCATAAAGGACGTCAACACCGCCTCGGACATAGCTGTTAAAGCGTTCCTCATCAGCTGGGTCATCTCCCATATGGCGAAAAGCTTTGTCGATTCGTTTATCTTCGTCAGGTTCATAATCTTTATCAAGAAGCATAATAAGTCTAAAATTAAATGTCAATTCTTCTTGAGAATATATAACTCGATCACCCATAACGTTTTGATTGTACACTTGATTGGTTTCAGGGTTTTTCTCATTATCTATTTCCGCTCTCCGTCCATACAGGAAACCCACTAAGGGAGCGTTAGTATACACATCAACATTACGGTCGAATAGCTTAGCTTTACTATCTGAATCAAAAACGCCAGTCAGTTTATCGACTCTAACAGCGTGTCTGCCTCGGAAACGATACTGTTTATCAAACATTTATTACACATCCCCTTAAATTAACACAGTTTCAAATTCGTTTTTCTTTTCAAAGCTATGACGGCAACCAATTTTTTCGCCCATATATTCTTCGGCAAGATTACCATCTGTGTCTTTGATAAAAATGATAACCTGCTCGGCTGTATTTGGCAGAGCCTCGCAAACCGTTTTGATTCTGCGTTTATCAAAGGAAGATAAAGGAGCGTCCATTACAAGTGGATATGGCTCAGATGACAGTAATTTTGCGTTCTCATTAGTTGCATTTCGATTTTCTCGTGCCATTTTTATAATGCCGGTAATAAAGGCGAAAATTACTGAAATGCTCTGTGCCGTAGAAGTTTCAACATCACCTTCATAATCGTTGACATATACTGAAATGCGGTATTTATCATCAATTGTCAAAGAGAGTCCGCCTTCGTAGATTTGCTTAAATATTTCGTTTATAGTGGATTCGAGTCGTGATCTTATATCCGCCTCGCTTTGACTGTAAACAGCTTGTAACTCTGCATATATTCTTTCTGCGTAAGCTTTATAGATTTCAATTTTCTTATTTTTGTCGTCAAGAAGCGTCAAATTTCTGCGTTCTGAATCAGCTCGTGTAGCTTTTTGCTCGTATCCTCCACGCTCGCGATTTTTTCGATCTCGCTCATCGCTGCTTCTGCGAATGGTATCATCACAAATCCTAATTTCACTACTGATTGCACGAACACGCTCACGAACATCACCGCCAGCCAATTTACCTTCAATGTCATGCAGTTCATCATTAAGATCGGCTATATCGTCATCTTGTTGGCTGATCACAGCTGTATTATCCCGCACAAGCATATACAGATTGTTGCTCATATTAGCACGTCGTTTTGCCTCTTTTTTGAAATCACCAATGGTTGTGCTGATAGACTGAGGAGGCAAATATTCTATTAGTTCTTTAACCTTTGTGTATGGAACGGAACCTTCATCAAGATGCGTTCCGCAGATACATACTTTTTGTCGCAACAGATACTCTATTGTTTTTGTGTGCATATAAGGAATATCTTTTCCTACAAAATCTTTTTCTGCAAGTAACTCAAGAGCCTGTTTCACGAGGGTATTTGAGAAGAACGAACTCATTCCAGAATTGAAATCTTTGCAAATTGCTTTAACAACCGAACTACGAGTATCTTTAGTTCGTGCAATCTTTTTGAGCAATCTGTCTTTCTGACGCTGAAGTTCTTCGCCTTCGGCATATTGTTTCAGTTCCTCTGTCCTTTCAATTTTTCTTGCTTGAGCCGTTTCTATTTGTGTTTCAAGTTCCTCTAGCCGTGCGTCGATTTCAGCAATTTTTGCATTGCATTCATCAATAATCATTGTATATTCCTGGATTTTTGCATTACTGTGAGAATCATAACTGCTTTCGTAACTATTGATGACAGTGTTACGAATCCGTGGGTTAAAATGCTTAATGGCACTATACATGGCATTCAAACCTAACAAGCCTTTTACGGCTTCAGCAAAGTCCGTTGCCTTTTTTCCAGTGGAAATATCTTTACTCATCTTCTCTATTCGCTCGCCATCAAAGAAGAAATAACGAGACAATTCTTTTGGAAGAATATTTTTAACTTCGCTTTCGCAACGGCTTTTGGGAACATAAGAAGTATTTCCATCTGCACTTTTGATCGCGATATTGAACACAGTATTGTCGCCCTTGACTTTCCCCGAATAATCCTTTTTATATGTCTGTTCACGTATGAGAGTATAGGAAACATTACCATGCTTTAACCGCAATTCAACCCTAACAATTGCCTTCTGACTAGGATTTAAATTGCTAGCTACTATTTTGTTAAGCATATTTTTATCTGAGAACTCCGTTTCTCCGTACATACACCAGAAAAAAGCTTGCGCAAACGTCGTTTTTCCTGTTCCATTCTCACCAATAATGATGGTAACATTTTTTCCATTTTGCCCCTGAGCAAAATCAATGGATTCGTTGCGAAATTGGCGGAAATTTTCAAGTTTTATTGATTCGAGTAACATTGTACTTCCTCCTCAATTTGTTTCTTGATCCACGCGACCATCTGCTGATCGGTCTTCTCGCGAGTTTTGAGGTTCTGACTTTCCTGAAGAATTATTTTTCTTTTAAGCCTCTCGACTGCTTTCTCATTAATTTTAATCTCTTCCATTGTCGGTTATACCCTCCTTGTCATTTTCCTCAGATATGTGATACGTATCTTGTATTTCCCATATCAGGTTATTTGCAATCATAGAGTTCTGCGCTAAACGACCGAACTCCTTTATTCGTGACAGTTCATTCTTTACTAGCGATAAATCTCTGTGAGCCTGTTCTACGGTTAGACCTGAAACATTTTCAAGTGGTCTTGGTAATGTCACAAAGTCATAAATAACCGCATACGGCTTATTAGGAGCTTTGCGTAGAACACGACCTCTTCGCTGTATATATTCTTTAGGGTTAGTCGTACTCGCAAGGATAAATGCAGTACGAATTCCCGGAATGTTGACACCTTCGTCTAAACACTTAATGGCAACTATAGCTTGCAGACGATCTCCACATTGGAATTGTTCTTTGATAGATGCTCGAATTTCCATATTTTCTTTGGAAGTAAACTTGGCAACTGCCATGCCTAATTCATTTCCGAGAATTTTGGTTACCGCTTCAATTTGTCGTATATCACTATTGCTTGAGTCAACGCTATCGTCATTAACATTGGTGGCACCGCAGTACACAAGAATATTATTGTCGTGTATGTATGGTTTGATTTGCTCACGCAAGGCATCAAGCTTTTCCGATGCACCTGCAACAATCCTTGCCCTTTTAAGTGCGAGAATCTCGCCATGTTTGTTGAGTTTGTACCTTCCACTTTTATCTTTGATGAGACATTTGGACATTTCATATGACAATTGTTCATACGCAGAAAGCTCATCATCATTTAAATTAACAACAACAGGATAATACTTATACGGGGTCAGTTTATCCTCTTTAATAGCGCGTTCCAGCGGGTATATGATACACTTTTTCCCAAAGAAAGAATAAAGCAGTGCTGTGCCTTCTTCGTCTCGATGACGCTCTAATGTCGCAGACAAAGCAAGTCGGTAAGTAAATCGTTCATCCAGTAAACGCGAGTAGGATGCTGCACCAAAATTATGTGCTTCATCAACAACGAGTAGTACCGGAGTTCTTACCTTACTAATCTGTTCCTGTACAAAATCATTTGTGAATGTAGCATTTGTACATACAAAGCAAAAAAAACTCTTGTCATCCCTTAGCTTCTGATCCCGCACCGCTTTAGACAAGCGGGCTTTCCAGTCCTTTTGAGGTGAGCTACTGTACCCAATTATAGGTTTCATATTGAATCGAACAATATCTTCAATCCATTGTTCAACAAGGTGCTGATAAGGGCAAACAATAATAACAGCAAGACGATCTGAAAGATCCTCCGATAGTTTTGCAATTGCGCCTAATCCAGTAAATGTCTTTCCTGTACCGGTTGCCATATCAAAAATTCCATGGTAGTTTTCACCGACCCAAGTAGAGATGGCTTCCTTTTGATAGTCGTGAAGAGTTACATCGTTCGGAATACGTGGACCTATTGAACTTGAAGAATCTTCAAAGCCTTTAGGTGCCCGATATATTTTATCAGGAAACTGTTCATTATCCACATTAAAATTAGGAGCAGACCGCTTGTATTTTTCAATCAAAGTCTTTGATATGCTAGGAAATTCAAGTACATGAATATTGGGTTCGCAATCGTTCCAGATAGAATAGAAAGCTGACTCTTTCAATTTTACTCGTTCTGCTTCATTTGCACCTCCCCAGCTTCTGAAAACATCAATTGTTTCATAGTTTATTGACATTGCTGTTGCAGACTCATTCATTGAGCCGGAAAATGCGACAATGTTACCCTCACTATCTTCTATTAGTCCCATTTTTTCATGGTACATTCCAATTCCACATTTATCTTCGGTATATGCGATGCGTATGTCCATGATGCCATCAGCAATCAGAGTAGCCAAAAGATTAAGTCTTTGCATGGAAAAGTAATCAAGGCGTTCATCAGTGATTTGGCGCAAAACCGACTTTTCAATCACGGAGTTTCTCTCCTCATAACCTTTCTGAATTGCTTCAATATCTTCATCTGAAAGATAGGGAGAAGCTACAATTTGAATTTTACCGCCCTTTGATGCCATAGTTGCGATTCCCTTTGAAATCTCAACAAGGGACGATGAAGAGAAAAAACCAACCGCCCGTTTATATGTAGTCGCCTCTTTAAGTAAAGGAAGATAGAAATCCTGAACAACATTGTCTATTAGAGACCGATATTCATTTTTTATTGGTGTATCTTGCAATCCCATATCGTAACCCCCTCAAAGATTATCATCAATGTCATCAAGTGCTGCTTCTAAAGCTGCAAAATCATTAGCGTTTGTAGAATGATTTACACTAAAACGGATTGTCCCAGAAGGAAAGGTTCCTAAGAACCTGTGTGCAAGAGGGGCACAGTGAAGCCCTGTTCTGACAGCAATATTGCGCTCGCTAAAAAGCTGTCCCGAAGTATCACTGCTTATACCATCAATAGTGCAAGAAACAATTCCCACATATTTTCGAGTTGGTTCGTTTCCAATAACATTTATAAAGTCGTATTTATTGAGCAACTCAAGCAATTGCTTTCTTTTTTGCTGCTCTTCAGAATACAATGTTGATATTCCTTTTTCTTTTATCCAAGATAATGCCGCATTCAATCCGGCAATTCCTGAAATGTTCATCGTTCCTATTTCAAATCGTTCAGGGATGCTTATAGGCATATCTTGAATTGCTGACTCAAATCCAGTTCCGCCAAAAAGCACTGCGGGTAAATCTATTTGCGGATTCATAACAAAGCCGGATATACCCGTTGGTCCCAGAAGTGTTTTGTGACCTGCAAACACGGCAAAATCAAACGATTCCTGACCTACATCACATTCAATAAGTCCTGCAGTCTGCGACATATCCAAAACAGTTAGTGAATTGTACCGTTTTGCCAGTTGAAAAATTTTTTCAACTGGTGCAACAAGTCCTATCACATTGCTAGCATGGCTTACAACAACAACATCTGGCTTTTCTTTGTCAAACTGATACCTGATACGCTCCAAATCATATTCAAGACTTTTAGAAACAGAGAGTTGCCTTACAATGATTTTCCCTTGTACTTCAAAATTATGGAGTGTTCTTGTAACTGCATTATGTTCAAATGGACTAATATAAAAAGTTTTTGTTCCAGAGTATACAAGCCCCTGAAGAACGATGTTCAAGGCAATTGTCGCACTAGGCTCGAAGATAACCTGCTTAGCCGGACAACAGAGTATGTCTGTAATTTTATTTCTGGTATCATTTAATAGCTTTTTTGCGGACAACGCAAGACCATAATTACCTCTGCCAACACTTCCACCGGAGGCCCGATAAAACTGATCCATGTATTTATATACACATTCGGGTTTTGGAAATGTGGTTGCAGCATTATCAAAATAAGCCACTGTGTGCCTCCTTAACAAAATTTTTCAAGAATATCGATCAGTACCTGGCGCTTCTCTTGTTCAGATATTGCTTGTCCCATAGCCTCCAAAGACTTTGAAATTTGGTTATGGAGTAACATTCCTCTCTTGCTTATCTCTGCTCTTTCGAAACTTTTTATTGTCCGTTCTCCGCCTTTGCTTACAAATATGACTTGATAATCACTTGTTGAAGAAGCGGTTTTAGTTTCACTGCTGCTCCTATATGCTTCTGCGGAAGCTTTGAATTGAGTAAGCTTTTCAACAAAGATAGTGCTTGTATTGCTATCCCAATCATCCAAACGCAGTCCTGTTACAGTTTTTGCGAGTCTAGCTATGAAAGAGCCTTCATCGTTAGTTACATTTTGGAACAAGCCGAGACACTTATCAGTGCCGTCTTGAAATAGATAGTCAAACGCTCCTTGATCAATGGAATCACACCAATCCTTAATCGCAGATGCAAGCGATACCCTTCCAACAAGTTTTTCATCTTGACGTAGTATAAATATAGCTTTAATCTTAGCTGATAGAGACTTTTTAAGCCTATCAAGAATGCTATCAAAGCAATTCTTTGCCGCCTGTATATTCTCGCTAAGTCCGGGAGTAAACTCATCATATCCAAATGTCTGCGGAAGCTTTTCAAAAAGCAAGCTGTATCCGCTTGTGCTTTGTCTAAGCAGCTTCATCATGCCAAGATAGCGCGCATCAATTTTCTTCCCGTTTGGAAGAGCCTTGCTTTCTTTCGCAAATATAGGAAGAGAAAGCATCCAACGCTTCATGGCATTTACAATATAGTCGTATGTATTAGATGTTTTTTCTGCATCAATAACATATTCGTCAAAAATCTCAGCCATATTTGAGACAAACTCTTCCTTTTCGGAGTCCCAATCAATATAAGACAGCGTAAAGGCAGCTGGATTAGCGTTGATTTGAAGCAAAGTATCTGCTGTCATTGCAACTTGTCCGTATTTGTCTGTTATTACAACTTGCTGACGATATTCATGCATTACAGCAGCAAGGTAAATAGGTATCAATCCTTTGCGTAAACCGATGTGATATTCTGGAAGAGAGAGCATATCATATAAAATATCAAAATCAATAGATCCATTTCTTCGCGCTCTAATGATAAAATATTCAATCGTTTTCATCATGTTAGCCATCTTAGAATCTTGTGGATGGAGATTGATAACTGGTATTCCAGTTGATTCGTCCCATATGCCGGTCCGAATCAGTGTGCTTCGCATGATTGAAACCTCTTGTCCGGTACCATTTAAGCCAAGATTAGGTTCTAACTGGTTGCGCAAAAGAGCAGATACAATTTTATTTCTACTATTTCTCGCAATGCTTGTAATTTCATCACGATTTACTGCCTCGTTATTGATAACTGGTGTCATTGAAAATTCTGAATCACAAATATCTGACATGAGTTCTGTTAGTGTAGCTTTTCTATTTATATACTTTTTTACACCGTCGAAAAAGTAGTCAGACTTGTACTCCTCGGGATGCGAATAAGCAGACAAAAAAGAGTTGATAACATCCCTAAGATCTTCGTAAACGACATCGTATTCTTCAAATAGAACGGGATCATTTGAGGCTTCTTCTCTAAGAGCACAGACTGCCTCGTATTCTTGTACGATCCGCTCAATGTCAAAGAAATGCTTAGGAAGAATGAAAATATGTCTAGTACAGCCTTTGCTTGTTTTTAGAATAGTATCTCGTAAAGTAGGTATAGATTCTTCATTATGCGGAATAACTGCGAAAATCACGCCGTCTGCATTTATGTTCTCGCTTTTAATTACCCAATTCGTATCATTTGTGACTTCGTCTTCATCAACAAAGATAAATGAAAAGAAACGGGTCATTTCTCTATCGTCGTTATATCTTGATGGGTACATATAGTTGTCGAAGTTCGATGTATTGAGTGTTTCTTTTACTGCAATTTGGTTAGCATGAACTTCAACATAATCATTTATTTTGCTTCGAATATCAACTCCAGAAGTTTGCTTGAGACGAAGACAGTTATTACTTCGCTTCAGATATACCACAAATTCTTTTTCAATGAGATTGTCAATAGCACCATTAATGTCCTGCACAGAGTATGAAGCTGAATAGGCCCCAACAATCTCGTCTTTCGTTGGTTTGAGACGCTCAAACTGTGCCAAAACATAAATAAGCGAGAGTGTCTTTACAATTTTTGCCTCAAGCGATTGAGGTGGTAACGCTGACAAAATAGTACTTGTTAACACATAGTTATCGTGAATTTCCCCTCCATAAGTTTCCTTTTTGAACAACGGCTCAAAATAGTCATAGATCGCATCGGGGGTTATGAGTTCAAAGTGATTGTCATCATAGGAGTCAATAAAAGCTCTTAATGTTGAGGGACCATCTGCTGACAGAAATGTAAAAAGTGTACGCTCGTTTTGAGCTACACGCTCAGAAAGGCGTGGCAAAATAAATGTTGAAACTGGATGCAAAGGATAGCAGCCCAAGATAGCTGTTTGCAACTCTGAACTATTAGCTGAAAACAGAGGGTGATTTTTGTATCGCTTTGAAATGCTCTCAAAATCCTTCTGATTTCTTGCTTGAAATGCAGTCCATAGCGTTGGTTCTTTTTGGATTACAGAAGAAATAATCTCATAAGTCTGGGAAAAATTGTTGTTTAAGTGGATGTGTTTAAAGCGTTCTGAAACTCCACGCCATCCATCAACTTTTTGCTTTGGAAGTTTATCAATATAATTAGCAATTTCCTTATGGGAAATGAGCATTAAGTGGAGTTGAGTCACACCACTTCGATTGCATTTTTCTGCAAAATCTTGAAGCGTTTTTGTATCGCTCAAAGAAGCCTCTGTTATATTCGCTTCAAGATATTTGCTAAACTCATCGTAAACAACATATAAACCCGAATATCCATACTGTTTCAAGCTTTTTGCAACACTTTCGTAGAGCTCAACAACATCGAATCCCAAAAACGGGTTAAATGTACTTCCTGCGGTAAGTGATGGATAAACGCGTTCAAAAACCTCGTAAGCAGAAATACTATAGTTCGATAGCTCTTCGATAAAAACGCTAACTGGTTTGTCAATTGCTTCGCAAAACAATTCATAGGTTTTTGGAAATTCGTTTTGCCATCTATTGATTACAGAAATAGCAGCGCGGTAATTCGTTTCAGGCATTATGCTCAAAAGATCATTATCTGAAAGGGTTCTCTGAAGTGCTAACAGAAATGCTTGAGTAAGGCTGGTATTGCTTCCCGTAATAACGACAGGCAGTATTTTTTCAGAACTATCGTAGTAATTCTGAACAACTTGAAGCAACCGAGGATTTTCTAAAATCTTTGGCATCGTCTTTTCGAACAAGGAAAGATCTTTCTTTAGAAGCATAGATAAAATCATCAAAACAATGTGCGATTTTCCTTTTCCGTATGCTCCAATCAAAATCCTTGAACGCTCTGTTGATGTTACCGCCGTGCTATCTAAAACATCAGATAATAACCGGAGTGCAGATTGTGTTGGTATAAAGTTTTTGAGTTTTCCATCGTTGTTTAGGTCGTATCCAATATTCACAGAATATTGAAACCCGGAAGCAACAGAAATCATATCACTCATTGTTTCATCTCCTGCTCACTGATGCTTTGATAGTATGTCTCCACACACTGTTGAAATGAAGTCTGGTGGAGAAGTCGAATAACATCAAGTCCTGATGTTCTATTTATTTTGATTTCACCGATTTTCTCAATTTGATAAAGAACATCCAGCAAGGTGATTGCGTCCAAATTGAACACTCGACCGATATTATTTGGCGAAGTCAAAAGCTCATTTAGACTTATTTCTTCTCTCGCCCCAGCCTGATCTGCAATAACAGCTAAGGCGACCCACGGATTGATAGATCTTGCTACTGGAACAGCTTTGCGATAAGTCCTTTTTTCTTTACTTAATACATCAATCAGTCCAAGCTCTCCAAATGGGCAATCTATATTTCCCTCTGGTGAAACACGACTTGAATTGATTTTATATCTCGGCAAGTAAGTGTTTATGATACAGGAAAAATCATCATTCAGTGACCTGATAGCAACCGAATCACTCTCATTAGACATACGGATGAAGCACTGTAGCGAAACAACAAAATCTTCACGACTAAATTCATTCATGTTAAACTCGTTAAAGAAGAAATACCATGAAGTTGCTTCTGAACGATTGCTAGCAAGACGATATTGAAGTAAATACAAGGTGCCCTTTTCTTCAATGTAGCGATCGTTGTTGAAAACACTTTCCCCAAAAGATGTAAACCGTTGTATTCTTCTGCCACTTTTTGGCTCCTCTGTTAAACCTACCGCTTGGAGCCAATAACGCAAAGCCTTTACCATATTAGCTCCAATACCCAAGACATCCATAGGGTTTTCATCTTTAGAAATAAAAACATCTCCTTTTGCATGGACATATTTCATGCCCTTGCTCAACCAGCCCTTTCGTATAAAAAATGTATCATGAGCACGAAATTTCATTGCCATGCAAACTCCTCCACTACTTACTTTGTTCTTAGATACCTATCCATCATGCAGCCACCATCAAGATACTTTGCGGTTATGCACGCTTTACAATGGACACATTTTTGAGGGTCAATATAGTACCCAAAACTGTTTATAGAAATTGCTCCCGCTTTACAAATCGATTCGCATTTCAAGCATTTTCTACACGCATTAAACTTTCTAATTTGATAGCCGACCATTCGCTGTATGTTATCATGATCTGCAACATTCATCGTCCTCACTTTGACAGAATAATCGTAACCATCCTGTGTAAATGGCTGTAAAGATATAATTGGCACATTACTTCTGCTATCGAGCACAATTACCTCGTGTAGCAGTTTCCTGCCAAGTTCGGGAGCTATGCGACCAAAGGGGACAAACATTCCAATCAATTCTTCATCAAATGGACGATTCAAGCGATATATTTTCGCATGATCCTCGGCTGTACAATTTGTAAATCTGATTTTTACATCATTAGCTGATGGCAACCCGTTTCCACCCTGACGTGCTTTCCATTTGCCCGAATCGACATACACTTCAGGATCGGGTTTGCCGATCTTCGCAGCAAAGTTAACAAGGAAGGATCTCCACTTTTTTGACCTATCCGGCATATAGATACGTGATAAGAATTGAGCACGCTGATTATTATTAGGACAACACCAACAGCCCACTCTATCATAGCCAAGGCGATATGCATCATTGAAATCTATTTTTTCAGAAAGAATATAAAGCCAAATATCAATATCCTTCCAAAAGAAGATAGGCGAGGCGACTGTTTGCTGTTTGATTTTAACCGCTTCAGCACTGTCTTCGATTCGATTATATTTGCTACGACTTACAGACTCCGCTTTTCGTATTCCGTAGAATGTTAGAATCTGTTGACTGCCATACATACTGTTTATCACGCGAGTAATTGGTCCAGTCTTGAACATAGAGCAACACCAACGCATCATACGAGCTGGAGGACCAATATCCTCGCAAACATCATAAAAATCCTGCTCGTCGTTTTTGGCAATTTGGAATATAGCGTTCGGATGAGCGGCTCTAAAGCGTTCAGCGTATTCCGCGGTGCTCGGGAATTCAAGCGTTGTGTCTCCATAAATATGAACAAGGCAAGGATCACTTAATGCCTTAACAGCGAGATCGGCGGACACTGTAGAGTCTTTGCCCCCCGAAAAAGATACGACAATATTCTCAGCTGGGAACTTTGAAGAGGCTTTTTTGATAAATTGAAATGCTTCGTCCTTCAGGTACTCCAACCTGCTGTGATTTGCGAGGATGAATGTTTCGATGTGCCGATCGAAGGCATCATAACCATTCTTCGAGGAACATTCATTTAGTTTTTTGATTATAGAGTCAACATTTGCTGTTTCATAAATGCTGTTCGGCATAGATATAGCCTTTCCATTTATGTAGTATCTATTATTGTTTGCCCACACAGACTCTTCCCACAAGCTGTTAGGTTCTTTATTTAGAAGTAACTCTACTAAAAGCCGTTCTTCTGGAAATACAGGACGCAGATCAGCGGCAAGGTACTTTGTTTTTCCTCCACAAACAGGGCAGGATCCTTTATCTGCTTGTACAGCTGTATTAATTATTGGGGTATGACAGCGCTCACACCAATATACTTCAACAGGAAGATCTTCGACTGTGGTATCGCCGCAAACAGGACAAACACTTGCATTTGTTTCAATATTACACTGCTTGCACCACATACTAAATCCCCCTTTTTGCCAAATTTGAGATGTCAACACACGACTCTATGTAATATAATATCATATTCTATGTCCCATAAACTGTACTTTATTCGTCAAAAAACTCCATTATTTCATTAGGAGTGCAATCAAGAGCCCCGCAAATGCTGCCAACGACATCCGTTGTTATGTTTTCGTCTCTTGCAAGTTTCAGCATTTGATAGCGGGTTAAGTGAGCAGCTTCTTGGAGGTCTTTCTTTTTCATCTTCTTATCAATTAAGATTTTCCAAAGTTTATTATACCTGACTGCCATATTTATTCTCCTTTGGCGTGTGTTTTATCAAACTAAGATATAAATCGACTAATTTATTATATTATAGCACTATTTATTCTAACAATCAATCTTAAGTACGGGATTTTAGATAAAAATATCGAAAAGAGTCGAATCTGGAAAAATGATTTGACTTTCAACTTCCTTGCTGGTAACTCGTCAATGAATATTTGGACTATTTCGGTACTACGGAAGTAGTTTTTATTAAAAATACGCAGACATTGCTCAATTGAAGCATACCTGATTGCACGCTAAATATAGAATACCTATCTTTTAAGTTAAAAGTTTAAATAAATAAATGCTATATCAAAATCCTTTAATGATGGCGAATATAAAAAAATAGAAGAAGCTACATATTGGCTGCACTATTGACAGGCTTTATTTGTCAATGCTTAGGGATAACGAATGGCACATTATCCAATTGATTAATGGAGAAGAAATAACTTTATCCATAGAACAATTTAAAAAAATATAAAATTTATAAAATCAAATAGATGAAAAAGTTAGGTGAAAAACTTAGCTGCGATTATACTAATTATTTGTCTACATAAAAATTGAGGTTGTCTTTTGCGTGACAATCTCTTTTTTAGTTGAACAAATTATTACATTGGTCAACTATATTTTCAATTATTCTAATTTGTGAAGGAGCAAGCTGTTTCAGTTTATCAGATAGAATCAATAAATCTTTATCAATGATTTCACCTGTCAAAAGATAGTCAGCGCTCACATTTAATGCTTTTGATAGCTTTAATAAATTTTCAGGGCGCATCGCTCTTTTTGGGTTCATCACGATTTTTTGTGGGATGGTGAACGGACAGAAGAAATAGAAAGATAGCGAATCAAGGTAAAAAAGAAGTCATCATCACGGTAACCGTAGCCGATTCTTTTAGCAACCTTGATCTTGTTGTTGAAGCCTTCGAGCTTGCCGGTGCTGATTGAGTAGATAGCATGGGCAGTTAAACCGGGGAGCCGTTTTTCTTTTTGAACTGCAAACCGTACCAATGCGGGAATCTCACTTTTTTCGCCGCCTGAAACCATTTTGTCCATCCGGTGACTGCTTGTTGGTAATCTGTCAATTCCGCCAAAGGTGGTAGTTTGGCTTGCACCGTCAGACGCAATTATTGAGCAGACGGTCAATACCCTTTCCAATGTCAATCATCCGTACAGACAAAAGATAGATCAGGATTTTGCGGGCAAGGTCGGCATATATACAAAAGAGCAGCTAAAGAACGACGACAGCAAAGCAAAACTCGCTCTCGGCAAGAAGTGGGATATGATGTGTGGCTCCAAATTCAAGTATTATATGGTCTTTGAACATAAGGAAATGGAGATTCAAGGTTCCTATACGATGGATAAGTTTATTGAGATTTTGAAGAATTTGTAATTGATATTAAAAAATGTAAATAAGCTTGACAAATAATTACCATCAACAAGCTAATGTAAATAACTATAAAATAAAAAATAAATCAATATAAAAGCCTTGACAAATTTTGTTAATGGCGATATAATGCATGATAGAAATCGAACAAAAGTTCTATTTTATTCAAACATCTTTCCTTGCTTCCCCGTTACGAGGTTAGAAATATATTAGCATTTATGGGAGTTGATTCAAAAAGTGTAGTTTTACTTTCAATTGAATATGTATCAAATTATGTGAATAATGAAGTTAGTTCGGAAGGAAGATGGAAGATGAAAAAAACTAATTTGATAAAAACACCGAAAGAAAGAATTACGCTTGGTGAGTGCGTGAGAACGGAGACGGGAGAACCCGCACTCAAAGTAAAAAAGAGCAATAAAGATCTGTATGAAACAATATCAATGAGCCAACTAATTGAACTTATGGTTTTGATGTCCAATCAAAATTAAGCAGTAAACCCAAATATGAGGTTTTCGCATTACAAAAAAATATAGCTCAACGATTGAGCTTAATCAAGATGAATTAAGCCGACACGAGTATTTTCAGAATTTCTGATTTTGAGATTTTGAAAATGTTCGTGTCGGCTTTTTGTTTTGTCATCAAAATATGAAATGAAAAATATTCAAGCCTGAGTGTACATCAGGGCGAGGATACAGATATTTGCTAAAAAGACCGAAAGGTCAAAAGCAGAAATCGGTACCCTTACCTTTGTATACTCAAAATTGCAAGGGCTGGTACCGATTGGTGCCAACCCTATTTTTATGCTTGCCCTGACTGTCCTCTGCGGAAAGGATACTAAATGTTTTTGTTATACTGGCAAGCTGCAATTGCAAAATATCCGTAGCCTTTGGATTTTGATTTAACCCAAATTCAAAATTCAAAGGAGATTACAGTAAATGTCAAATAATTTTATTTCAGCTCTCGAGGAGCAGTTTAATAAGGATTGTAAAGTTATAAATATCAGATATGAATATGAAGGCTATAGCGGAACAGAGAGGTACATCATAGCAAGCTGCCTTACAGAAAAGGAAATCTGGAATAAATATCCAAAGCAAGCGAAACTCTATGCACCGTTCGTAAAGGTGGATTTGAGTTTTATAGAAGTTCGTCAAAAGTATCTCAATAACGAAGATAAGTTTTGCAAAAGAGCCAAGCGCACGCAAGACATTTTTAACTTTGATGAAACTACCGCTGTATTTCATAAGGAGCTTTTAGTTAATGATTTTGTATTGGAAAGAATTAACGAAGAGAAGGAATGTGAGTTACTTTCTACCCTTTACAAAGCTTTTGATGCTTTAACAGAAAAGCAAAAAACAAGAGTTGTCAAGTATTATGTAAAAGATAAAACATTGCGAGATATTGCCGAAGAAGAGAATGTTAAATATCAAACAATAAATGAATCTCTTGAGGAAGCAATAAAAAAACTAAAAAAATTTTTTCAAAACACCCTGACAAACGGGTACCCTTTGTCTAAATAAGTGAAGGGAGTAATTTTCCCTTAATTTTATGAAAAGAGGTAATGATATGACGAAAGGACATAAAGTCAAGCGAGGCGAAATATTCTTTTTTGACTTTGGTGAAACCCGAGGTTCTGTTCAGAACGGATTTAGACCGGTGATTGTTTTACAGGCGGATGAAATCAATGTCCGTTCAACAACAACCATTGTAGCTCCTTTGACGGGAATCATTAAAAAGCCTTATTTCTTTTCTCATGTTTATATAGGAAAAAGATATAGGCTTGAAATTCCTTCCATGATACTTATGGAACAGATAACTACAGTGAATCAAAGTGATTTGAAGGATTGCCTCGGAAAAGTCACGGAGAAGGCACTAATCCGAAATATAAATGCTGCTTTGATGCGAACATTCGGAATTCAGCAGAATAACAGTATAAACACAGGCGATATACGTTGTTTATGCCAAAAGCACTTACAAGAATACAAACTTTTGCCGGATTTTATTATTAAGCGTTTTGATCCACTCCAGGCTAAAAAGGATAAGTGTGACAAATGTAATGACCTCGGATATGATTATGTTTTCTTTGACAAGAAAGAAGTACTTAAAAAAAGAGGAGGAGCTATGGTGAGCAAAAATTAATCAAAATCGCATAATTATCAAAGCCGGAGGACTCAGTTAAAATAAGTTTGCTGAATATTGGTCGGCTTTCAATAAAATAAAATGCACTTAACGAAAGGAGAAACAAATGGATAAAGAAAAAAATACCAACCAAGAAACTGTAATGTTTGCTGAATACGGAGACATAGTATCCGTTGATGATATTATGAAAATGCTTCACATTGGCAGATCCGCAGTTTATTCATTATTGCAAAACGGTGTGATAAGAACGGTTAAGGTAGGAAGAAAATACATAATCCCGAAGCAAAGCGTTACGGACTTTATTAATTCAGGATTATATTAAAAACGCATAATTGTCAAAGCCGACTGATTAAGTTAGAATAAGTCTAATGAATATTGGTCGGCTTTCAATCTGGAAAGGAGATAGCTATTATGCCGACCACAGGATATTTAAGAGAGAAAAAAGGAAGATATTATGCTGTACTCAATCTTTACGATAGTACAGGTAAGAGAATTCAGAAATCCCACGCAACAGGCTTGCCTGTTAAGAATAATAAGCGAAAAGCAGAACAGATATTAAAGCAATTATGTGTTGAGTATGACAACAAGAATTTAAACTTTTACTCCAACATCAAGGTTGCCGACTATTTCAAGAAATGGCTTGTAGCAATAAAATTAGAAGTTCGTCCTAATACTTATCGCAGCTATAAGGGAAATATGGAAAACCACATTATCCCTTACTTTGAAAAGCTGGGTACTGAGCTTCAAGAGCTAAAGCCGCATCAACTTTCCGATTATTACAAGTCGAAGGTCGGAACAATATCCGTCACAACGATAAAGCATCACCATCAAAATATATCAAAGGCTCTTGCCGACGCTGTAGAAAAGGGTTTAATATCAATAAATCCTGCAACAGCCGCCAAAACGCCAAAGCAGATAGAAAAATTCAAGGCGGAATTTCTTAACCGAGTGCAGATAAAACAGCTATTAGCTTATCTTGAAGGAACAAGCATTTACCTGCCGACATATCTTTGTACGGTTTACGGATTCAGACGAAGTGAAGTGTTAGGCTTAAAGTGGCATAACATTGATTTTGAAAACGAAACCATATGGATTAGGGAAACGTTACAGCAGAGTACAAAGGAAATAAGCGGAGACAGTAATTATACATCATCCACAAAGACAGAAAGCAGTAACCGAACCTTGCCAATGATACCGCAGGTAAAAAAGATACTTCTTGAACAGAGGGAGCGTCAGATGAGAAACAAAGAATTTCTAAAAGACGCATATATCTCAAATGACTATGTTTGTACCTTCGATAACGGTAAGGAGATAACGCCTAATTATCTGACGAAAAAATTTCATACGTTGATTGAGAAGCAAAACGATTTTCCGCAAATCAGATTTCACGATTTACGACATAGCGTTGCAAGTAATCTGTTGAATGATGGATTTACTACTGTTCAGGTTGCCGAATGGCTGGGACACAGCAGTTCAACAACCACATTAAAATTTTATGCTCACATTGACAAAACCTCAAAATTAGCAATTGCAAACAGCCTGCAAGCGGATTGATTTCTACACTTTTTCTACAACATTTGAAGCCACTGTAAATGCCAAAGTGGTGGAACTACGGTGGAACTGATGTAAAATTCAAAAATTTAGAATAAAAACGACAAAAGAAAAAATCCTCAAAAACGGCTTATCTAAGCCATTTTCAAGGACTTGTTTGTGGCAGGGGCAGAAGGACTTGAACCCTCGGCACGCGGTTTTGGAGACCGCTGCTCTACCAACTGAGCTATACCCCTATATCTAATTGTTCAATCAACATTTAGTATGATAACATATACACTTAAAAATGTCAATACTATTATTGATTAAATTCTTTTTATATAAGAATTTTGAAGAGAATTATAACTTACCATAGCTTTTATAATATTGTAAGTATGTATAAAAAATATACTTAATTTTTAAAATATACCTTGACAGGTGAGGTATATTTTAATATAATGTAGCCATAATAAAGATTTAGCAAATTTTATAAGTAATTCCAAACTATTGAATTATACAGTTGCTTTAAAACAATTATAAACATAAAAATAAACTTAACTTAATTTTTATGTTGGTATTGTTAAATAACAAAAATGCTAAATTAAATTTATAATTACACAATACTTGTAAATTAAGGAGGTGAGGTAATGTCTATTGCTTCTGATCTTATACGGGGTCATACTGATACAATTATTCTTGCACAGCTAATTAAAGGTGACAGCTACGGCTACCAAATAAACAAGTACATAAAGCAATGCACTGACAATAGCTACGAATTAAAAGAGGCAACTCTTTACACTGCCTTTAAACGGCTTGAAACTAATGGCTTTATCAGCTCTTACTGGGGTGACGAAAATGTTGGTGCAAGACGCAAATACTACTCAATTACCCCAATGGGAAAGGCAGTTTACTCGCAAATGCTGCTTAACTGGAACAGTGCAAAGCAAATAATAGATAAATTAGTTGCGGCAAAGTAAACATTAATTTTTATTCATTTAAGGAGGAAAAATTTTATGGAACAACGACTGAAAAATCATATTGACATACTGTTTCAAGGTATGCCTCAAAACGAAAACACAATGGACGTTAAAGAAGAAATAACACAAAATTTAATTGACAAATATCACGACCTGATTTCTGAAGGAAAAGACCCTGAAACTGCCTACAGTATGGCTGTAGCAAGTATAGGTAATGTACATGACTTGTTCCCTGCTAATAACGACAACATAACATTACTTATTGAAAAACAAAAAAAGAAGTCTGCACTGCTTATAACAGGTGCAGTTATGCTGTATATTTTATCTGTTATACCTGTAATAATTTGTTCAGAAATAATTGGCTGTGAAATAATTGGTGTTACGATATTTTTTATTATGATTGCTTTGGCAACAGGTATGCTTATTTACAACAACATAACAAAATACAGACCCCAAAAAGATAATACTATGGTAAACGAGTTTAAACAGTGGCAGTCCGGAAAACCTTCAAGCAACAGCTTAAAGAAGCAAATAAGCGGTATTATATGGAGTATTATAGTAATAGCTTATTTCTTAGTCAGCTTTTTAACAGGCGCATGGCACATAACATGGATTTTATTTATTGTGGGTGCTGTGTTAAACCAAATTGCAAATTTATGTATTTCGCTGAATAATAAGGAGAAATAAGTATGAAACAGGGCAAAATAGTTGGCGTTGTATTACTTTCAATACTTGCATTAATGCTTATTGGTATAATGGTATTAGGAATTATTTTTAAACCTAATTTTACATTTTCTTTTGGTCTTTTTTCATTCACCACAGGCATTACTGAAGAAAACAGCAAGGTTATTGGAGAGTACAGTGTACCGATTAAAAATATTGAAGAAATACAAATTAAATGGAAATCAGGTCTAGTTAAACTTTCTACACACAGCGACAGTGACGAAATAAAGTTTACAGAAAAAGCACGCAAAGATGCTGATGAAAATAAAAAACTAAGTTATACCACAACTGATAACAAACTTGTTATTTCAACAGATTCTAATATTAGTTGGAGATTTTTAAATTTTGGTGAAGAAGAAAAAATACTGAATATTTCAATTCCGGTTGACAAGCCCGATGTATTAAAAAGTATTGTTATTAATTCAGCTTCTGCTGATACCTCTGCAAAAGACATAACTATTAACAATTTAAAAACAGAAACTGCATCAGGTAACATTAGTATAATTGACTGTACAATGAACAGTTGCAGTCTGTCCTCTATGAGCGGTGACATTGATGTTAATAATGCAAGTCCTATAGACGGTAAAACTATAAATTCAATAAGCCTTAGCAGTACTTCGGGCGAAATTTTAGTATCTGACTGTACAGTTAAGACACTTGAAGCAGGTTCAACCAGCGGTGATATTAACATAAAATCTGTTACTGCTAATGACCGTCTTTCATCAACAACCACTTCAGGATATATAGAAAACACAAATTGTAAGGCAAATGTTATAGAAATGAATTCAACAAGCGGTGACATAGAATCTGACAAATCTAGCAGTGAAAATATGAATATAGGTACTGTTTCAGGCGATATTACCTGCCGTGGCAACCATAGCAAACTAAATTGTGGCACAACAAGCGGCAAAATAGAAGCCAACGGAGAATATACAGAAATTGATATCAACAGTATATCGGGTGACATTGACATAACTACCGATGTAATGCCAATTTCCGTTAAATACTCTACAACAAGCGGTAATTCTGAACTGAATATTCCAACCAACAGCAAAAACGGCTTTAAAGCAAGCTACTCCACCACATCAGGTGATTTTTATAGCAATTTGCCAATAACAACAACCGAAAATACAAGGGTATATGGCAACGGAAAGTATAGCTATACCTTTAGCAGTGTAAGTGGTGACTTAAATATTAACAGTAAGAACTGATTGTAATTAATATTTTATTTATAATATTAGCATATGAAATAAACAAATAACATCATCTAAAAAGTGGGGTTACCATGAAAAAAATAAGTTTTGTAATAGTTGCATGTATTATATTCTCAGTATTTCTTTGCAGTTGCCATTTAACAGATACAAACGAGCTTTGTCAAAATATATATTATGAGGAAATATTAAAAACACAAAAGATTACAATTATTTCTGCCGACACTTATAATACAGTCGCAACACTAAGCAGCAAAGAAGAATTAACAGATTTTATCAATGCTTTAGATATAGCCAAATGGGAATTAAAAAGCCTGCCGAAAGACGCTGAAAAGTCCGGTATTCTTTCCTTATCACAAGAAAAAACCTTAATGTTTGGACAAAGCATATCAAACAAAAGACTGCACAATATTAGTGAAATTTATTCTTATAAGTCAGTTCCTTATGTAACCTTAAAAACATCAGAAATAAGCATGAGCTTTAAAGTAACTAAGAACACAGCAGAATATCTTAATGCATATTTTGAGTAGTTTGTATTCTATATAATTAATTGCATTAACTGTAACAACTAAATAATCACTACTCTCTATGTAGGAACTTAAGTATAGCAGGAAATCAAAAAGGTTTCCTGCTTTTTTATCTATAAAATATCAAAACACCCAACTTACTTTTAAGCAAGTCGGGTGTTAATGTTTATTATTTATACTAAACCTCAATTTGAAAGCGAATATTCTACAGTCAAATTTAATACCACAATTTAGCTCTTCCCCAAAAAGGCGTCAGACTTTCTGTAGCTGCTCCGGTCTGATACAAAATCAGCTATAAAATTTTATACCGTTTTCAATTGATATTACATATTTGAATAGCCCATTAGCTTTTCGTCAACAGCTTTGGCAGCCTCTCTACCCTCTCGAATAGCCCATACTACCAATGACTGACCACGGTGCATATCGCCCGCAACAAACACATTTGGCACATTTGTTGCATATGAGTCCTGTGCTGTTTCAACGTTTGTTCTTGCATTCAGCTTAACACCAAAAGCGTCTGCAACATAGCTTTGTGTACCTAAGAAGCCTGCTGCAATAAGAACCAAATCTGCCTCAAGTTCAAATTCACTGTCTTTTACAGGTACCATATTCATTCTGCCTGTTTTCTTGTCTTGTTTAGCTTCCAGCTTAACACAAATAAGCTTTTTAAGGTTACCCTTAGTATCCTTAACAAACTCTTTTACAGTTGTCTGGTAAAGTCTTGGGTCATTGCCAAAAACTGCAATAGCTTCTTCCTGACCATAGTCTGTTTTTAAGACTCTTGGCCATTCAGGCCACTGGTTGTTTTCTGCTCTTTCTTCAGGCAGCTTAGGCATCATTTCAAGCTGAACAACAGACGCACAGCCATGACGTATTGCCGTACCAACACAGTCGTTACCTGTGTCACCACCGCCAATAACAACTACCTTTTTACCTTTTGCAGAAACATACTTGCCATTTGTTAAGTTAGAATCAAGCAAGCTTTTTGTAGTAGCTGCCAAGAAATCAACTGCAAAGAAAATCCCCTTTGCTTCTCTGCCCGGTGCTTTAATATCTCTTGGATTTGAAGCACCACAAGCAAGCACAACTGCATCGTAAGACTTTACAATTTCTTTAGCGTCATAGTTTTCGCCAACATTTGCATTGGTTACAAAATTAACACCCTCTTCTTTCATAAGCTCTACACGGCGTTCTATTATCTGCTTTTCAAGCTTCATGTTTGGAATACCGTACATAAGCAATCCGCCTATACGGTCGGCACGCTCGTAAACAGTTACGTTGTGACCTCTTCTGTTAAGCATAAAGGCAGTTGCCAAGCCAGAAGGACCCGAACCTATTACGGCAACCTTTTTGTTTGTGCGAACCTTTGGAGGCTGTGCTTTAATGTAGCCCTCTTTAAAGGCAGTTTCAATAATAGAAAGCTCGTTAGCCTTACAGGTAACAGGGTCGCCGTTCAAGCCACAGGTACAAGCCGCCTCACATAATGCAGGACATACCCTGCCTGTAAATTCAGGAAAACAGTTTGTTTTCTGCAAACGCTGAAATGCTGTTTCAAGGTTGCCTAAATATAATAGATGATTCCACTCAGGTACCAAATTGTTTAACGGACAACCAGAAACCATACCCTTAATAGGCTCGCCCGCCTGACAGAACGGTACGCCACAGTCCATACATCTTGCCGCCTGCTTTGCTCTTTGCTCGGCAGGCAGAAAGTCGTGAAATTCATTATAATTTTTTATTCTGCTCTTTGGTGAAGAAGCATTACAATTTACTCTGTCAAATTCCATAAATCCGGTTGGTTTTCCCATGTTCTTCTCCCCCTTACTTTCTTGTGTTTGCGTAGAATGCTTCAATTCTAGCCTGTTCACTGCTTAAGCCCTTTTCTTCCATTTGAACAATAGTATTCAGCATACGCTTATAATCATATGGAATAATCTTTTTAAACTTAGGCAGATATTCATTGAAGTTAGCCAGTATTTCTTTACCACGCTGTGAGCCTGTTTCTTTAACATGCTCTTTAATCATATCCTTAAGCTCAAGCACGTCGTACTTATTGCTTAACTCTTCTACAGATACCATAGCTTTGTTCAAATGCTTATAAAGCTTTGAATGTTCGTCAAGAACATAAGCAATACCGCCGCTCATACCTGCTGCAAAGTTCTTACCTGTTGAACCAAGCACAACAACTCTGCCGCCTGTCATATATTCACAGCCGTGGTCACCAACACCCTCAACTACTGCTACAGCACCCGAGTTACGAACGCAGAAACGCTCGCCTGCTACGCCATTTATAAATGCCTTACCGCTTGTTGCGCCATAAAGTGCAACATTACCTACAATAATATTTTCTTCAGCTTTAAACTTAGCGTCCTTTGGTGGGTAAACAACCAACTTACCGCCTGACAAGCCCTTACCGAAGTAGTCGTTACTATCGCCAACAAGCTCCAGTGTAAGACCCTTTGGAATAAATGCACCAAATGACTGACCGCCGCTGCCGTTACACTTAATTGTAAATGTGTCCTCATGCAGTGAATTTTTGTACATTCTTGTAATTTCTGCACCAAATATTGTGCCCAGTGTACGGTCTGTATTTGTAACATTAATATCAATAGTTGACTTCTTTTTATCCTTAAGAGCTGTACCCAGCTTTTTAAGAAGTACCTTTTCGTCTATAGTTTTTTGCAGTTCAAAGTCGTAAACCTTCTTTTCGTTATAGCCTGCAACCTTAACCTTTGCAAACTCGGTTGAAAGAATTTTGCTCATATCAACGCTGTTTGCTCTGTTATAAGCAACGTCTTTTTGCTTTAATAAATCTGTTCTGCCAATTAATTCATCAACTGTACGAATGCCCAACTTAGCCATATATTCACGAAGCTCTTGTGCAACAAACTTCATAAAGTTAACTACATATTCAGGCTTACCCTTAAACCTCTTTCTTAATTCAGGGTTTTGCGTTGCAATACCTACAGGACAAGTGTCAAGGTTGCATACACGCATCATTACACAGCCCATTGTTATTAACGGTGTTGTAGCAAAGCCATATTCTTCTGCACCTAACAACGCTGCAACAAGAACGTCACGGCCTGTAAGCAGCTTACCGTCTGTTTCAAGAATAACCTTATCGCGAAGGTCATTCATAATAAGTGTTTGG
The DNA here is from genome assembly GCA_902471875.1 of uncultured Clostridium sp. Lineage (GTDB taxonomy): Bacteria > Bacillota > Clostridia > Oscillospirales > Acutalibacteraceae > CAG-964. The sequence goes on from CABRLN010000003.1 coordinate 70,402, forward strand.
TGGGTTTCAGCTACACCAAGCTCCCACGGTAAGCCTGCGTTGTAAATTGAGTTTCTAGGTGCTGCACCTGTACCTCCGTCATAAGCCGAAACAAGAATTACCTGTGCACCTGCCTTTGCAACACCTGCTGCAATAGTACCAACACCTGCCTCAGAAACAAGCTTTACAGAAATTCTTGCCTTTTTATTAGCATTTTTCAAGTCATAAATAAGCTGTGCCAAGTCCTCAATTGAGTAAATATCATGGTGCGGCGGCGGAGAAATTAATCCAACACCAGGTGTTGAATGACGACACTTTGCAACCCAAGGGTAAACCTTACCAGCAGGAAGCTGACCGCCCTCACCAGGCTTTGCACCCTGTGCCATTTTAATTTGAATTTCCTGTGCACTTACAAGATATTCGCTTGTAACGCCAAATCTGCCTGACGCAACCTGTTTAATAGCTGAGCAACGGTTTAAGCCGTCTTTGCCAATTGTTAAACGTTCAGGCATTTCACCGCCTTCGCCCGAGTTGCTCTTGCCGTGGATTGTATTCATAGCAATAGCCATACACTCATGAGCCTCTTGTGAAATTGAACCGTAAGACATAGCACCAGTCTTAAAACGCTTAACAATGCTGTCAACAGATTCAACCTCGTCTATTGAAATTCCACCATCTTCAGGATAATTAAAGTCGATTAATCCACGAAGCTTAAGTGCCTTTGTTTCGTCATTTATCAGCTTTGAGTATTCCTTATACTCCTCATAGTTACCTGTTCTTGTAGCCTCCTGCAACAAATGAATTGTAGCAGGTGTGTACATATGCTCTTCCTGACCGCTTCTTGCCTTGTGGTTACCAATTGAGCTTAATGTATCATCAACAGAAAGACCAAGCGGGTCAAATGCCTGTGAATGGCGGAAATCAACATCCTTTTGAATATCTTCAATACTTATACCCTCAACACGGCTTACTGTACCAGGGAAGTATTTGTCAATAACATCTGAGTTAAGACCAATAGCCTCAAAAATCTGTGAGCCCTGATATGATTGAATTGTAGAAATACCCATTTTAGAGGCAATTTTAACAATACCATGCAATACAGCATCGTTATAGTCATCAATAGCAGCATATGTATCCTTTTGAAGCATACCGTCGTTAACTGCGTGCTTAATAGCATCTTGTGCTAAATATGGGTTCACGGCAGACGCACCGTAGCCAAGCAATGTAGCAAAGTGATGAACCTCTCGTGGTTCGCCTGACTCAAGAATTAACGACATTGAATTTCTTTTCTTTGTCTGTACAAGGTGACTGTTAAGTGCTGCCACAGCCAAAAGTGACGGAATAGCAACATGGTTTTCATCAACACCACGGTCAGACAGAATAATAATATTAGCACCCTTTCTGTATGCCCTGTCAACCTCAACAAGCAAATGCTGAATTGCTCTTGCAAGGTTTGTATTTTTATAATACAAAATAGAAACCGTTTCCACCTTAAAACCATGCTTGTTCATATTCTTTATTTTTAAAACATCAATGCTGGTTAGTATAGGGTTCTGAATTTGCAATACGTTGCAGTTTTCAGACAAATCCTTTAACAGGTTACCCTCTCTGCCCAAGAACATTGTAGTAGATGTAATAATCTCTTCACGAATAGCGTCTATAGGAGGGTTTGTAACCTGCGCAAACAGCTGCTTAAAATAATCAAACAATGGCTGATGCTCTTTTGAAAGAACAGCCAGCGGACTGTCTGTACCCATTGCAGAAACCGTTTCGGCTCCTGTTTGAGCCATATTTAAAATCATTGTAGAAATTTGCTCGTAGTTATAGCCAAACGCTTTTTCAAGCTTAGCCAACTCGCTTTTGGAATACTCCTCAACCTTTTGGTTAGGAATTTTTAAATCCTTCAGGTGAACAAGGTTAGAGTCTAACCATTCACCGTAAGGCTTTTGCTGTGCATAATACATTTTAAGGTCATCATCATTAATAATTTCGCCCTTAACAGTGTCAATCAGCAGCATTCTGCCCGGACGCAAACGCTCCTTTTTAATAACCTTGTTGTTTGGTACATCAATAGCACCAACCTCAGAAGCAAGAATTACATTGCCGTCATCTGTAATATAATATCTTGACGGACGCAAACCGTTACGGTCAAGCACTGCACCCATAACATCACCGTCAGAAAATACTATAGAAGCAGGACCGTCCCACGGCTCCATTAGTGTTGCATAATAGTGATAAAAATCTTTTTTATCCTGTGGCATTGCCTGGTTATTCACCCAAGGCTCAGGAATAGCAATCATAACAGCCAAAGGCAGCGGAATGCCGTTCATTACCATAAATTCCAGTGTATTGTCAAGCATAGCAGAGTCTGAACCGTTTGGATTAACAACAGGAAATACCTTAATTAGTTCATCGTCACTCATTGTGTTAGACGACATATTTTCTTCACGGGCAAGCATTTTATCTGCGTTACCGCGAATTGTATTAATTTCACCATTGTGAACAATAAAACGGTTAGGGTGAGCCCTGTGCCAGCTTGGGTTTGTATTGGTTGAAAATCTTGAGTGAACAGTAGCAATAGCCGACTCATAATCAGGATTTTGCAAGTCAGCATAAAAGCTGCGAAGTTCTTTTACCAAAAACATGCCCTTATACACAATAGTACGGCTGCTTAGGCTTACTACATAAGTGTCATCGTTAGACTGTTCAAACACTCTTCTTGCCACATAAAGCATACGGTCAAAAGGAAGACCCTTTTCAACATTGGCAGGCTTTTTAACAAAACACTGCATAATACAAGGCATTTTGTCAAATGCTCTTTTACCCAGTACATTAGGGTGTGTGCCAACCTGACGCCAGCCAATAAACTCCATACCCTCTTTTTCAACAATAAGCTCAAACATCTTCATAGCCTGATGCTTTGCAAGCTCTTCTGTTGGGAAGAAGAACATACCCACGCCGTATTCTCTTTCATTACCAATTTCATAATTTAAAGACTTGGCAACCTTTGAGAAAAACTTATGAGAAATCTGAACCATAATACCTACACCATCACCGGTTTTTCCGTCGGCATCTTTACCCGCACGGTGCTCCAGATTTTCTACTATTTTTAGTGCAGACTCTACTGTAGCATGAGTTTTAATACCCTTCATGTTACAGACAGCGCCTATACCACAGTTGTCGTGCTCAAAACGAGCATCGTACAATGTGTTTTTAGTTAGCTGTTTTGAAAAAACATCCATATTCTGCATTAATATCTTCCTTTCTGTAAGGTTTAGTAAAGTGCACTACTGAGTGTTTTTAATGCAAACTGTTTTCATCAATAATACTTGCATAATATAACACTTTTAAACCATAATGTAAAGTTGTAAATAGTGCAGTTGCAAGAAATTTTCGCCTCTTCTTTGTGCTGTAGCACTATAGTTTTACATATTATAATGAATTTCTTAACAGCTGCAACTTCACAATGCTGTTTGTATTACCGTAATTTTTCAGTAAATTAAATAAAAATTACCCAAAATGCAATATTTAAACCTAAAAATTGCAAAATTTGTAACTGCACACCTATTATAGCAAATATTTATATGCTTTTTCAAGAGGTAATTGCAAGAAGCAGCTTAGTGCAATTGCATAAAATTTAAAAAATTTTTAATTTTCGACTTTTTTACTTATATAACGCCATTGTGCCTGCGTTAATTAAATAATTTACGTTAATTCACTGTTTACGCCAAATTTTTAAGCTATGGTACAACTGATTAATGCTATGCATTTTATGTATGACATATACTGATATCATATATCTTGTTTTGCATAAATTGTAAATTAAAAATTCATAACAACAAATAAAGCCAAAGTAAAGTCAATTTAACCTTACTTCGGCTTTATTTGCTATTAATGTGTATTTAACTATTATTTTCAGTCAAATTGGTTTGTAAAACAATTATACATTAAATCTAAACAGAACAATATCTCCGTCCTTCATAACATATTCTTTGCCTTCACTTCTTACCAAGCCTTTTTCTTTAGCAGCTGTCATTGAGCCGCATTTCATAAGGTCATCATACGCAATTACCTCTGCTCTTATAAAACCACGTTCAAAATCAGTGTGAATTTTACCTGCTGCCTGTGGTGCCTTTGTACCCTTGGTAATAGTCCATGCACGCACCTCTTGCTTGCCTGCTGTAAGGTAAGAAATTAACCCCAAAAGGTCATAGCAGGCTGTAATAAGTCTGTCCAAGCCCGACTGTGTAAGACCAATGTCATTTAAGAACATATCACGTTCTTCTTTTTCCATGTCAACCAGTTGCTCTTCAAGCTCGGCACATATTGGCAATACAGCAGCATTTTCACTGTCAGCAATAGCTTTTACTTGCTTGTAATATTCATTATTTTCAATACCTTCTGAAAAGTCTGTGTCACTAACATTTGCCGCATATATAATAGGCTTGTTTGTAAGTAATGCTACAGAATTAAGAAGCACCTTTTCGTCATCGGTGCATTCAACACTTCTTGCCGACTTACCCTCTTCAAGGGTTGCTTTTACTCTTTCAAAAAACTCCAGTTCTGCGGCATATTTTTTGTCAGCCTTCATTAGCTTTTTAGTTTTGTCAATTCTTCTTTCAATCATTTCAACATCAGAAAGAACCAGTTCAAGGTTAATTGTTTCAATATCTCTTGCAGGGTCAACCGAGCCGTCAACATGTACAATATCATCATTATCAAAACAGCGTACAACATGAACAACAGCGTCAACCTCTCGAATATTTGACAAAAACTTGTTGCCCAAGCCTTCACCCTTTGAAGCACCCTTTACCAAACCTGCAATATCTACAAACTCTATTGTAGCAGGTGTAAATTTGTCCGGCTCGTACATTTCTGCAAGCTTGTCAAGTCTTTTATCAGGTACAGAAACAACTCCTACATTTGGTTCAATAGTACAAAAGGGATAGTTTGCAGACTGTGCACCTGCATTTGTAATTGCATTAAACAATGTACTTTTACCTACATTAGGTAAGCCAACCATTCCAAGTTTCATATATTTCAAGTCCTTTCAACAATTATAATTTTCACCTTTTTGTGCATATGACAAAGCCTAAGCAAACACAAAAAGCTTTTTATATATGCTATACCCCTAACGTATGCACTTTAACAATTATAACAAATATTGCTTTTTATATCAACAAAATAATTTCTAACCTTACAAGAAGTATTGTGTCCTTACATAAATAGGTTAAATTATTAACAATACATTAATATTACCTAATAAATTTGACAATTACATTAAAAAAATGTTATCATTGATTCATATTAAATTAAGGAGGCTTAATGTATATATGGATAATTCATATATTAGCGAGCTTGCTCAAAAATGCGTTAACAGCAGCACTATTGACACTGAGCTGTTTTCAAAATACGATGTAAAAAAGGGCTTAAGAGATAAAAACGGTATTGGTGTTCTTGCAGGACTTACAACAATTTCTAACGTAATGGCTACAAAAGAGATTAACGGTGAAAGAGTACCGTGTGCGGGCAAGCTTTTGTTTAGAGGCTACTCGATTAAAGACTTAGTTAAAAACTCCAGTAAAACAGAACACTTTGGCTTTGAGGAAGCTATATATTTAATTTTATTTGGCGAATTACCAACAAAAGAGCAGTATATTAACTTTAAAAAGTTACTGGGTGAAAGCATGGTTCTTCCTGCAAGCTTTACACGCGATGTAATAATGAAAGCACCAAGCAAGGACATTATGAATTCAATTACAAAGAGTGTTCTTACCTTAGCCGCATATGACGAAAAAGCTGCTGACATTTCACTTGAAAATGTCCTTCAGCAATGCATAAAATTAATTGCGGTATTCCCTATGCTGGCTGTATATGGCTATCATGCATACAACCATTACGAATGCGACAACAGCTTGTTTATTCACCGTCCAGACCCTGAGCTGTCAACAGCAGAAAATTTATTAAGAATGCTAAGGCCTGATATGCAGTACACCGACCTGGAGGCTCGTGTGCTTGACGCAGCACTTATTCTTCATATGGAGCATGGCGGTGGTAACAACTCTACATTTACAACCCATGTTGTATCTTCTGCCGGTTCTGATACATATTCTGTAGTAGCTGCTGCCCTGTCTTCGTTAAAAGGACCAAAGCACGGCGGTGCTAATTTAAAGGTTGTGCAAATGATGAACGACCTTAAAGAAAATGTTGACGATATTACAGACTCTGACCAGGTAAGAGATTATCTTGAAAAGGTTTTGGCAGGTGAAGCTTTTGACCACAAGGGATTAATTTACGGTATGGGACACGCTATTTATTCGGTATCTGACCCAAGAGCACAGGTGTTTAAAAAGTTTGTGCGTGGCTTGGCTGAAGAAAAGCATATGGATAAAGAATTCAAGCTGTTCTCTATGATAGAAGAAATGGCGCCTGTACTTATTTCTAAAAAGCGTAAAATGTATAAGGGCGTTAGTGCCAACGTAGATTTTTACAGCGGCTTTGTTTACAATATGCTTGGTATTCCGTTGGAGCTTTATACGCCAATTTTTGCAATAGCAAGAATTGTAGGCTGGAGTGCTCACCGACTGGAAGAGCTTATTAATGTTGATAAAATTATTCGTCCTGCTTACAAAAGCCTTGTAACCGAGAGAGAATATATAGATATGGAAAACAGAGATTAATATTATAAAATATTTTATTAATCGACAATATAATGTAAAAGGCACAGCATAATCTTGCTGATTTAAGATTATGCTGTGTCTTTTTTAATACTTATATCAATAAAAAACACTGTAATCATTTACAATTTTTATATTTTACTTTAAAACATTGTAATTATTTACAAATTTTATACTTATTTTTTAAAACATTGTAACTATTTACAAACTTTATATTTATGTTATAATTAAATTTGTAAATATATTAGAAATGAGGGGTAGCTATGCCGTTGGCAGACGCAAAATGTACAAACTGTGGCATAAATTTATCAGTAGATAACACAAAGGACGCAGCCATATGCAAACACTGCGGGTCGGCTTTTATTGTAGAAAAAGCAATAAATTATTATAATATTACCAATAACATAAAGGCTAATGCGGTAAATATGTATGGAGGTAATTCTGCTGACTTTCAAATAAGAGCAGGCAAATTAGAAAAATATAACGGTGCATCTACCAACGTGGTTATACCTAACAGCGTTAGCCACATTGGTTCGGGAGCCTTTAAGGGTTGCAGCGGCCTAACAAATATTACTATACCAAATAGTGTCACCCAAATTGCGGCGGGTGCTTTTAAGGGTTGCAGCAGTTTAACAAGCATAACCATACCAAGCAGTGTTACACAAATTGGTGACGATTTCTTTTGGGGGTGCAGCAGCTTAGCAAGTGTAAACTTACCAAACAGTGTTACATACATTGGCGAAAACGCCTTTAACGGCTGCAGCAGCTTAACAAGTATAACAATACCACACAGCTTTACACAAATTGGTAAAAACGCCTTTAGAAATTGCAGCGGTTTAACAAGCATAAAAATACCAAACGGTATTACACAAATTGGCGAATATGCCTTTAGCGGCTGTCGAAGCTTAACAAACATAACCTTATCAAGAAGTCTTAATAAAATTGGTTATGGTGCTTTTAGCGATTGCAGTTGCTTAACAAATATAACAATACCTGATGGAGTTACTAAAATTAATGCTAATACCTTTAGTGGCTGCAGCAGCTTAACAAGCATAACCTTGCCAAATAATGTTATACAAATTGGCATGGAAGCTTTTAAAGACTGCCGAAGCTTAACAAACATAAGCATACCAAACAGTGTTCCTAAAATTGAATATGGTGCTTTTAAGAATTGCAGCAGCTTGACAGAAGTAGATTATGAATACGCAAACAAGTGTATTGACTGTTTTGAGAATACTCCATATTATAAAGAATGGAAAGAACAGCAAACAAAAAAACAAGCACAACAAGCGCTGCAAAAAGACGGCTTATGTCTTATTTGCGGCGGTCAATTTAAAGGTATATTTAATAAAGTATGCTCTAAATGCGGTAAGCCAAAAAATTATTAAAAATATTATAACCATATAATGCAAATCCACAGCTTAACTTCGCTTATTGAAGTTAAGCTGTGGATTTTTTTACAGTAAAAAAACAGCTTGAGTAAAAACTCAGGCTGTTAGTATCAAAAATTATTTAACCACTATTAATTAGCAAGCAATTACTGTTCGGCACGTTTACGAATTGCAATTAATTTTGCCGGCAATACTGCCAAAAGCATTAATATTGTTGCACTGTCACCCTGTAGCAACTTACCTGTGTTCGAGTAGTTGCATCAAATTCGACATATTTCAGTCATTAATATTGCTATTCGTTTCACCCACACCCAAAAGCTTATTTACAGCCTGCTGCATATTAGGGTTTTGACGGTAAGCTGACAACACCTTATATTCTTGTTCGGTAATTTCTTTATTGTTTTCAGCAAAATTTGGGTTATCTGTACGGCCTAAAAGATAATCCACTGAACAGTCAAAAAAATCGGCTATTTTCCCAAGAGTATCTCCCTTTGGCATAGAACCATTAGTCATATGAGATATAGAATTTCTTTCCATACCACATTCTTGTAATACGTCTTTTACTGGCATATTTTTCTTTTTGGCTAAAAGTTTTATCATAGAGGCAACTAATTTGGAAATTATACACATCAATACAGCTCCTTTTTTATACAAGGTAAATAACTCTCCTGAAACAGGCAATTCACGCTTACTTTCTCTATATAAGGAGATATAATATATATAGTAATAAATCAAATTAATGTTAATTGCTGTAACCTTTCAAAACCATGCTGGTGCTAGTTATGTAACTACTGCAACCCTACTATCATACCGCAAGCATTTTTATTGCTTAATTAGTTGTCATCTATTTTCTAACAGCTTATTAAAGGCTTCTTTAATATCTGAGTCTTCTCTGTATGATGACAATATTTTATACTCTTCTTCTGTAAGTTCGTCTTTATTTAAACGAGGGTTGTCTGTACGGCCTAAAAGATAGTCTATCGAACAATTAAAAAAGTCGGCAATTTTTGCTAAATTATCTGTTTTTAGCATAGAACCGTTATACATATTTGAAAGGGTATTTTTATTTAATTTTAATTCAGCCAACATATCTTTTAGCTGAACATCTACAGCCTTAGCCTGCTGCTTTATTTTCTCTGCTACCTTTGCCGAATCATAAGTACAATCGTACATAAATATACCTCCGCCATTATTTAAATATTATAAAAAATCATTAATTTATGGCGTAAGTCTTAAAATCCATATATTTATGGATTTTAAGACTTACTGAATAGTAAAGTAATGCTTTTTTACATTTTACCACAGTAAGTTTTAAAAAACAATAAAAATTATAAAAAGTTAGTAAAAAATTATAAATATTCACAAAATATCAAAAAAATTAGAATTTATTTAAAATTTCAATATAGATTGAGAGGTGAATTTAAATAACCCCTGCTTATAAACAAAAATAAGCAACAACCAATATAATTGATTACATGAGGTGATACAATGATTGAATATACACCCTTTTGGGAAACTCTTAAAAAAAGCGAAGAAACCACATACACACTAATTCATAAACATAATATAAGCAGTGAAACTATTAGAAAATTAAAAAATAACCAAGGCATGACTACAACAAAAATTAATGATTTGTGTCGTATTTTACATTGCCGTATAGAAGATATGTTAGTTTATACACCCAAAGACTAAACCTTTTGCCTTTTAATAATATACAGCGTATAAAATAAGGTAAATTAGGTAATATTTAGTAATTTTGTTTATTTTTGTTATACAAACCAATTTTATGTCATATCTGCTATTTTTAGCTATATCCTTTTTGGGTAATTATGAGTTTTTTGCTAAAACAGCTGGTTTTTTGTCACATTTTATCTAAACCTAAACAGGCAGTTTGCAAGCTATAAGCTTGAAACTGCCTGTAGTTTTTTCTAATAATAGTAAATAGTATGTGAAATATAACTAAGTATTTATTACTTTGTTAAACCTTCGTAAACTGCAACTGCACAAGCAACTGTAGCACCAACCATTGGATTGTTACCCATACCGATAAGACCCATCATCTCAACGTGAGCAGGAACTGAAGAAGAACCTGCAAACTGAGCGTCACCATGCATACGGCCCATTGAGTCTGTTAAACCGTAAGATGCAGGACCTGCACCCATATTGTCAGGGTGAAGTGTACGTCCTGTACCGCCGCCTGAAGCAACTGAGAAGTACTTAACGCCGTTTTCGTTAGCCCACTTTTTATATGTACCTGCAACCAAGTGCTGGAAACGTGTTGGGTTGGTTGAGTTACCTGTAATAGATACACCAACATTTTCTTTTTGCATAATTGCAACGCCTTCACGAACATCATCAGCACCATAGCAACGAACATTTGCTCTTTCACCGTCTGAGTAAGCTGTTTCTTTAACAACCTTTAGCTCGCCTGTAAAATAGTCAAATTCTGTTTGAACATATGTAAAGCCGTTAATTCTTGAAATAATATAAGCAGCGTCTTTACCAAGACCATTCAAAATAACCTGCAATGGTTCTTTTCTTGCCTTGTTAGCGTTTCTTGCAATACCAATAGCACCTTCAGCTGCTGCAAAGCTTTCGTGACCTGCCAAAAAAGCAAAACACTTTGTTTCATCTCTAAGCAGCATAGCACCCAAGTTACCGTGACCCAAACCAACGTTTCTTTGCTCTGCAACAGAACCAGGAATACAGAATGCCTCAAGGCCAACACCAATAGCCTCGGCAGCGTCTGCTGCTGTTTTAACTTCCTTCTTTACTGCAATAGCACAACCTAATGTGTAAGCCCAGCCTGCATTTTCAAATGCAATTGGCTGTACGTCCTTTACTATTTGATAAGGGTCAAAACCCTTGTCAAGACACAACTGTCTAGCCTCTTCAAGATTTGCAATACCATACTCGGCAAGGCATTTCTCAATTTTAGGCATTCTTCTGTCCATACTTTCAAATGTAACTGCCATGATTAAGTCCTCCCTTACCTATTATTCTTCACGAGGGTCAATATATTTAGCTGCGCCGTCAAAACGACCATATTGACCAATGTTGTTTTTATATGCTTCATCAGGGCTAACACCGTGACGGATATCCTCTAACATTTTGCCTAGCTTAACAAACTGATAGCCGATAACCTCGTCATTTTCGTCAAGAGCTGTCTTTAGAACATAACCCTCAGCCATCTCCATGTAACGAACGCCCTTTGCCTTTGTACTAAACATTGTACCAACCTGTGAACGAAGACCCTTACCAAGATCCTCAAGACCGGCACCAATTGGAAGACCACCCTCTGAAAAAGCTGTTTGGCTTCTGCCGTAAACAAGCTGCTCAAAGATATTTTTCATAGCTGTGTTAATAGCGTCACATACCAAGTCTGTATTCAGACATTCCAGCAAGGTTTTGCCAGGAAGAATTTCAGCTGCCATAGCTGCTGAGTGAGTCATACCTGAACAACCAATAGTTTCAACAAGAGCCTCTTCAACAATGCCCTCTTTAACATTAAGTGTCAGCTTACAGGCACCCTGCTGCGGAGCACACCAGCCAATACCGTGTGAAAGGCCGGAAATGTCTTTAATTTCGTAAGATTTTACCCATTTACCCTCTTCAGGAATAGGTGCAGGACCATGCTTAGGGCCCTTAGCTACAGTGCACATATTTTCTACTTCTTTAGAATAAATCATGTGTGCTGCTCCTTTCATTTTATTTAGTCTTGTAAAAATTGCTTACAGTTTTTTACATTATAATTATAAGCACTTTTTATTTTATATTCAAGTATCTACGGCGAATATTTCGTAAATTTAATGCATTTTGTCATAATTTTCACACAAACAATTGCCAATTTTAATCTCTTTTTATTTTTTAAATTTAAAAATATTCATTATAAATGCAAATAAACACGGTACAAACATACATTATCTACACTCACCTACAATTTTTATTATTCTCTTTTTTAGATACGCCCTTGTTAAAATCTGCCTGCAATGATATAATAATTATTACACATTATTTTTGTAAATACAGGAGGTAAAACAGAATGTGTAAAAAGAAATATTACATTACTACTGCAATAGCCTATACTTCACGAAAGCCTCACATTGGCAACAGTTACGAAATTGTTATGACTGACGCCTTGGCAAGGTACAAGCGAATGCAGGGGTATGATGTTTTCTTCCTTACAGGAACTGACGAGCACGGTCAGAAAATAGAAGAGTACGCAAAAGAAAGCGGCGTAACACCAAAGGAATATGTTGACAAGGTAGCAGGCGAAATTAAAGAAATTTGTGACCTGCTTAACACCACATATGACCATTTTATAAGAACAACAGACAGCTACCACGAAGAAGCTGTTAAAAAGATATTTAAAAAGCTGTACGAGCAGGGGGATATTTATAAAGGCTCCTACGAGGGTATGTACTGCACACCTTGCGAAAGCTTTTGGACAGAGTCACAGCTTGTTGACGGCAAATGCCCTGACTGTGGCAGAGAGGTAAAAAAAGCAAAAGAAGAAGCTTACTTCTTTAAAATGTCAAAGTACCAAAAACAGCTTGAACAATATATTGAGGACAACCCTAACTTTATTTACCCTGAACAACGTAAAAAAGAAATGGTAAATAACTTTATAAAGCCGGGCCTGCAAGACCTGTGCGTTTCAAGAACATCATTCAAATGGGGAATTCCTGTTGATTTTGACCCTGACCATGTTGTATATGTTTGGATAGACGCACTTTCTAACTATATTACAGCACTTGGCTACAATCCTGACGGCAGCAGCGACAACTACAAAAAATACTGGCCTGCTGACGTACATGTTATAGGCAAGGATATTCTTCGTTTCCACACAATTTACTGGCCTATTATGCTTATGGCGTTAGGTGAGCCTTTGCCAAAGCAGGTTTTTGCACACCCTTGGCTATTGTTCGGCACAGACAAAATGAGTAAATCAAGAGGAAACGTAATTTACGCAGACGACCTTGTTAAGCTTATTGGCGTTGATGCTGTAAGGTATTATTTGTTAAGTGAAATGCCTTACACTTCTGACGGTTCTATAACTTATGAAACAGTTTTTGAAAGATATAACTCTGACCTTGCCAATACACTCGGCAATCTTGTAAACCGAACCGTTGCAATGAACAACAAGTATTTTGACGGCGAGGTTATGGCTCCAACCGCTAAAGAGCCTGTTGACGATGAGTTAAAAGCAGCTGCTCTAAATGCAGTTGAAAACATTGAAAATTTGTTAAGCGAATACAGAATAAGCGACGCTTTAGACGCTGTTTTGTCGCTGGCAAGACGCAGCAACAAATATATTGACGAAACTGCACCATGGGTACTGGCAAAGGACGAAAACCAAAAGGCTCGTTTAGGCACTGTGCTTTATAATCTTCTTGAGAGCATAAGATATATTGCCATTTTAATTTCACCATTTATGCCTGAAACAGCCGAAAAGATTTTTGTACAGCTTAACAGTGACGTTAAATCTTATGATTCATTAAAAGAATTCGGCGGACTGCAAACAGGCACAAAGGTTGGCACAGCTACACCGCTGTTTTCAAGACTTGATTCTGAAAAACTGTTAGCTGACATTGCAAAAGCAGCAAAGAAAGCACAAGAATTAGAAAAACCTAAGAAAGAAATTGAAGAAAAAACTCAAATTACAATAGATGACTTTGCAAAAGTAGAGCTGAGAGTAGCCAAGGTTACAGACTGTGAACCTGTTAAAAGAGCTAAAAAGCTTTTAAAACTTACACTTAACGACGGTGTTGGCAAGCGTACTGTAGCAAGCGGCATTGCACAATATTATAAGCCGGAAGATTTAATTGGTCATAACGTAATTTTAGTTGCAAATCTTAAGCCTGCAAAGCTATGCGGCGTTGAAAGCTGCGGTATGATATTGGCGGCTGACAGCAACGATTCTGTAAAGGTTATTTTTGCCGACGATATGGAGGTTGGCTCAACTGTAAGATAAATTAAATATATCATTACAACAAATATCCACCGGATTATTCGGTGGATATTTTGTTTATATATAAAATTATATTTGTTTTCTATTAATATTAGTATGTAGTAATATGTGAAATAAATTCATAAAACCCATTGACAATAACAAATTAAGACAATATAATAGGCAAAGTGTGGTAATAGTTTTATGATAGTTATTAGAAGGGATTTGATTGTTAATGAACAAAAGAAAGAAAGTTTTTGGTATTATATTATCTGCAATTATGCTGCTGTCTGTAGCCGGCGTTGGTACAGCAAGTGCAGCTGTTACAAAACCTCCAGAGAAAAACGGTACATGGTACTACAGCTTAGAACCAAAAATGGTTACTTCGCAATATTACCACAACACTATTTAAAGGAGCCACACCATGAAAAAAGTATTACGAATATGCTTGGTAGTGTTGTTTATATATGTTAATATAATTGTATTTTTAAACTATTCTTATTCTGTTGAAGAAAAGCTGTTTGACAATAAAACAGCAGTAACAATAACAAAAGGCAGCAATGTTACTAACAAACAGTTTGTTGAACAGCTTGAAAAAATTGTAAACAATAATAAGTCTGACATTATGTTCTGCACCTTTGATGTTAATGACAGCACTGAAGCAAAGTTGGTTTATTCAACCTTTAATAATGACGACTTTATTTCTGTTTCGGCTATTCAAAAAATAACCAAAAATGCTAATACGTTTTATTCAAATATGAATATTAGCAAGGCTGAAAAAATATATTGTTCTGATTTATTTACCAAAATAAACATATACAATTTTAAAGAAATAACAAAATACAACTTAAACAACCAAAAATACTATATAGCCTCTGACACTGCCGACAGTGTTATGGGAGATTTACAAAAAGCAGGCTATGACGTTGAAATATTAAACGAAGCTGCAATATATGAAAACATTTCTGTTGTTCAATACTGTTTTTTGCCTGTATTTTTAATTTGTATTTGCATTCTGTTTTATATCTTTTCTCTATGTAAAGAAAATGCAGTAAAAAAAATAAACGGTTACAGCAGCAATAACATATTTAGAAATAATTTTATCAGTTTAATAAAAAATATATTTTTCTTTTTTATACTTACAGCTATTGTAGCTTTAAGTGTAATTCTTTGTACATTTGGCTTAACAGTATTTGACTTTATATTGTTTAGCATAAAAATTTATGCAATTATATTGGCTGTAATTGTTGTATTTTCTCTGCTTGCCTCTTTATCCACATATTTTAGGAATGTTATATTGGATATTAAAGGCAAAAACAATAATACAGAATTTTTTGCAGTTGTTTTTATAGCAAAGCTTGTATTTTTTGCTCTTTTAGTTTGTTCAGTTTCAACTGCATACAGCAATTTAAGTGACATTTACAAATTGTCGGTTCAAGGAAAAAATATTTCAAACGCAATGCAAAACTACGTCACATTCTCTATATATGAGAATTCAAAGCCTGTTGATGAAGGCAATATTACAAAACAGCTTACGGTAATGTACAATGAAACAAATAACAGTAAAAACGGAATAATGATTCAATGCCGTGACTACTGTACAGATTCAGACGGTACATGTTTTGCAGAAAAATACGGTCAAGATGAAATAACGGTTAATGAAAACTATTTAAAAATTAACCCAATATATGATGTAAATAATAACCTTATAACTGCCGACAGACTAAACAAAGATAAATATTGCCTGTTGATACCTGAATGTAAATCTGACAGACAAGATGAAATAAAAGCTTCATTATTTGCCGACGATGACGACTTAACCAATGATGACATAAGTATCATTCTATATAAAGATGATACTGTTATTAATACATTTAACCCAAATGTAAACAACGCTGATTTTGGTGTTATAAAAAACCCTATTATAAATATTTATAACCAAAAATATTTGTCTTGGACATTGCTTTCTGCTTTTTCGGGAGAAGAATATTTTGTTCAGGTTAGCACTGACAACGCTTATAAGGAGCTGTACCCGTCAATAAAAAAGGCTGAACTAGAAGAACATATATTAGAAACACCATATATTTCAAGTAATTTTACTGATTGGATAAATGGGTACAGCGATACTATAAAGTTTAACCTTTTTGAAGCCGCAATTTATTTATTAGGCTTAATTGTGCTAATATACCAATTTTGCAGGTTGTATTGCGAATGCTTTAAGGAACGCATATCTGTTAAAATACTGCACGGATATAATTTTATTAATATTCACAAAATTTATATGTTTGCAGCATTAATTGTTTATGTGCTGTTTGCAATTTCAGCTTGTGTGTTAAATGAATGGGGTATAGTAAGAATAAATTTAGCAATTCTTGCGGTTATGTGTTTATTAGAATTGACTGCATTTATTATTACTACAAAAAAATATATTAAAAACAATATTGCAGAGTTTTTGAAAGGAAAATAATTATGGCAGTAATTTCATTAAAAAATATATGTAAGTCCTTTGGCAACAAAGTTATTTTCGATAACTTTAACCTAAATGTAGAAGAAGGCGAATTTTTGTGTATTACAGGGGTAAGCGGTAAAGGTAAAACCACATTACTTAATATTATAGGACTTTTAGAAAAGCCTGACTCCGGTTCTATTAATATTATGGGTTATAATAACCCTGAAATTGATTCTAAAAGCGGCATTAAGTTGCTTAGAAGTAATATTTCATATTTATTTCAAAATTATGGACTAGTAGATAACGAAACAGTAGAATATAATTTAAAAATTGCTACTCGTTTTTTAAAGCTTTCAAAGAATGACGAAAAAAAGAAAATTGAAGAGGCTTTAAATACCGTAGGACTTAGCGGGTATGAAAAAAATAAAATTTTTCAGCTAAGCGGCGGTGAACAGCAAAGGGTAGCAATGGCAAGAATTTTAATAAAACCAACAAGTATTGTTCTTGCAGACGAACCTACCGGAAGTTTAGATAGCGATAATAGAGATTTAATTATGGAACTATTAACAAAGGTTAATGAACAAGGTAAAACAGTTATTATTGTTACACACGACAAGGAAGTTGTAAAATGTGCAAAAAGAGTAATAGAATTATAATATTAATTATAATCATTGCTTTTACTATTACAGTTCTTTTTCTAACTTTTTTTAAAATAATAATTGTCAGCGGACAATCAATGGCACCAACAATAGATGATGGTGCCATTTTATTAATAACAAAAGTCCACTCTGAATATTATAGAGATGATATTGTAATATTTGAAAAGGATAGTGAAACAATGGTTAAAAGAATTATTGCTGTATCTGGCGATACTATTGAAATAAAAAACAAGTACATTTACAGAAACGGTGTTAAACTGCAAATTAATTGTGATGTTAAACAAAGCAACACTGTTACATTAAAAGCTAATGAATATTTTGTTGTTGGAGATAATTATAAGAATAGCTATGACAGCAGAAATTATGGGTGTATTAATCAACAAGAAATTATAGGGAAGGTGTTATTGTAAATGAGAAAAATTAAGATTTATGGGGCAGACAATACCGAAGCAGAAAGCAATGTGCCAACAGGCAACAGCCCTGCACAGCAGACTCGTTACCGCAATTTTAAAATTTTAACCGTTACAGCATTTGTTATGTTGGTTGTACTTTTAGTTGAATGTATGGTATTGGTGGGTGTAAAGCTGCTGTTTATAGATGACATAGTAACCAAAGCCTTTTGCTTTGGTATAGAAATAGTAACATTATTAATCTGCATAGGACTTTTCTTTTTCTACAAGTATTTGTACCATTCATTATCATATACAAATCTTATAATCATAATAACAGCAGAGGTTATTATGGCAATTTCTCAATTAGCTATGTGTACATTTACTGTGCCTGTACTATTCATTATTTTACTTGTACTGGGTTCTCTGTTTATTCTGTATTGTTTAATTACCCTAAATTGCGGTTTAAAGTACAAGGTTATAATGTCGCTTATTACAGTATTTGTTTTGCTTGTAACAAATTTTGTTTATGTTAAAAGCTTTGAATTTACTCCAAAATATTTTTACATATCCAACACAGGTTACACAAACAAGGTAAATGACGAATACAACTTTTACTATAGCGGTGCATTAAATAAAATCATTGATGAAGACTATGATGAAATTGATGAAATTGTTTTGCTTACTGCTACTATGGCAAATACTATGGTAGCGGTACATAGCATAGAAGAGCTTAAGGCTGTTGGCGAAAACTTTCATAATAGTAATTTACCTTTTGCGGATATGGTAAATCATAACAACATATATAATGATGAATTTTTTAAAAATAACTGTCTGTATTTTTCAGTTATGGAGCTGGAAAACAAACACGACACTATAATGTGTAACGAGATACAATATTCCTTTAAATATTCAAGACCTGTAATAAATTATCATAAAAGCGGTTTGAACAATGAAGATGACAGTGAAAAAGCAATATGCTTAATGGTGTTTGAAGTTCCGCTGCAGGTTAAGCAGGACATTTTTGCTGATATTGGCGGTTTTACTACAGACAAGGCACTAGTGTTTTATAATTAATACACTTCAAAATTCACTTCATTTCCTTAATTTTCTTGACACATAAAGGTATAAATATTAAAATATAGATTAACACAGTTTATAACTACATTAAGGAAAGGATTTATAAACATGGAAAATTCTAAAAAGACAATGGAAAAAATAGTTGCCCTGTGTAAAAACAGAGGCTTTGTATATCCCGGTTCTGAAATTTACGGCGGTCTTGCCAACACTTGGGACTACGGTCCGCTGGGCATGGAGCTAAAAAATAACATTAAAAAAGCATGGCTTAAAAAGTTTGTACAAGAAAACAAGTACAATGTAGGTCTTGACTCTGCTATTCTTATGAACCCTCAAACATGGGTTGCTTCAGGCCATTTAGGCGGTTTTTCTGACCCTCTTATGGATTGCCGTGACTGTAAAACCCGTCACAGAGCAGACAATCTTATTGAAGATTTTGACGGTACTAACGTTGCCGGTTGGACTAACCAACAGATGACAGACTATATTAACGAAAAGAACATTGCTTGCCCTAACTGCGGAAGCCACAATTTTACAGATATTCGTCAGTTTAACCTAATGTTTAAAACATTTCAGGGTGTTACCGAGGACAGCAAAAACGAAATTTACCTTCGTCCTGAAACTGCACAGGGAATATTTGTAAACTTTGCAAATATTCAAAGAACAAGCCGTAAAAAGGTTCCTTTTGGTGTTGCACAGATTGGTAAATCCTTTAGAAACGAAATTACTCCGGGTAATTTTATTTTCAGAGTAAGAGAGTTTGAGCAAATGGAGCTTGAGTTCTTCTGCAAGCCTGGTACAGACCTTGAGTGGTTTAATTACTGGAGAGGCTTCTGCCGTGACTGGCTGTATTCATTAAATATGAAAGAAGAAAATCTGCGTTTGCGTGACCATTCGGCTGACGAGCTTTGCTTCTACTCTAAGGCTACTACGGACTTTGAATATCTGTTCCCGTTTGGTTGGGGCGAGCTATGGGGCGTTGCTGATAGAACAGACTATGACCTAACACAGCACATTAACACAAGCGGTAAAAGCCTTGAATATTTTGACCCTGAAACTAACGAAAAGTACATTCCTTATGTAATTGAGCCGTCACTGGGCGTTGAGCGTTTATTCTTGGCACTTGTAACTGAGGCTTATGATGAAGAAGAAATTTCTGAAAAGGATACAAGAGTTGTGCTAAGACTTCACCCTACACTGGCACCATTTAAGGCAGCTGTACTGCCTCTTTCTAAAAAGCTTTCACCAGAGGCTGACGAGGTTTACACAATGCTTTCAAAGCACTTTATGGTTGACTACGACGAGTCAGGTTCTATTGGTAAAAGATACCGCAGACAAGATGAAATTGGTACTCCTTTCTGCATTACATATGACTTTGATACAAAAGAAAAAGACGGCTGTGTAACTGTACGTGACAGAGATACAATGGAACAGGAAAGAGTTAAAATTGAAGATCTTGTTGAGTATATAAGTAAGAAAATTCAGTTTTAAATAAATTTATCTAATAAAGACCATTCTCCTGTGGGTGTTTAATATAAAAAGTACCTTTAGAGTATTTGTAATGGTTTAATAGAAAATAAATTTACAAACAACAAGCTATGCGGCAGTATCGGTTTTACTGATACCGCCGCTAATTTTATGCTGACTTATATCATCTTCTTTAAATTCTTAATACTAAACACCAATTAAAACGAGATAAAATTTTAGAGTATATTTTATGTCAGACAAATACTGTGCCACAAAAAAGCTGATGCCCTATTTGAGGACACGGTGCAAAGTTTAAAAACAACAGGTTACTAAAAGATATCCACTTTTTATTTGATGCGTATTTTATGTTAAGATTTTAATAATATATTATTGAGCCACTGATTACATATACCTTGACAATTCTTGTCAGGATTTGTGTGCTATTATATATGTAAAGGAGGAAAAATCTATGCAGGAAAGTCGACTGTTTAAGATTGTATATTACCTTATTGATAAAGGACAATCTACAGCTCCCGAATTAGCAGAAAAATTTGAAGTATCTGTCAGAACGATTTATAGAGATATTGATGTTCTAAGCGAAGCAGGCATTCCCATTTACACAGAAACAGGACGAAACGGTGGAATTCATTTGATGAATAACTTTGTTTTGGATAAAGCTGTACTATCTGAAAAAGAAAAACAAGAAGTACTTATTGCATTGCAAAGCTTAAACACCATACAAAATATTAATAACAACTCCACACTCGATAAGCTCTCGGCACTTTTCAATATTAAACCAGAAAATTGGCTTGAAGTGGATTTTTCAAGATGGGGCGACAACAATAATGATAATGAAAAATTTGAATTATTAAAATCAGCAGTAATTCATTGTAGAAATGTAAAAATTACTTATGCAAATTCTTATAAAAACATAAGTGAAAGAATTATACAGCCGCTTAAGCTAATGTATAAAGCAAAGTCATGGTATTTAAAAGCATATTGCACACAAAAGCAAGACTTCCGCATATTTAAATTAACCCGCATTTTAGATTGGGAAATTTTAAATAGCAGCTTTTCTCCTCGTATTTTTCCTAAGCAAGAAAACACTACGCAACAAGCATATAATCAAATAACTCTTCGCTTTCCTAAAGAAATGACATACCGTGTTTATGATGAATTTGACACAACACAAGTTGAGCAACAGAAAAACGGAGATTTAATTGTATCTGCAAATCTACCGGAAGATGCCTGGCTTATAGGCTTTCTGCTTACTTTCGGAACACAGGTAGAAATTATTGAACCTTTATATTTAAGGCAAATTTTAGCCGAAAAAGCAAAAAAAATATACGAAAAAAACAAAGCTTGACATATGTTGTCAGGTTTTGTTTTATAAAATATTAATAACACATACATAATATGTGTAAAAATAAAATTTTAGGAGAAAAAAATATGGCAAGACCAACAACAAAAGCTGACCTTATTAATACAGCAATCAGCAATTATGAAAAACTTAATAATTTTATCAGCTCAATGACAGAAAAAGAATTAACTACTCCTTTTTGTTTTGACATAAATAAAAAGGAAAAGCATTGGACACGTGATAAGAATCTTAGGGATATTTTAATTCATCTTTATGAATGGCACCAACTACTGTTAAATTGGGTTAAGTCAAATCAAAAAGGAGAAAACAAAACATTCATTCCTGAACCGTATAATTGGAAAACATATGGTGATATGAATGTAGAGTTTTGGAAGAAGCATCAACATACCACTTTAGAAGAAGCAAAAGACATGCTGAAAAAGTCCCATGCAGAAGTAATGGATTTGGCTGAAACATTTTCTAATAATGAATTGTTTTCAAAAGGCGTCTATCACTGGGTAGGTGGAAGCACACTAGGCTCCTATTTTGTCTCTAATACAGCAAGCCATTATAATTGGGCTTTGAAAAAACTCAGAGCTCATAGGAAAAATTGCATGAATAAATAATTACTTTTATCAGCACTAATAATTAAGCTTAAATAATAATAAAAATTGTTAAACCAAATTCATTTATAACAAAGTTGTCTTTTGGTATAAATATAGTGTCTGAATAAAAACCAACTGATTAGTGTAAAAGAGCCTAATAAAAATACCGGCGTTATCTGTAAAAGACAAAAATTTAACAGACCTTTATTAGAAAACATTACACAAATGCCCGTGACATATGTTAAATTATATGGTATAATATGTTCATTACATTTGTATATCAAGTATAATACTCAAATATAAGTGTTAAAATTAAGTATTAATAATATATTTGGAGGCAAAAATGAACGAGCAGAAAATACCTTATAAAATTTATTTAAACGAAAGTGAAATTCCTACAAAATGGTATAATGTACGTGCTGATATGAAAAATAAACCGGCACCACTGTTAAACCCCGGTACATTAAAACCAATGACTGCTGAGGAGCTTAGCCCTGTATTCTGTAAGGAATTAGTGGATCAGGAGCTTAATGATACAGATGCGTATATTGATATTCCTGAAGAAATTCAGAATTTCTACAAAATGTACAGACCATCGCCACTGATTAGAGCTTACTTTTTAGAAAAGGCTTTAGGAACACCTGCAAAGATATATTATAAATTCGAGGGCAACAACACCAGCGGCAGCCACAAGCTAAACAGTGCCATTGCACAAGCTTACTATGCTAAAAAGCAAGGGCTAAAGGGTGTTACCACCGAAACAGGCGCCGGCCAGTGGGGTACTGCACTTTCAATGGCTTGTTCTTATTTTGACCTTGACTGTAAGGTGTATATGGTAAAGGTTTCTTATGAACAAAAACCATTTAGACGTGAGGTTATGCGTACTTATGGTGCAAGTGTTACACCTTCGCCTTCAATGGACACAGCAGTAGGCAGAAAGATTTTACAGGAGCACCCAGGCACCACAGGCAGTCTTGGCTGTGCAATTTCTGAAGCTGTTGAAGTGGCTACTTCTACCGAAGGTTACCGTTATGTACTGGGCAGTGTACTAAATCAAGTTCTTTTACATCAATCTGTTATCGGTCTTGAAGCAAAGGCAGCACTTGATAAATATGACGTTACACCGGATATTATTATCGGCTGTGCCGGCGGCGGTTCTAACTTAGGCGGATTAATCTCACCATTTATGGGTGAAAAGCTGCGTGGTGAAAAAGACTACAGATTTATTGCTGTAGAGCCTGCTTCTTGCCCAAGCTTTACAAGGGGTAAATTTGCCTATGACTTCTGCGACACAGGCATGGTTTGCCCACTGGCTAAGATGTACACTCTGGGCAGCGGCTTTATTCCATCAGCTAACCACGCAGGGGGCTTGCGTTATCATGGCATGAGTTCAACCCTTTCTCAGCTATATCATGATGGTTTAATGGAGGCAACCTCGGTAGAACAAACTGCCGTATTTGAAGCAGCCGAGCAATTTGCAAGGGTTGAAGGTATACTTCCTGCACCTGAAAGCAGTCATGCTATTAGAGTAGCAATTGACGAAGCACTAAAATGCAAAGAAACAGGCGAAGAAAAGACTATTCTATTTGGTTTAACAGGTACAGGCTACTTTGATATGGTAGCATATGAAAAATATAACGATGGTGTAATGACTGACTATATTCCTACTGATGAAGATTTAAAACCGGGCTTTGATGCTATTCCAAAATTCCCGGGTAATGAGTTTTAATATTGTTATAACAAATTAATTAAACCACTAAACCGGATATTCACAGCGGTTTAGTGGTTTTTTATTATATGATTTACTTATTTGTTTATTATGTAAACAGCTAAATTTAAATATCCTGCAAATGTAATCCACAGTAAATATGGTATTTGCAGCAAACCCGCTGTTTTATTAATCTTATAAAAGCTTACAACCATTCCTAAAACAAGTATCCATAGCATTACAAGCCATACAAAAGCAAATAACGGATTACCTAAATTAAAATAAATAATCGACCATAAAAAGTTAAATATAAGCTGAACAATATAAATTGAAAGTCCTATATACTTTTCTTCTTGTTTACTTTCGTAAACCAAATAGGCAGAAATACCCATTAAAATATATAAAATTGTCCACACTACAGGAAACAGCCACGACGGTGGCGAAAGCAGCGGTTTTTGTATATTTGCATAAGCTTGATAATTACCTATTGTAAGCAATGCCGACAATATTCCTGTACCCACACTTATTGCAATACTTATTAACAATGAGCGTATATTTACTTTATAATTCATTACACATATCCCCTTTATATTAAAAGGATATGCGTTTACTTTTTATTTTAGAAACAAAATATGAAATATAATATAAATACAACATTAGAGCGTATCTGAAAAATTTAACATACGCCCCAAACATTTTTTGATAATAACGTATTTCTATAAAATTTTGCCTTGCCTTACAAAGTCTTACAAAAAATTACTAATTTTTTAACACATATATACTTTTCAGATACTCGCTAATTATTTTTATAATTTTTGAATAAATTTTATAATTAGTATGCCAAGCTTTTTCGCACCCTGCCCTGCTATTTTTTCAACCTCGGTGTGGTTTAGCGGCTGACTTGTCAAGCCAACTGCCTTGTTAGTTACCAAACTAACACCGCACACCTTTATTCCTAAATAGTTAGCTGTCATTGCCTCACACACAGTACTCATTCCAACTGCGTCAGCACCTAAATATCCAAACATTTTTACCTCAGCAGGCGTTTCATAATTTGGACCTGTAGCCTGAACATACACGCCCTGTTTCACAGCTATACAATTTTCATACGCAGCTTCTTTTAATGTATCAACCAATTTACTGTTATATACATTGTTCATATCTGGAAAACGCTCACCGTATTTATTGTTGTTTTCTCCTATAAGCGGAGATGGAACAAAGCTGCTTATATGGTCGGTAATTATCATTAAATCACCAGCGTCAAACTCCTTATTAATTCCTCCTGAAGCATTTGTTAATATCAAGGTTTTTACGCCCAGTATTTTCATAACCACTATTGGCATTACAACTTGATTCATTGTATAACCTTCGTAATAATGCACTCTGCCCTGCATTACCATTACATTTTTGTCTTCAATCTTTAAAAATAGAAACCTGCCTCTATGTCCGCTTACTGTTGCAGTTGGAAAGTTGGGGATATCAGCATAATTTATACTTGTAATTAACTGTGAATTTTTAAATATATCGCCCAGTCCTGACCCTAACACAACACCTGCTTCAGGCTTAAAGTCGCCAATTTTTTTCTTAATAAAATCTGCACAGCTTTCTGCCAACAATGTATCCATATTAAGCACCTCTTTATATCTTTTATATTAATCTTGAATAAATTATTTGAAATATTTGAAACAGCAAAAGGATATGCCGTAACAATAGCATACCCTTTCGTTTATTTTATACACTTAAATTGAAGTTACATCTTCACCTTTAGCCGCCTTTGGTACATCTTCGATAATCTTATTTACATAAGTATCAAAAACATTACCTAAGGTAGTTTTTCCGTCTGATGAGAAGTTGTACTTACCTGCATCACCCTTGTAAAAGCTGTAGGTGTCGGCAGATTTATCAGTATTGTAAGTAAATTTAACTGTCAAGTCAGCCTTTCCGCTTACATTACCTGTTTTAACCTCATTTATGGTTGCAGACTCAAGGTTCTGGAAGAAAATATCAAATTTGCTTGTGTCAAGAGTTTTACTTCCGCTCTTAATAGTTGTAGATGTTGTTTCATTGCCCTCATCATCTTTGTTTGTTTTTGAAGAAATATCAAATTTATATGTCTTATCCTTTGCGGTAACCTCTATTGTTTTAATAGAGTTAAGGTCCGGTTTCATAACATATTCAAACACCATATCCTCATAAGAGGTTGTTACCCATGCTACCTTTGATGCTGCCAGTGAATAAACCATTTTAGTGTCAGGATTATAAACATTTACGTTACTAGTTTCTTCCCCACTTGGCTTTGAAGAATACAAGGTAATTGTGCCATCGCCAAATTCTGCTGTAATTTTTGCATACGGATTACTTGTGCTTATGCCATATTCCGAAAGCTTTTTATCGTCAGGCTTAAAGGCAAGAACCTCGTCAGCAGTAATTGAACGTAAAGCCTCTAACACCGTTGAACCATTTGTTACATTTACAAAACAATTTGTTGGTGCAGTCATTTTGTAATAAGCAGTTGACACTGTTGTGTCATCGTTAGTAGTGAACTTCATTGTTTCGTTAAAGTTACTACCACTAATTGTTACCTTAGTCGGTTTAGCGTTATCGTCACCCTCTGCAGTTGATGTTACAGAAGTGTCAAGCAAAGCTGTTGCTTTAAAAAGGAACGAATCAACTGCTTCGCTGTCAACAAGATAAATCCCTTTGTCGCCATCTACTTGAATATAAGCACCGGCATCGCTAGGTGCCTCGTTACCTACTGTAATTGTTCTTTTGTTGCCGTTGTTGTAAGTTACGGTGACTGTTGCTCTTGGTTTATCCAGCCCATATTCTTCAGGATTTGCACCTGTAATATCAACAATATTAGTTGTTGTTACGGCGGCTGCATCATTAGCTACAGAATCAGGTTGACCTACCGCCAGTGATGCCTCTTCATATCCTTTTAGAGTATAAATTGTTGCACCTGTTGTAGTTGTTTCTTTGCCATCGGCATCTGTTGCTGCTTCTGTAGGAGTTTCGGACAGAAGCTCGAAAGTACCGTGTTCGTTTGTTACCTTAACAGCTTTAATATCAGCAGGAACATGTTCAATAAGCTCCTCTACACCGGCTGAAATAATGTTTCCGTCTTTGTCTTTGACGGATTCAATTTTATTGCCTTTAAGGTCTGTTGCATATTGATTGCCGTTTTCATCTGTAGGGTATGTTGCGGTTGTATTGTCTGAACTGCTGTCAGGAATAAAATTTTGTACTAAAAAATACATACCAACAAGCACCGCAACAACTGCAATAACAATTATCAAAATAATAACAGGCTTTTTACTTTTTCCGTCTTTACCGCTTTCTTTTTTCTTTTTATTTTTCTGTGTTGTTTTTTTGGTACTTTTCATGCTGCCTGTTTCAGCTTCTGAATCGGCAGAAAATATTGTACCTGCTGTGTTGTCATAGAACAAATCGTCTTGTTTAATTTCTTCTGAAGGTGTTGTTGTATATTCATTATTGTCTTGTGGAAGCTTTTTATTTTTTGCCATTACTTATTCCTCCTGCGTATATAAATAACAATAGCAACAATAATGATCGCTACCGGGAATACACCCATACATATAATTGTCCAAAGCTGAATTTGGTCAGATGTAATACCCAGTGAAGGACTGCTTAGGTCTTTTCCTGAAATTGTAATACCTTCGTCAGTATTTTCAGTTATTTTATTCATCATGTTTATTAAATAAGCACCATTATTGTATGATGACATTTTAATTGCATTTGAGTTAAATATTAATGATGACCCCATTACTATTACATTAGATGCTGTATTGTCACCCGAGGTTTTTGTTGCAATTGCAGCAGCGTTAAACTGCTGTTCTTTAACATCGTCAATCTTAAATTTTTCGTCAGCAGTAAACGGATACAGCTTGGCAGAAGCTGATGTCACAAGCAATGACGTTGCTGTATTTTCGTCTGAAATTTCAACAGGAACAATTTCTCCGCCTACAATATACAATGAACTGTCTTTTAGACCGTCTGTATAGTCGGTATTATTATATTCAAGAACAGATGTAAATGGGTCATTAGATGACAA
Organism: uncultured Clostridium sp.; assembly: GCA_902471875.1. Classification (GTDB taxonomy): domain Bacteria; phylum Bacillota; class Clostridia; order Oscillospirales; family Acutalibacteraceae; genus CAG-964. Next base: position 98,185 of record CABRLN010000003.1, read on the forward strand.
AAGCTTTGAAGAATCCATTTCGGCAACTACACCTTCGCTCATTTTTATGCCCCACTCTTCTAAAAGTGCATCAAGATTTGGCGACTCAACAGGTGTTGCAGCTGCAACATACATAAGGTCTTTGCCATAATTTCCGTTATTATTTAAGAACTCTTTAATTTTCTTTACTGATGTTTCGTCAAGGTCGGTAGTTGGTGTAAATAATACCAACGCCTCTGCGTCTTTATCAATGTCCTCTGTAAGTGTTGAAACAGTACTTACGTCATAGTTATTTTGCTCCAGCAGATTTTTAAATGCATCTGCATTATAGTTGCCAAAACCTTCAATAAACTGAACCTTAACTTGGTTTTCTGAGGTTACATTTAAAATAGCTGTTGTAACTGCCGGCTCTACATTAAGCCCCGTTACCTCGTATGATGAATAGTCGCTTGACATTTGTGTTTCAAATAAATCGTCATTAGTCAGAATACGATATTTTTCACCGCATTTAACAATATAGTTACCCTGCTGCAATGTATCATCAGGATATTTATTAATATATGTTGGATTTGCAGTAAGGTCAATATACTCAATTTTTATTTTATCATTATAGTTTTTGTATTGATTAAGCAAAGTACTTGCCATAAGGTAATACTGGCTTGCCCCGGTGTAGTCGCTTTCTGAAGCAAGTACGCTAATAGTAATGTCCTTGTTAATTGTTTCTACAAAATCTATAGTATCTTGTGTAAGGTTATATGTTTGCTGTGAAGAAAGGTCAAACGACAGTGCAGGTACTTTGTTTGTAATAAGTCCGGCTATCATATTAAGTACAATTACAGCAACAATAAATACCGCAGTAAACGCAATAGACAGTCCGCCCTTTCTCATTTTTCTGCTTTTAAACAAAGCCTTCAGCTTGCCGTCTTTTTTCTGATTTTTCTCACTGTTATTGTCAGCTGCTTTTTCTTCTTTATCAGCATCTTTATTTTCTTCAATTACTGTTTCGTTTTTTGAATTATCTTCAGACATACTGCTGTCAATGGCTGCTTCTGCCGGTTCGTTGTCAGAAACACCATTTAACATTTCTTCTAAATCTTTTTTATCTTTTTCGTTACTCACTGTGGCACCTCCTTAGTTCCAGCGTCTTCTTTCAAGCACTCTTACTGTTAAGAAATTAAACAGTACAGGTACGCTTAAGAAGAAAACAACATCTGAAAGCTTTATAATTCCTACTGCAAAATTCTGGTAAGGTGTTGTAAATGAAATTGAAGAAAGTATTGTTTGAATAAAGCCAACGCTTATTGAACCTGACAATGTATCAAGGTAAGAAATTAACAGACCTGCACCAATAGAAATAATAGCTGCTACAATTTGACTTTCAGTTAATGATGAAACAAAAGTACCTATTGAAATAAGTGCCATACCAAACAGGAACAAGCCCAAAATATTACTTAATATAGTTATCCATGAAGGCATTACAAAAAAACTGATAATAATACCGTAAATAATAAACAAAACCATTATAACCGCGTAAACAGTAACAGCAGCTAAAAATTTGCCCATTACTATTTGCAGCAAATTTACAGGCGCTGTCAGCAAGCCTTGTTCAGTTTTTTTGTTCTTTTCTTCACTGAATAATTTCATTGTAAGAATTGGAATAAGTATAATAACTATTGATGTCATATTAAGAAAAACATATGTCATATCGGTTGTGTCAGGCTGTAGTACACAGCCCATAAAATACATACCACCAAACAAAGCCGCAACCGCATATACTACATACGCAATAGGAGATGTAAAATATGCGTTAAGCTCTCTTTTATAAATTGCAGACATTATTTTTTACCTCCTCTTTTGTTTACCGGGTCTCCGTTAGTAATTTTAAGAAATGCATCTTCAAGCGACATTTCGGCATTTCTCATCATTACTATAGGACAATTGATTTTTGCCATTGCATTAAATATTGCTTTACGAACATCTCTTTCTGCTTTTGACTCAACAATATATTCGCCGCAGCCGTCTGTTGTTCTCATTACCTTACGCACTCTTGACACCCCGTCAATTTCACGCAGCGCAGGCAGAATAACATTTTCGTTGCCGTCAATATGCAGCTGAGTTCTTTTCATGCCTGTAAAGCTTGTTGTAATAGTATCTGTACTTTCATCAGCTACAAGCTCGCCGTTATTAATAACAACAATACGGTCGCACACCGCCTGAATCTCTGACAAAACGTGAGAGGACAAAATTACTGTATGTTTTTTTCCTAAACCTCTTATAAGGTTACGCATTTCAATAATCTGCTTAGGGTCTAAGCCAACAGTAGGTTCGTCAAGAATAATTACAGGCGGATTACCAATAAGTGCCTGTGCCAAGCCAACCCTTTGTCTGTAACCTTTTGAAAGGTTTTTAATAACTCTGTTATATACATCTGTAATTTTAGTAACCTTACATACCTCAGCTAAATGCTCTTGCTTTGGCAATGTTACCTTTTTTAAATCATATACAAATTCAAGATACCTTTTTACAGTCATGTCCTGATACAGCGGCGGCAGCTCAGGAAGATACCCTATTCTGGACTTTGCACCCTTAGGGTCATCAAGAATTTCACAGCCATCTATTGTAACTGTGCCCGATGTGGATGACAAATAACCGGTTATGATGTTCATTGTAGTTGATTTTCCTGCACCGTTTGGTCCAAGAAAGCCCAAAATTTCTCCTTCGTTAACAGAAAAGCTAACATTGTTTACAGCCAGCTTATCGCCGTAACGTTTTACAAGGTTTTTAACCTCTACCATTTACATAGTCACTCCTTTGTTTTATCAAAAAATCATCATCATTAAATATATATTAAACAGTATCATTTGTCAAACTTATGTTGATATAAATTCAAATACAAGATATTTATTGTGCATTTTTTACAATAATTTACATAAAATTTTAACTTGACACTTTTCCATTGTATTTTATTAACTTTTCCTTGAATAAACCTTGAAAACTTTTAAGGTTTACCCTTGGGTTATAACTTTTACCTTTTGCACATTATCTAATATATTTATTTGTATAAAACAACATAGAAAAAACGCTATGGCATTTGCGGTTTGCCATAGCGTTCTTCTGTTCTTTTTAAGTTTGAGGGGTACATTTGAGGAGGGTAGAACATTTTATACTCCAACGGTGCGGCTCCGTTGTTGAGTATAGGTAAATAATAATCCCCACTTATGAACACCATATGAATAATTATTTAAAAAAACAAAAAGGTATTGTTAATAATATGTTGTAATAAAAATTTAATTTATCGAGTCATTAACAAACATATTCCTTATACAAAATACTGTATATTTTCTTAATTTTACAAAAATAAATAATATTATAAAAATTCCTTCGTATAATCAAAAACAAATGTTTGATTTTTTCGAAAGTATGTGTTATAATATATTTAAATTTAAGCGAGGTGTATTTTTATGGCAGGGCTTACAAAAAGTCAACAGAAAATTTTCGACTTTATATGTGCTAATGTTCAGGAAGGCGTTTCCCCTTCTGTAAGAGAAATTTGTGCCGCTACCGGACTAAAATCTACAGCAACCGTACATGCTCACCTGAAAACTTTGGAAGAAAAAGGCTTGATTAAACGAAATCAAGGCTCTAACCGTTCTATTAGACTAAGCAACGACAACACGGCTGTTGTACCTATACTTGGCAGGGTTACTGCCGGTATGCCTATTTTAGCTGTAGAGGATATTCAGGGCTATGTACCTGTGAGTGACAGTATAAGACGAGGCAGAGAGCTTTTTGCACTGCGCGTAGTTGGCGAAAGTATGATAAACGCAGGAATACTTGACAACGATATTGTTGTTGTTCATAAAACACCTGTTGCTGAAAATGGACAAATTGTTGTTGCTATGGTTGACGAAGAAGCAACTGTAAAAAGATTTTATAAAGAAGACGGTCATTACCGACTTCAGCCTGAAAATGATGAATTTGAACCAATTATTGTTGAAAAATGCTCGGTACTTGGTCAGGTAATTTCTGTAGTGCGTTATTATTAATTATGGATTTTATATCAATAATAAAACCTACTGAATTTTCGGCAAAATTCTTCTGTTTTTTACCTACAGCGGTTATATAATGTAATTATTAACAAAATCGGGGGTGAAACCAATGGCATTGGTTGATATAAAGCAGCTGCATTGTCCAAAATGCGGTGCAACAAACCACATTCATGTTTACAAACATATTAATGCACAAGACGACATAAAACTACGAGATAAAATACTGTCAGGACAACTTTTCGATTTCTACTGTCCATACTGCGAATACCGTGCAAGGCTTTACTACCCTTGTTTATATAATGATGTACGAAATAAATTTATGGTATATTTTATTCCGGGTATCGAAAAAGGACAAATGATTGACCGTGCAGTTGAAATGGAATTTGAAGATATGCCAAAAATTACAAAAAGAATTGTACCCACCTTTAATGAATTTCGTGAAAAAATAATTATATTCGAGTCTGAGCTTGACGATATGGCAGTAGAGCTTACAAAAGCTGCGGTAGCAGGCGCAGTACAAAAGAAAAAGAATGTTGACGCCAACGAAGGTTATTTTTCGGTATATAATAAAGAAGAAAATATAATGGGATTTACATTTTTTTTAGAGGATAACGAGGTATTTACACAAACAACTAAGCTTGATGTTTACAGAAAGTCGTGGAGCATTGTAAGCCGTTTAGGAAAAAAAGAACGCTCAATGAAGGGCTTTATAAAAATTGACAAAGCGTGGGCAGACAATATTTTGTTCCGTTACCAACGCTTTGGTTTTGACACTATGTAGTATGGTATAAAAAACAATAATCAATAATAAATAGAAATCACACCCTGTTCAAAATCGAACAAGGTGTGATTTCTTTATAACTCGTCATTATTTTTGTTTATATGAATATAAAATACCGGTTAAAAACAAGATAATACCTTATAGCAAATAAATATTTTAATTATTGATTTAAAATAAAGGTCAACAAAGTCATTTTATAAATCATTCTTTATTTTTTCGTGACATATAATCAAACACAAAAAACATAATTGCTAATATTGTTAAAATTAAAATTGATAAAATGTCCCATACATCTATAGGCGGTTCGCCAATTATTCCAAAAAGACAAAAATTAATTAAAAGCTGTACGGGAACAGCACCTAAAAGCGATATTGACACAGCCAAAAACTTTCGTGATTTAAATATGTTAAATAAAACAAAAATTATCCAAATAAACAGTATGGCAATAACTGACATTCTAATTCCAATAGGTAAAATTAAATCATTAGGCCTAATTAGCGTACTTAGCACATATAAAAACGGAACAATTAAAATACTTAGTGCAATTAAAGTCCAAACTATTCCTTTTTTACCAAATCTTATAACAGGAAAAAATACAAGCCAAGAAAAAATAATTGAGCTAATAGGAAACCACGACCATGTAAATAAGCCTGAAACAGCTATATCGCATATAGCACAAACAACAATGCCTATAAATAGCAATAAAGAATATGCTGCAGCACATACCACTTGTATAGACTTAAATTTTCTTTTTGCTGTTTTATCTGCATAATTTAAAGCATTATCTATGCTTTGCTCGGTGTTTTCAACGCCGCAGCTGTTTCTCTCTCCATTCAATAATTCACCTGTTGTTACTCCTAAAATTTCTGCAATTGATGGCAACAGTGAAATATCCGGATAGCTTAATCCTCTTTCCCATTTCGAAACAGCCTTATCTGTTATATTCAATTTCTCAGCCAAGTTCTTTTGCGTCATTTGCTTTGACTTTCTTAGTTCTAAAATAAATTCACCCATTTTTTTGTTATCCATAAATATTTACCTCTCTTATTGTTTCGTGTTTTTTGCTACACGTTAATTTTAGAGGAATATACAGGAATTTGCAACCAACCATTGGTTTAATTAGCACAGTAAACTAATGGTAGAGTTATTAAAAGCACAATTAATCTTAAAAAATGTGCAAAAACTTAACTTTTTTCAAAGACTCTATAGTAAAGTATATTTTTATCGATTTACATACTCCATATATAATTCTATGTACCTATAATTATTTTTGTAATACATAATAGTCAGAATACTCTTTTTTGTCATCACCGCCTATTAGCTTTTCATTTGAGTATATAAATTTTAAATCTGTTACCGCTGCTTTTCTTTCATCGGCAAAATCAGGAACCTTTGTTGCAATCATTGTACAATTGAATAAATCAAAAGCAGACTGTAAAATAATACTCAAAATTTCCTTTATTTTTTCCGAATCTTCATAATCACTTCGTAAATCCAACCGCATAATTCCGCAATTATTAAAATAGTCATCTGCACAACGATTAAATAATTCAATCGTTCCTATTGCCTTACCAATATTTTTGTCAATAATTGTCCAGCGTACAAAAGCTTTAAAACCGTATGCATTTTTCCAAAAATCAACGGCATTTTTCATACGTTCCAAAGAAGTGTAATGAAAATCATCTCCATTACAGTTGTCACTATTAAAATAAGGTACTGCCTTTTCATCAGAATAAACCAAAAGTAAATCCTGCACATCTTCATCATTTACAAGCCTCAGTAAAAAATTTTCATTTTCAAATACAGGGCATTTTTCATATGGGTTCATAAATTAAAACCTCCGTTATATTAATATTCATCTCATATAAAATAGCATAAATCATTAAAAAAAGTTTTGTGTTGCACAACTTACCAAATACCTAAAAAGTGCTGCATTACCAAGCTTACTATAGATATTGCTACCCAACAGCACAAACCCATAAATATTGGTTTTCCGCCTGTTTTTACCAACTTAACTATATTGGTGTTAAGACCAATAGCCGCCATAGCCATTACTATAAAAAATTTACTCAACTGCTTTAATATTGAGAATATCTCATTTGTGTAGGTCTGCACATTGTCAGGCAAAAAGGTTGTACATAATGTTGTAATAACAGACGCTACTATAAAGTAGATAATAAACATTGGAAATATCTTTTTAAAGCTAAATTTTGTACCTGTAGCCGATTCTTCCTTTTTTGCTTTGCGTGAGCGTACAAATGCAAGCACCAGTGTAATAGGTATAATTGCCAATGTTCGTGTAAGCTTAACTATAGTTGCGGCGTCAAGTACGGCAGAACCCGTACCGTGCATACTGTCCCAAGATGATGCTGCCGCTGTAACTGAAGATGTATCATTAACTGCTGTTCCTGCAAACAATGCAAAGCCTTCATTAGAAAGACCCAATAATCCGCCAAGAGTAGGGAAAATAATTGCCGCTATAACATTAAATAAAAAGATAACTGAAATAGACTGAGCAATTTCTTCATCGTCAGCGTCTATAACAGGTGCTGTTGCGGCAATGGCAGAGCCGCCGCAAATTGACGAACCAACACCAATTAATGTTGAAATTTTTGCAGGCATTTTCATTATTTTGTAAAGTAAAAATGAAATTACTAAAGACGTTACAATAGTAGAAATAATAATTGGCAATGACTGCGCACCTGTTTTTAGAATTGTTGACAAATTAAGACCAAAGCCAAGTAATACAACCGCATATTGCAATACCTTTTTTGATGTAAAGGCTATACCCGGCTGTAAATTTGTTTTGTTTTTAATAAATAATGTGATAATCATACCAAAAATTATTGCAAATACAGGTCCGCCAATAATTGAACCAACCACAGGTATAACCTTGCTTAATGTTTCGGCCAGAACCGCAATAGCCAAGCACAGTATTATACCTAACCAGCTTAATTTTACAAATCCTAAAAAGCCATTTTTTCCACCCATTTCATTCATATATTTTACTCTCCCCTTCATCCAATCCTCTTAATTTTACGGCAAAGTATTTCCATGCTGCAATATAAATTTTATACCATTTATTTTATGTTAATGTAAAGTCGTTTGCCTTTGCTATATCCTTCATTCAGCTATATTAGGAACAGTAAGGTTTGTGTCACTTATATTAGTATATTTCATACGCTCACCTCATTTTCACAATTGTTTGTACTTATTATACCACTTAACCGGCAAAGTTGTTAAGATATATTATTAGTTTTTTTAAACTTCTTATACATAACACTGTTTTATCTTGGCTTTCATAAAGAGTTAATTATTTTTTTATATACACATAATACCGACTAAATTATGATTGTAAAAAATTACACTTTATGATAAAATTATTTAAGAGTTTATGCACATATTTTTCTGCATAAACAATTATGAAAATGAAATTATTTTTCTTTATTGAAAGGAATGGTTTTTTAATGTCACAGGTAACAAGATTATTTGTTGAAAAGAAAGCCGGATTTGATGTTGAAGCATCTCAAACACTTTGGGATTTAAGACATAATTTAGGCTTAAAGGCTCTTACAGCATTAAGACTTGTAAACCGTTACGATGTTTCGGGTTTAACAGACGCTGAATTAGAAAAAGCTACAGTTACAGTTTTTTCAGAGCCAAACCAAGACAAAGTATATAACGAAACCCTGCCAATAGAAGACGGCTGGAAGGCTTTTGCAATGGAATATCTGCCAGGACAGTATGACCAACGTGCAGACAGTGCTGCACAGTGTGCACAGCTGCTTACACAGGGAGAGCGTCCCGTTGTAGTAAGTGCAAAGGTAGTTGCTGTTAAGGGTGATATTAGCGAAGAAGATTTAATTAAAATTCAAAATTATATGATTAACCCTGTCGAGTCTCGTTTAGCGTCTATGGACAAGCCTGAGACTCTTGACATTCCTGTAAATGTACCTGACAAAGTAGCTGACGTTGATGGATTTATTACCTTTACAGACGATGAAATGGCAAGCTACTACAATTCAATGGGTTTTGCTATGACACTAAGTGACTTAAAATTTTGTCGTGACTACTTTAAAGATGAAGAAAAGCGTAATCCTACCGTTACCGAGCTAAGGGTTATTGACACATATTGGTCAGACCATTGCAGACACACAACATTCCTGACAAGACTTGAAAAAATTGAAATAGAAAAAGGTGCTTTAACAGCAGTTATTGAGAAAGCTCTTAAAGAATATTATGATGCAAGAGAAGAAATATACGGCAAAAATACAGACCGTGATGTTTCACTTATGGATATGGCTCTTGCAGGTATGAAGCTGTTAAGAAAAAGAGGTTTAATTCCTGACCTTGATGTAAGTGATGAGATTAACGCCTGCTCTATAGAAGTACCTGTTACTATTGACGGTGTTACAGAAAAATGGCTTGTACAGTTTAAAAACGAAACTCATAACCATCCTACAGAAATTGAGCCTTTTGGTGGTGCAGCTACCTGCCTGGGCGGTGCTATTCGTGACCCATTGTCAGGTCGTTCTTATGTTTATCAGGCAATGCGTGTTACAGGCAGCGGCGACCCTACGGTTGCATTTAAAGACACTATGCAGGGTAAGCTTCCAAGCCGTAAAATTACTACGGGTGCAGCAGCAGGCTACAGCTCTTACGGCAACCAAATTGGCTTGGCTACGGGGCAGGTTACAGAACTTTACGACCCGGGTTATGTTGCAAAAAGACTTGAAATTGGTGCTGTAATTGGTGCATCACCAAAAAGCAATGTAATTCGTGAGGTTCCGCAGCCTGGTGACGTTATTGTACTTTTAGGCGGTAAAACAGGACGTGACGGTTGCGGCGGTGCTACAGGCTCATCTAAAGCACACACCGAATCATCTATTGAAACCTGCGGTGCAGAGGTTCAAAAGGGTAACCCTCCTACAGAAAGAAAAATTCAGCGTTTGTTTAGAAACCCTGACGTATCCACATTGATAAAACGCTGTAACGACTTTGGTGCAGGCGGTGTTTGCGTAGCCATTGGTGAGCTTGCAGACGGCTTGAGTGTTGACTTGGACAAGGTTACTAAAAAATATGAGGGTCTTGACGGTACAGAGCTTGCAATTTCAGAATCACAAGAAAGAATGGCTGTTGTACTTGACCCGAAAGACGTTGACAAATTTATTGAATATTCACATACAGAAAATCTTGAGGCTACAGCCGTTGCTATAGTAACAGAAAAACCTCGTTTAACAATGACATGGAAGGGTGACACAATTGTAAGCCTAAGCCGTGAGTTTTTAAACACAAACGGTGTTACACAGGTTTCTCAGGCATATATTACTGCCCCTGACGAAAACAATAACTACAGACTGCAATCCCCTTCAGTTTTAAATGGCATGAGCAAAACAGAAGCATTTAAAGCAAACCTTTCAAGACTTGAGGTTTGTTCACAAATTGGTCTTGGCGAAAGATTTGACGCCAGCATTGGTGCTTCAACAGTTATTATGCCGTTTGGCGGTAAATATCAATTAACACCACAGGATGCTATGGCAGCTAAAATTCCTCTTGAAAAAGGCGAAACCGACGACGCTACTGCAATGAGCTTTGGTTTTATTCCGGGGGTTTCACGTTGGTCACCATTTCATGGTTCTTCATTTGCTGTTGTTGAGTCACTTTCAAAGCTGTTGGCTATTGGTGCAAATCCACTTAGTGCAAGACTAACCTTCCAAGAATATTTTGAAAGACTTCACGACAAGCCGGAGCGTTGGGGCAAGCCTGCTGCAGCACTGTTGGGTGCAATGACAGCACAAATAAATATGGGCATTCCGTCTATTGGCGGTAAAGACAGTATGTCAGGTTCATTTGAAGATTTAGATGTTCCTCCAACACTTGTAAGCTTTGCCGTTGCTATGACAAAGGCATCAAAAACAATTTCTGCTGAATTTAAGAATACAAATTCAAAGGTTATATATATTCCTGTTCCTGTTGACAAATCAACACAAATGCCTATATGGGAAGAATTAAAGAATATGTACAATGCTGTATATAAGCTTATGTCACAAGGCAAGGTTCTTTCAGCATCAGTTGTTCGTGAAGGCGGTGCAGCTGCGGCTGTTGCCAGAATGTGCTTTGGTAACAAAGTCGGCTTTACCTTTGACCACGAATTAACTGCAGAAGAACTGTTTGCGCCGCTAAGTGGTTCACTTGTTGTTGAGCTTGCAGAAGACGCACAGCTTGACAACAATGTACTTGCCTATACACTTGGTACAACAACTGACAAGCCTGTAATTGACATTAAGTGTGGTACACTTGATATTAACGAACTTATCGAGACTTGGAAAGGCAAGCTTGAAAAGGTATTTGCAACAAAGGCAGACTGCCCTAAGCTATCACACGATATTCCGCTTACAACACAACACAGCACACTCTCCCCTGTAATAAAAACTGCAAAACCAAAGGTATTTATTCCTGTATTTCCCGGCACTAACTGCGAGGTTGACACAGCAAGAGCCTTTGAAAAAGCAGGTGCTGACCCGCAATTGTTAATTGTAAAAAACCTTTCACCAAAGGATATTGAAGAAACAATTACACAAATGGAAAAAATGATTAAAGAATCTCAAATTATTATGCTTCCTGGCGGCTTTAGCGGTGGTGACGAGCCTGACGGTTCAGGTAAATTTATTGCTACAACCTTCCGCAACCCTATAATTGCACAGGCTGTAACCGATTTACTTGAAAAGCGTGACGGTTTAATGTTAGGTATTTGTAATGGCTTCCAGGCTCTTATTAAGCTTGGTCTTGTACCTTACGGTAAAATTACAGACATTACTGAGGAATCACCTACACTAACCTTTAACACAGTTGGCAGACATATTTCACATATGGCTTACACAAGAGTAACCTCTGTTAAGTCACCATGGCTTTCAAAGGTAAACGCAGGCGATGTATTTGCAGTGCCTGTTTCTCACGGTGAAGGCAGATTCGTAGCAAACGATGCTATGCTGCAGCAGTTAATTGCAAACGGTCAAATTGCAACACAGTATGTTGACTTAAACGGTAATCCGTCCGACGACATTGCATTTAACTTAAATGGTTCTGTATGTGCCATTGAGGGTATTACAAGTCCTGACGGCAGAGTATTTGGTAAAATGGGACACTCTGAACGTAAAGGCGACCATCTTTATGCTAATGTACCATTTGAAAAAGACCAAAAAATCTTTGAAAGCGGTGTAGCTTACTTTAAATAATAATAAAAACTAAAAAAACGCTCCGCCTAAAAGCGGAGCGTTTTTTTATATTTAACAATAGTTATTTTTTTATATGACAAAAGTCATATTTAATATATTTCTTAATTCACTTATTAAACACCTTATTATGTGTTAATATATACCCGTAAGCTTTGGTGTATATAAAATTAAGTATATAACCCTGCTTCAAATTCAAAAAGGAGAATTTATTATGGACAATAAAACAATATTAAGGCTTAACGGCTTAAGTAAAAAATTCGGCGGAAAAACAGTAGTTGACCATATCTCTTTGGATATTAAAGAGGGAGAAATATTCGGACTGTTAGGACCTAATGGTGCATAGATTTATAGACAACTTTGCCTAAAGAATTGATACCAACACGCCGCAGGTCGTTACACGGCGTTGTTGGACTTTATCAGTACAAGGTTCTGTTGGTTGTTTTCGATAAACTCAACAATCCTCTTGTGTTGGTCGGCAAAGTTAAATTGAATTGTAATCTCGTTGTTTTCGTGGACGTATATAGTATCAATCAATTCTACCAAAAGCCCACGGTCAAGACTTTTCACATTCTCATATTTCAAGAATGTTGTCAGATAAGGGTTGTCATTTCCTACGCCCCTTTCTGATAGCTGAATTTCTGTTTGCAGGTTGGCGATTATGCCCTTTACCTGCTCTGCCTGCTGTTCAAACTTGGCTTTCATTCTCGTATATTCAGCACGGGTTATGTCCCCACATTTCCAGTCCATATAAAGGTTATCTGTAACGCAGGTAAGTTTTTCAAGCTCCTTGTTGCGGTCTTTCAAAAGCTGTTGTAACCGCTTTGATTGGGTGCAGACGGTAGAAGTGTTGTTGATCTCCTTTACTACCTCTGCCATATCCCCCACAAGGGAGATTTGCGCCTGTATTGCTTTCAATACTGCTTCGTGTAAGACTTCTTCCTTTATGACGTGCCGGGTGCATTTGTCCTTTGACTTAAAGACGTATGTGCTGCAAGCGTAGTAAATATAGGTCTTGTTTGGCTTGCGGTTCGTGCGTCTTGTCATGGAGCGTTTACAGTCCGCACAACGTAGCAGCCCGGAGAAAAGATAGAGCTGTTTCTTGCCCGGTGCGGTGCGTGTGTCCCGTTCCTGTAACCGCTGCGCCTTGTCGAATGTTTCCCGGTCAATGATTGGTTCGTGGGTGTTCTCCACAACAAACCATTCTTCTTTAGGCGGGGAAACTTTCTCATGTACCTTGTAACTGATTACTTTCTGCTTTCCCTGTACCATGTTCCCTATATACATTTCGTTTTTTAGGATAGTACAGATTGTGGTAATTCCCCACATACCGTCATTCCTGCTTATTTGCGGTGTCTGCAAATTCAAGCCTTTACTGTGCTTGTATGCTGTGGGTGTGGGTATTCCCATTTCGGTCAGCTTCTTGGTAATGCCGTTCTTGCTCATTCCCTCGTCAACGAACCAGTGAAAAATATTCCTCACTACCTCGGCGGCTTCTTCATCAATCACAAGGGCGTTTTTGTTTTCGGGGTCTTTCATATACCCATAAGGGGCAAATGCGCCGATAAACTCGCCTTTCCTGCGCTTGGTGTTGAACGTCCGGCGTACATCATTTGAAGTTTTCGCTGCGTAGCGGTCATTCATCAGCCCGGTTATGGGAACTTCCATTCCCTGTAATGCGTCCGGGTTTTTGAATGTGTCAAGTGACGGGTCGCCTATGCTGATAAAGCGTACTCCGTATAAGGGGAATACCTTTTCCAAAAAATAACCTTGATCGGAATAGTTGCGGAAAGCCCTTGATAATGTCTTACATATAATACAGTTGACAGTCCCGGCTTCCACATCATGTAGTAACCGTTGAAATTCGGGGCGTTCATAGTCCGTCCCGGTCAGCCCGTCATCTGCGTAAACATCAACAATGACATACTCGCCCTCGAAAAATTCTTCGATATATTCCGTGATGATTTTTCTTTGGTTGGTTACGCTCAAACTTTCGTCGTTCCCGTCGTCTTTGGATAGTCTTATGTAGACAGCAATCCGCCATACAATACGGTTTATAGTGGGTTGGTTGTTTTGTGATTTTCTAATGCGTGGCATTGTTCCTCCAATCCCCCTATAATCACACGTCTATTATACCATATAACGGAGATTATTTCAGCATTTTTCAACATATTTTTCAACCTTTTTTCAGACCGCCGAAAAAGCTGATTAGGTGCGAATTGAGGTCATTTCCCGCAGGTGCAAAACATAGACGGACAACAGTTTCCCCACAACGGAAACAATACGGGTTCTTTATCTGTTCAAGATACGCTTTCATGCGTTCCGTGGCAGAAAGCCCCGTATCAATGGAAACATGGTTTATGTCTGTGAGTTGTGTGGGATCAGTTTCATTTGTTCCCTGCTGGCTCATAAAGTCCAGTTGTTTACTATTTATCATTGGCAGCCCTCCTTTCAGAATAACTTCGGATTGCTGTTTTTGATTTTGGGAATGGGCAAAACGGACGGCTTGGCAGCTCCACGGGACTTGCACCTCTCTCATTCTTATGAGTAGCCGTGTCATACGGGTGTATCATTATACCAATGTGCGGGTCATGGCGGCGGCAGTTTCCACATTGCCGCCTGCGGTTCACTGATAGTACCGCTCGCCCCTTGCCGGGGGTCTTGGCGTATCAGCCCACAGGCTCGCCGCACATTGAACGTGTCCGATTGCCCTATGCTGCGCCGTGCGCTTTCTTTGTCAAAGTTCCGGGGCTTGTCAGCCCGCAAAGGCACACCATATTGATGTACTTTTGCGGAATGGCAAGAAACAGCGGGCGGTCAGCCCGCCCGTGCTTTTTGTCTTTTCTGTCCTGTCCTTTAAGCCACGCTAAAGGTCATTACCTTTATGATTAGTTTTGTTTCCAGTCTGCGCCGCAGTTCCATATCAAGCCACGGGTGGGGGCAGCCTGCTTCATCATACATGGTGCGTGTCGAAAGTGTGTTGATGTAGCCCTCGTAATGCTTCAACACGGTATTCATTGCGTCCACGTCCCCGGAAACAGCCGACACAATGACGGGGTAAGGCAGTAAGCCTTTGCCGCCCTGTATGTGCGGCGTGTTGGCAGTTCTTTCATTCATCAGCATTTCCCTCCATGAATTTTTTAAGTTCCTGCAAAGAGCTTGTCCGGCGGTAGGCTACCGTCCGGCGCAAAAGGTTTAAGTGCGCTGCAATCTCCGGGTCGCTCATTCCCAAAAAGTAATATAGCAGGATAATTTCAAGCCTGTCTTTTGGCAGGGTCTTTAGTGCTTCCGCTAAAAGCCCGTCCGCAATGAAAATTTCAAATCCCCTCGCTTCAAAGCGGTATGTATCTTTGAAATATTCGTCCCACACGGATAACTGTGCAAGCGTTCCCTGCGGCAGCATGGAAAAGGGTATCTCATATTGCCTAAGTACATTCATGCGTCTGTGGTAGTCGCTGCTTTCGTTCTTCAAAATGCGTTTGCAGTATGCGTCAAAGGTATGCTGCTTGTGCGTTTCTTTCGGGTTCGGCTTCATGCTGCCACCTCCCCATACCTGCGGAAAAAGTCTGTGCTTTTTTCCCGTGCTGTTATTACTACGCACTGGAAAGGAAAAATGGCAAACTTTTTCAAAAAAATTTTCAAAAAGTTTTCGACAAGGCATAATAAAGCCCGGCTGCAAGTGGTTATCAGTCGGGTGTGTTGAGAGGGGTGTTTTCGTTGGTAAATCGGTGTTCGCCGTGCAAAATGCGGGACGCTTTTTCGGGTGTTCCTGCCACTAAAAAATTTTTTATGGATTGGCTGCACCTCCTTGTTTTTTGGGAAAAGGGCTTGTGCCGCTTTCCAGTAAAAAATCATACCGCCCCAATATCACGTTTCTATCATGTTTCTATCATGTTTGTATCAAGACTTTCTGCAAAGCATGACATTTTTCCGCATGGGGGAAAGAGAAAAAACGCCGCCGCTTGGAAGCCCTGCGGCGGCAGAAATAAAGGGATTGGGAACAGAAAAAGCAGCCGGAAACTTCCCGGCTGCCCGTGTACTTTTTTGTCGCTAATCAGAAAAGGTTATCATCATCAATATGCTCCATTATATCCTCAACGCTGCAATGCAGAATGTTACATAGCTTGTCTATGGTGTTGGTCTGCACGTTCTTATTCTTCCGCAGCCTGTCAAGTTGGGAGCGGTTTACATTGTGGTATGTGTAGAGGTCATATTGGGTCACGCCTTTTTTCTTCATGGTTTCCCAAAGACGGTCATATCTTATCATTTTTTCGCCTGCCTTTTTTCAGATTGGTACTTGTATAAAGTCAATTATCCATGTAAAATTAGCTCTATGATAGTGTTCGTGCAATGACACTATACAATTCACGAAAGGAGATAAAAAATGTCACTGAACGATTTTAAGGACTGGCTGTTTAATTTACTGAATGAGGTGGACGCAGATATGCTTGCAGACATTGAAACAAAAGATAAGTTAAACACATTTCAGTTGAGTATGGCAGACGGCAGCGTGTTTGAAATTGAGTGCCGGGAAGCATAGGGGGTATATGGAAAAAAGCAGCAGGAAACTAACAGTGTACGGAAAGACAAAGCAATTCAATCAGACTGTCCCGCAGATCAGATTTGAGGGACAATGGTTAAATATCCTCGGCTTTTCTGTGGGGGATAAAATACAGTTGGATTGTGAGGAAAACAAAATAACAATCACAAAGCTATCAGACGATAACGGATAGCAGCTAAGAGGGAAAGCCAAAAAAACAGGCTTTCTCTTTTTTCTTCTTGATAAATTTTCAAAAACTTTTCTTACCGTTTGCCATTTTGGGTTTCCAGTGCGTAGTAAGTACAGGGGGAAGAATAGCAAGCATAGGGATTGAGTACCCAATCCCGTAAA
>CABRLN010000004.1 GCA_902471875.1 uncultured Clostridium sp.
ACTTTTGAAAAAGTTTAATCAAAACTTTTAAGTGTGTTACAAAAGGTTAGCTCGCTAAATCATAATTTTACAATTAATGTTGAATATAACAGCTGTGGGTATATTATAAAAATAACTCAAATAAGCTGATTTTATAAATTATTTAGATTGGATGTTGCTTATGTTTAATGGAGATTTTTTTACATTTTTAAAGCCTAAAAATGAATTAGAAAAAATTCCTGCTGATAAATCAACAGAAGAGGCAAAGCCTTATATACCTGACGCGTTGTGGGTAAAATGTCCAAAGTGTAAGCGTATGGTACTGGCTACAGATTTAGATGATAATAGCAGAGTTTGTACACAGTGTAATCATCATTTTAGAATAACTGCAAGGCAAAGAGTTGAAATGATTTGTGACAAGAACAGCTTTGTTGAAATGGATGCTGATATGGTGTCAAAAAATATAATAGGATTTCCTGACTATAACCGCAAGCTTGCTGCTGCTAAAAACAGAAGCGGTGAAAACGAATCGGTTATAACAGGTACTTGTACAATTAACGGCTATAAAACAGTAATTTTTATTATGGATCCGGGCTTTATTATGGGTTCAATGGGCACCGTAACAGGTGAGAAGATTACCAGAGCCTTTGAATATGCTACAGAAAATAATATGCCTGTTGTTGCTTTTACATTGGCAGGCGGCGCAAGAATGCAAGAGGGCATTTTGTCGCTTATGCAAATGGCAAAAACAAGCGGAGCCGTTAAAAGACATAGTGATGCGGGTTTGCTTTATATAACAGTTTTAACAGACCCTACTACAGGCGGTGTAACAGCCAGCTTTGCTATGGAAGGTGACATAATATTATCAGAGCCGGGTGCATTGGTTGCTTTTGCAGGTCCTAGAGTAATTGAGCAAACAATTCGTCAAAAGCTTCCTAAGGATTTTCAAACAGCTGAGTTTTTACAGGACAAAGGCTTTGTTGATGCCATTGTTGACAGACGTGAAATGAAAAATACTCTTGCTAAGCTTTTAGCATTGCATGGTGTTGAAAAAATTACGGTTTTTGATGTTGAATCCGACAAGGAGGTTGAAAACAATGAGAGCGTTTGATAGAGTAACAGCGGCAAGGTCTGCCCAAAGATTAACAGCTTCTGACTTTATTCAGGCTTTATTTGGTGACAGCTTTTTTGAATTACATGGTGACAGACGTTATGCAGATGATAAGGCTGTTAAGGCTGGTATTGCAACATTGGGAAATATGCCTGTAACAGTTATTGGACTTGACAAGGGTAAAAATACCAAAGAAAGATTAGAAAAAAACTTTGGTTCTGCCCATCCTGAAGGTTACCGCAAATCATTAAGATTAATGAAACAGGCTGAAAAATTCAGACGTCCGGTACTGTGTTTTGTTGATACCAGTGGTGCGTTCTGCGGCATTGGAGCAGAAGAAAGAGGTCAGGGACAGGCTATTGCTGAAAATTTAATGGAAATGATGACATTAAAAACTCCCATTCTCTCAATATTAATAGGTGAAGGCGGTAGCGGTGGTGCTTTGGCGCTTGCTGTTGCTAATGAGGTATGGATGCTGGAGAACTCTGTATATTCGGTAATTTCACCTGAAGGTTGTGCAAGCATTTTGTGGAAAGACCCTGCAAAAACGGCAGATGCTGCACAGTGTTTAAGGCTAACAGCAAATGATTTGTTTACAATGGATGTAATTGAAAGAATTATACGAGAACCTAAGTCGGTTGACAGTCCGCTGTTTGACAGTCTGCGTAATCTTATTACAAATACATTTGAAAAATATCTTGCAATGTCTAATGATGAGCTTCTTGAAAATCGTTACAACCGATTTAGAAAGTTTGGTCAGACAACACAGGTGTTCACCTTTGACAGCGAAAGCGAAACAAACGAGTAATTGTGAATAAATATGTTTATATATTAAAACAACGGCAGTCTGTATTTTACAGTCTGCCGTTATTTGCTTGTTTATAATAGCATTGTTCAAGCAGTAACATTCGTAAGGGGTAGAAAATTATTCCTCAAGTGAAGTACTGCAAGCAATATAGTCACAAACCTTACTCCAGTCTGCTACTTTAAACCAGGCGTTTATGTATTCATCTTTTTTGTTAACATACTGGTCCATAAAAGCGTGTTCCCACAGGTCTATAGCTACTATTGGTGAAACAATAGTTAGTGGAGGTGTGTTATTGTCTTGAGTATTGATTATTTGCAGAGTGCAGCTTTTGTTGCACACAAGCCAGGTAAAACCACTGCCGAAATTTCTTAGAGCACTTGCAAAGAATGCGGATTTCATATTTTCAAAATTACCAAAGGTGTTTTTTATTTGTGTCATAAGCTGTTGCGTCGGCATTCTCCCTCCGGGTATCATACTGTTAAAGTATATGTAATGGTTATACAGACCGCCTGCATCGTGGTTAAGTTCTTTTCTTAATGCCGGAGGAAATGTGTCAGCATATGCTACCAATGCCTTTAAACTCCAGTCTTGATATTGAGGAAATCTTGAAAGCAGAGTGTTAAGTCTGTCAACATAGTTTTGCATTATAACTGAATGGTGGGTTTTTAGCATATCTCCATCAATATACGGCTCAAGGTCTTCATATCCGTAACTTAGCGGCGGTAGTTCAAAAGGATAATGTTCATTCATGTTAGTGTTCATATTAATATTAATCGCCCTTTCTTACATTTATACCCATATACTATATGTTGGTTATCTAAAATATATTCTTTATTGAATAAATAGTTGTAAAGGTGTATAATTAAAAACAATGTAAATTAGTATATTATTTAAATGCCTTGTTATCAATATAAGTAATATGTATTGAATTATGAAAAAATAAGGATGTAGTAATTTAAGGAGATATTTATATGAATTTAATAAAAATAGAAGGCGGTGTTTGTGCCGCTAAAGGATTTGCCGCTAATGGTCTTAACTGTGGTATTAATTCAAATAAAAACAAAAATGACCTTTGTCTTATTTTTAGTGACGTTATGTGTAATGCTGCTGCTGTTTATACGCAAAACAAGGTAAAGGGTGCACCTATTGTGGTAACAAAAAGAAATCTTGAAAAGTCCGGTGGTAAGGCACAGGCTGTTATAGCAAATTCAAAAAATGCTAACACCTGTAATGCAGACGGAGAAGAGAAAGCAAACAAAATGTGTTGCTTGGCTGCAGAGGCTTTAAGTATAAAACCGGAAGAGGTTATTGTTGCATCTACAGGTGTAATAGGTCAGGTGTTGCCAATAGAACCTATTGAAAATTCTATTGATCAGCTTGCAGGCGGACTTTCTTATACAGGCAATGAAAAGGCCGCAACAGCTATTATGACTACCGATACAGTAAAAAAAGAAGTGGCAGTACAATTTGAACTTAACGGCAAAATCTGTACAGTTGGCGGAATGGCTAAGGGCAGTGGAATGATTCACCCAAATATGGCAACAACACTTAACTTTGTTACAACTGATATTGCTATTTCTTCACAGCTTTTGCAAAAGGCATTAGTGGATATTGTTAAGGTGACGTACAATTGTCTAAGTATAGACGGCGATACCTCTACAAACGATATGGTGTCAATTATGGCTAATGGTATGGCAAAAAATCAAGTGATTACAACTGAAAATGAAGATTATCAGCTGTTTAAAAAGGCACTTTATGAGGTGCTTATGAATATGACTAAAATGCTTGCAAAGGACGGCGAGGGTGCTACAAAAATGATTGAATGTACCTGTGCAGGTGCTCCTGACCTTGATACAGCTATTGTTGTGGCAAAAAGTGTTATACGCTCTCCTCTTTTAAAATGTGCTATATTTGGTAGTGATGCTAACTGGGGAAGAATTTTGTGTGCTATAGGGTATGCTGAGGCTGATTTTGACATTATGAAGGTAGATGTTGATATACGTTCAGATAAAGGCACAATTGCTGTTTGCAGAAACGGATCAGGTGTTGAGTTTTCTGAAGATGAGGCAAAAACTATTCTTTTAGAAAACGAAATATATATTGATATTAACCTTAATAGTGGCAGTATATCTGCTAAAGCTTGGGGTTGTGATCTTACTTATGATTATGTAAAAATTAACGGTGACTATAGGTCGTAAGTAATATTTGAAGAAAATAAATTGTATTGATATATTGTCAAGAAAGCATATTTTTAGCTTAATATACATATATCTTATTTTATCAGAATAGTTAAATGTGCATTAAAAGTAGCTGTTTGTTTTAATAAACGGCTACTTTTATTAAATTATCACAAAATATTAAACCTCACATAATATGTTATAAACTAATGTGGAGGGAAGATATTATGTCTGAATATTCTGAATTTAAACCAAACGACGACTGTCCTAAAGAGTCAGTTTGCATTGACGCTTACAGAGTTTACGACAGCTGTGGCGATAAGAATTGCCTAGAGGATTTACCGGTTTTCTTTACCCAGCCGTCGCAAATAATTATTGACAAGGCAAATAATATTAGAATTAAGGATGTTGAGGTTATTACGGTTTATATCGATTTGGAGCCGGTACCGTTTCATAGGGGCTTTTACAGTGTTGATATGACTTATTTCTTTGAAGTAGAGCTTGACGCCTTTATGGCACCGGCAGCTATGCCTGTATGTGTAAAAGGCTGTGCCGTATTTAACAAAAAGGTTGTACTTTATGGAAGTGAAGGTAATGTTAAGATATTTAGCTCTGATTTTACTTTAAATGATCCTGATATGCAGAATGCACCAAGTAAAAATCTACCTAAAGCTACTGTACAGGTTGCAAAACCAATAGGTTTAAGTGCAAGTTTTGCACCAACACCATGCTCTTGCACACCTTGCTGCAGAATTCCAAAATGCATTATTAATAGATTTGGAGGAGAGTTCTGCCCTGAACCATCTAAAAATGTTCTTATAACTATTGGTATTTTTACTATTGTTCAAATAGAAAGAAATGTGCAAATGCTTGTACCAACTTACGATTTTTGTATACCGCATAAAGAGTGTGCTACAAGTTCTGATGATCCTTGTGAGATGTTTGAACGTATTGAATTTCCTACTGAAGAATTTTTCCCTCCAAAAGTAACAGATATTAATAATGACTGCGACCATTGTGGAAGGCATTAGCAAATATAAATGAATATTAAAGTCAGTTAAAAGTTTAATTAATCAAAAGTAGTTGCCTTTATAAATTATTTAAAAAGACTTTGTTTTAAGACGGCAGCAAATTATAATTTACTATTAGGGTGTATTTAACTTAATAAATACACCCTAATAATTTGGTTTCATTTTATTAATGCAAAGTTTATTACTGATTAATAATTTATACAAATTTGTAGGATAATATATAAACATAATAAATAACAAAAATAAGAGTACAAAGTTCATTTTTTATCTCCCTTTTAATATATTTAAAGAGAAGGCTCATTTAAGTGGGCCTTCTCTTTTTTGTAAATTTATGTTTTTATTATAATTGTGTTTTAGTTGAAAAAAATACAAAAAATACATTTATTTAGTTAATTAAAATGCAGTTTTTGTTATAAAAAATTGCATAATGACTATTGTTCAGTTTTAAAATAAGTAATTTGTAATAAAATTATTTATTTTGTCATAATAAATTAAATAATAGTTATAAATAATATAAATTATGTATTTTCTTAAAGAATGATTATTTTACTTGAAATAAAGGGCAATAAGTGGTAAAATCATATTCGTAAGTTGTGCTGAAACTTACAAGATAGAAGTATGTAAGTATAGGCTTGACTTATTTAAAGTTTTAATGTATGGAGGTAATTAAATGCAAGATATGTTGTCTAAAATTGTCAATATGGACGAAAAGGTTCGTATTGAAACAAAACAGGCAGAACAGCGCAAGGCTGACTCTTATAAAAAGATAGCCAAGAAAAAGGACGACATTTATAATGATTACATTAGCCGTGCACGAGAAAGAATAAAAAAGAACGAGATTGTAGAGCGTGCTGCAGCTGAGAAAAAGTGGCAGGAGCTTGAAGTTGCACAAAAAAAATGTTTGGACACACTTGAAAAGTCTTATGCTAAAAGCGGTCAGTTGTGGATAAACACTATTGTTGATAATGTTATTAATTCTTAATTTTTTATTCATTTCACAAAAGGAGGGATAGGTGTGGCGTTAGCATATGCTTCAAATGCCATTTTCTCAAAAGCAAGAGCAATGTATGGCAAGCGTTTAAAAGAAAACGATTATGCCAAGCTGCTTTCTTGCACCACGGTACCCGAAATTTTGTCTTGTCTGAAAAGTATTGAAAAATATGCACCGTTGCTTAATAAGCTTAGCGAGAAGGATATACACAGAGGACAGCTTGAAGAAGTTTTAAGACAACAGCTTTTTCAGGATTATGAATCTCTTTGCAGATACGAAATAACAGTTGGTGAGGATTTTTCAAAATATACCCTTATGAAGGCTGAGATAGGTCAAATTATGAACTTTCTTACCTTGCTTAACGGCGGAAATCCCCATGATTTTTATAGTACATTGCCTAAATTTTTTTTAAAGATTTCGTCAATTAACTTGGCAGCTATGTCAAATGTTAATAATTATGATGAGTTTTTAAATGTGCTGGGAAAGTCAGTTTATGCTAAAATATTGGCACCATTTAAACCGAAAAATGGTGAACTTGTTAATTTGTCAGACGTTGAAAATGCTCTTTATAACCATATGTTTAAAACAGTGTATGAAATTATTAATAAAACAAGCGGTGCAGAGCGAAATGATCTTAGAAAAATATTTGACACAGAAATTGATTTGCGTAATTTTTCAAGAATTTTAAGATTAAAAAAATACTACAAGCTTGAAGCTGACGAAATAAGAAAACAACTGTTGCCGTTTGGTTCTTTAAAAGAAAAACAGTTAGATATGTTGTGCAATGCACAGGACTCAAAGGAGCTTTTTGCATTAATGCAGCAAACGTCGGCAGGAAGAATTATTTCTAAGCTGGAGTACAGTTTTTCTTGCGAAATACCTCGCAGGGCCTTGTACGAAGAAAGCTACAAGCGTATGTATTTTTCGGTAAATCCTTCGGTTGTGCTGGTTGCATATTATGCTTTGGCAGAAACTGAAACTGATAATATTATTCATATAATTGAAGGGGTGCGTTATAATGTTGACCCCGAAAAGGTTAAAAGCCTGCTTATTTATAAATAATATTATTATGAACTGTAAATTAAGAAGGGAGGAAATGAAATGTCCGTTTCTCCTATGAAAGTGATTAGCATAATAGGTCTGAAAGAAGACTTAAATAAAGTTATAAAGGTTTTGGGCGATTCACAGGCATTTGAACCTGAGCCTGTTACAAGCTTTTACTCTAATACCGAGAATTTTGTTAATCTTTCAGAACAGAATCCATATTCTGATTTATTGTCGGAATTTGACAATTCACTTTCAGCGGCACATGTTGAGCCTGAACTTGTTGATATAAAAAGATTTGAGCCTGCTGACAGCGAGCTTTCAAGCGGCTGCCAATCTTTTATTAATCAGCTTGACCAGCTTTCTGTAAAAGTAGCAGAAAAGAAACAGGCTATAGAGCAATGTGTAAAAAGTATTGAACAGACATCGCATTTTACTGGTGTTAAGCTTGATATGAAGCGTGTTAGAGCATGTGAATATATTAAGCCCAACTTCGGACGAATACCTATAGACAGTATGAGAAGGCTGCAGGAGGATTACAAGGATAATCCGTATGTAATGTTTTTTCAGTCATCTGTAGATAAGGAATATTGCTGGGGTGTTTATATGGCTCCGGTTGACGAGGAAGAGGAAATTGACCGGATTTTTTCCGGTTTGTATTTTGAAAAGTACGATGCTTCTGAAATAGAAGGTACTCCTCAGCAGTATATCGAAAAGCTTAAGCAGAATAAGCTAAAGCTTGAAAAAGAACTTTCAGAGGCTTTAAATGAGCAAAGCAGTTTTGTAAAAAAGCATTTTAAAGAATGCATGAAATATTATACAAAGCTTACTGAAAAAGCAATTTATCAAAATGTAAAGAGCAGTGTGATGATTCACCAAGGCAACGAAGAAAGCTTTATTATTTGTGGCTGGCTTCCTGCTGATACTACTGATGAAATTGAAAAAAAGCTTGATAAAATTAAAAGTGCCGAGTGGACTACCGACGATGCTATTCATCAGTTGGAAAAGTCACCGCCAATTAAGCTTAAGTACAACTGGTTTGCAAAGCCGTATAAGTTCTATGTTGATATGTACGGTGTACCAAAATATAATGAAATGGACCCTACAACTTTTGTGGCTATAACATATACAATATTGTTTGGGGCAATGTTTGGTGACTTTGGTCACGGCATAGTGCTTGCAATAGCAGGTATTGTTATGTATAAGCTAAAGAGGTTAAAAGTTGGTAAGGTGCTTGTTCCTTGCGGAATATGTTCATCAATTTTTGGTTTGTTGTTTGGCTCATTTTTTGGATTTGAACATGCCTTTGACGGAATGTATAATGCTTTGCTTGGTGTTGAAGAAAAGCCTATAGATGTAATGGGCAAGGATATTATTAATGTAATTCTTGTTTCTGTTGCCATAGGTATATTGCTTGTAATATTGGCAATGTGTCTTAATATTTATTCGTCGTTAAAGCAAAAAAATATGGGCAGTGCCCTTTTTGGTTCTAACGGTGTAGCAGGCTTGGTACTATATGCATTTGTTTGTACAGGCATTGTTTCATTATTTGCTTTTGGTATAAACCTGTTTAACATTGTTACAATCCCTCTGCTTATTATATTGCCGTTGGTATTAATATTTATGGCAGAGCCTTTTGGCAGGCTGGTTGAGGGTAAAAAAGACTGGAAGCCTGAAAAATGGGGCGACTACTGTGTACAGAATAGCTTTGAAATGTTTGAAACAGTTCTTTCTTACTTGTCAAACACAATGTCCTTCTTAAGGGTAGGTGCTTTTGTAATGGTACACGCCGGTATGATGATTGTTGTTTTTACTCTTATGGAATTAGTGGGAGGCTTGCCAAGCATTGGCGGTATTTTAGTGCTTGTAATAGGCAATTTGTTTGTTATAGGGCTTGAGGGCTTATTAGTATCAATTCAGACGCTGCGTCTTGAATTTTACGAAATGTTCAGCCGTTTTTACAGCGGTGCAGGCAGACCATATAACCCTGTTGTATTAAAAAAGCTGAACACAAAATAAATATTGTTAATTAATTTATTAATTAAAATAAACTTTAAATTTACGGAGGATTATTTATTATGGAATTTTTACTACTATTATTACCTATTATCTTTATTGTTTCTTCTGCATTAGTTGTTAAAAAGGCTGTAAGCCGTGGTGCAAAAAGAAAAAAATCAGTTATGCTTCAGTTACTTTCATTTGCTGCTGTACTTATTTGTTGTGCAGCATTCCCTCTAATGGCAAGTGCAGCTGACACATCTGCTGTTGCAGGTACAGCTTCTAATGGCTTAGGCTTGCTGGCTTGTGCCCTTTCAACAGGTGTTGCCTGCGTAGGTGCAGGTATTGCCGTTGCAGGTGCAGCACCTGCAGCTATTGGTGCAACATCAGAAGACCCTAAAGCATTTGGTAGAGCACTTATCTTTGTTGTACTTGGTGAAGGTGTTGCTATTTACGGTTTGCTTATTTCAATTCTTATTTACACAAAATGCTAATAATCAGCACATACATAAAAAGATGGTGAAGTTATGCGTTTTTATTTAATAAGTGACAATGTGGATACTCAGCTAGGTATGCGTCTTGCCGGTATTGAGGGTATTGTAGTGCATGAAGAGCACGAGGTTCGCAAGGCACTTCAGGAGGCAATGGACACAGAAGATATTGCTGTTATACTTATGACAGAACGTTTGGTGTCACTTTGTCCCGAGCTTATTTATGACTTAAAGCTTAATCGATCACATCCTCTTATTGTTGAAATTCCTGACAGACACGGCAACGGCCGTACTAAGGATTCAATTACAAAATATGTACAGGATGCTATCGGCATAAAATTATAATTAGGGAGAGGAGTTACCGTTATGGCTAACGACAAACCTGCTAATACAAGCACAGGCGACAACGAAAGCAAATTTTTAGCGGCTATTGAAAAATATGCTGAACAGCAGCGTGCCGCACTTCTTTCTGAAACCGAAATTTTTGAACAAAAGGTTCTTAAACAGGCAGAAGAAGAAGGCTTAAGAGATGCTTATAACCTTATTCATAAAGAGCAGGACGCTATGAAGGCCTCTATAGCAGCCGATTTGGCAAAGAAAGAGGCACAGGGAAACCTTGAAATTTTCAAAAAGCGTCAGCAAATTACTGAAGAGATTTTCGCCAAGGCTACTGCTAAATTGCAGGAATATACGAATACACCTGAGTATGAAAAAAGACTTACGTTAAATGCACAAGAATGTGCAAAATACTTTGGTAATGATGACATAGAGCTTTGTGTGTGTAAAAAAGATGTGCCCCTTGGCAATAAGCTGGCAAAGCTGTTTAATGGCAGTTGTTTAGTAAAAGAGGTTGCCGATATTACTGTGGGCGGTTTTAGAGTATATTGTCCGGGTAAACAAATTGCTGTTGACAAAACACTTGACACAAAGCTGCAGGAGCAAAGAGAGTGGTTCTACACCAACTCTGCTTTACAGATAAAATAAGAGCAAACTCCATAGAGAGGAAATGATTTTATGGAAAATCAGAATGTTGTGTACGGTATTAACGGACCTGTTGTTACCGTACTTAAAACAAAAGCCTTCTCCATGATGGAAATGGTCTATGTAGGGGAAGAAAAGTTGGTTGGTGAGGTTATTACCATTACAGATGAAATAACTACAATACAGGTTTATGAAGAAACAACAGGACTAAAACCGGGTGACCCTGTAGTTGGTACGGGTGCACCAATGAATGTTCTTTTGGGTCCGGGTATTATTACAAATATTTTTGACGGAATTGAGCGTCCGTTAGGTGCTATTGCTGAGCAAAGCGGTGCTTTTATTTCAAAGGGTGTTGCAGTACCTTCACTTGATACAGAAAAAAAGTGGGATGTTACATTAAAAGTTAAGGTTGGCGATAAGTTGACATCGGGTCAAATTTACGCAACATTGCCTGAAACCCCTGTTATTGAGCACAGACTTCTTGTACCGCCAAAGGTTAACGGTACTGTTAAAAGTGTTGCTGCAAACGGCAAATATAAGCTAATGGATACCATTGTTACCCTTGAACTTGAAAGCGGTGACGAATATATTCTAACACTTTGTCAGAAATGGCCTATTAGAACAGCAAGACCGGTAAAAGAAAGGTTGGCACCAACCATACCTTTAATAACAGGTCAACGTGTAATAGATACATTGTTCCCTGTTTCTAAGGGTGGTACAGCGGCTGTTCCGGGAGGCTTTGGTACAGGTAAAACTATGACACAGCATCAAATAGCAAAATGGTGTGACGCAGACATTATCGTTTATGTAGGATGTGGTGAGCGTGGCAACGAAATGAGCCAGGTTCTTGATGAGTTTTCAGCACTTATTGACCCTAAAAATAACCGTCCTATGACAGACAGAACAGTACTTATTGCCAACACTTCAAATATGCCTGTTGCAGCCCGTGAGGCTTCTATTTACACAGGCATTACACTTGCCGAATATTACAGAGATATGGGATATGACGTGGCAATTATGGCAGACTCAACCTCTCGTTGGGCAGAGGCATTAAGAGAAATTTCAGGACGTTTGGAAGAAATGCCTGCCGAAGAGGGTTACCCTGCTTACTTGCCTTCAAGACTTGCAGAGTTCTATGAACGTGCAGGACGTGTTATACCTTTATGTGATGGTGAAGGCTCTGTAACAATTATTGGTGCGGTTTCACCTCAGGGCGGCGATTTTTCTGAGCCTGTAACACAAAATACAAAAAGATTTATTCGTTGCTTTTGGGCACTTGACAAGTCGCTTGCATATTCAAGACATTACCCTGCTATTAACTGGATTGGCAGCTATAGCGAATATTTTACTGACCTTGACGCATGGTTTGTCAAAAATTACGGCGAGGAATTTATTAAATGCCGTAACAGTATAAGCTCACTTTTACAAGAGGAAAGTGCATTAATGGAGATTGTTAAGCTTATTGGTGCCGATGTTTTGCCAGATGACCAAAAGCTGACTATTGAAATTGCCAAGGTTATAAGAGTAGGCTATTTACAGCAAAACGCTTTTCATAAGGACGATACATATGTAACAATTGAAAAGCAGATGTTAATGATGAAAACCATTTTGCATTTATACGAGCGTACAAAGCACCTTGTAAGTGCTAACATTCCAATAAGCAGAGTGCTTGAGGCAGGCTTGTTTGACAAGCTTTTAAAAATGAAATATGACATTCCAAACGATAAGCTTGAAATGTTTGATGATTATATTAAAGAGATTGATGATAAAATTGCGGATATTACCGCAGTTCAGGCATAAATTCATTGAAAGAAGGTAAGCACCAATGATTATAGATTATGTGGGCGTTAAAGAAATAAACGGTTCCCTTATAGTTATCGATGGAGTAAAAGACGCTTTCTTCGATGAGGTTGTGGATATTCGTTTAGACAACGGTTCTATTCGTAAGGGCAGAATTGTTACTATGGAGGGTGAACGTGTAGTAGTACAGGTGTTTCAAGGCACCCGTTCAATCTCCCTTACAAATACAAGAACAAGACTAACAGGACACCCAATGGAAATGCCTATGTCACCTGAAATTGTAGGCAGAGTGTTTAACGGATCAGGCGAACCTATTGACGGACTGGGGGACGTTTTTCCTGAAAAAAAATGCGACATAAATGGTTCTCCAATTAATCCTGTTTCTCGTATTTATCCTCAAAACTATATTAACACAGGTATTTCAACCATTGACACACTAATGACCCTTATCCGTGGTCAAAAGCTGCCGATTTTTTCAGGCTCAGGTATGAGCCACAACGAATTGGCTGTACAGATTGTCCGTCAGGCAAAAATTGCCGACGAGGCAGGGCAGGGCTTTGTTGTAGTATTTGCTGCAATGGGTGTTAAAAACGATGTTGCAGATTACTTTAAAAAGAGCTTTGAGGAGTCAGGTGTACTGCAAAGAGTTGTAATGTTTTTAAATTTAGCAAATGACCCTATTATTGAACGTATTCTTACGCCAAGATGTGCTCTTGCTACTGCTGAATATCTTGCTTTTGAGCAGAACAAGCACGTTTTGGTAATTATGACAGATATGACATCATATGCAGAGGCTTTGCGTGAATTTAGTACCTCCAAAGGCGAAATTCCTGGCAGAAAGGGATTTCCTGGTTATTTGTATTCTGACTTTGCATCGCTTTATGAGCGTGCCGGTATGGTAAAGGGCAAAACAGGCTCGGTTACACAAATTCCTATTTTAACAATGCCTAACGACGATATTACTCACCCTATTCCTGACCTTACCGGTTATATTACAGAAGGTCAGATAGTTCTTGACAGAAGTCTTCAGGCACAGGGTATTTATCCTCCTGTTTCTGTACTGCCGTCTCTTTCGCGTTTGATGAAGGACGGCATTGGTAAGGGCTTTACAAGAGAAGACCACCAAGCTTTGGCTAACCAGCTGTTTGCATCATATGCAAGAGTTATGGACGCACGTTCTCTTTCATCTGTAATTGGTGAAGAAGAGCTTTCTGCTGTTGATAAAAAATATATTCAGTTTGGTAAGCTTTTTGAAGATAAATTTGTTAACCAAGGTGCAAAGGCAAACAGAACCATTGAGCAGAGTCTTGACCTTGGTTGGGAGCTGTTGTCGCATCTGCCTAAAAACGAGCTTGACCGTGTAGATGATGAACTGCTTAACGCACATTACATTGAAAATATTGAAGAACGTGAAGCAGAAGCAATTTCTTAAAAGCTTACAACACATAATATTGGCAGATAATAATTAAAGCTTTTTATTAAAGGCAGGTGAGAGAAAATGGCAAATAATACTGTTGCTACAAAGGGTAACCTAATAAACACAAAAAAGTCATTGGCTCTTGCTAAGGTTGGTTATGACCTTATGGATAAAAAGAGGAACATTCTTATACGAGAAATGATGACGCTTATTGATAAGGCTAACGAAATTCAAGGCAAAATTGATGACGCATACAGCGAGGCGTACCTTAGCTTGCAAACAGCTAATATTACTATTGGTTTTAACAGTGCCAGGGCAAATTCTATACCGGTTGAAAATTCACTTCATCTTTCTTATAGAAGTGTAATGGGAGTTGAAATTCCTATTGTTACCATAAATTGTGATGATACTAAAATTCCACTGGAATACGGAATGTATGCTACAAACAATGTGCTTGATAATGCAAGGTTTAAGTTTGTGCAGGTTAAAAAACTTACTGCTGACCTTGCTGAAATTGAAAACAGTGTTTATAGGTTGGCAGTGGCAATTAAAACTACTCAAAGGCGTGCAAATGCGCTGAAAAATATTATGATTCCTCGTTTTGAAGAAAATGTTAAATTTATAACCGATGCTCTTGACGAAATGGAAAGGGAGGAGTTCTCACGAATGAAGGTTATAAAAACACAAAAACAAAACAAAGAATTGCGTAAAAAGAGAATAGAAGCAATGGCTTAATTATAATAGCAAATGCCCCGCACATTTTGTGCGGGGCGTTATATTTATATATTAACTTTTCTTTTATTCACTATCGCCTGCAAGAGTAACATCTACTGTAAAGGTTTCCTTATTGTCAGTATTTTCTTTGTCATATCTGCAAACTGTAAGTTTTACCGTGTCACCTTCGCTGTATTTGTCAAGAGTAGAGAAAAGCTCTACAAATGAAGTTACAGGTGTATCATCAATTTTAGTAATAACATCTCCTTCTTTAATCTTTGTACTTCTCAAAGGGCTGTCACTTTCAATAGTGTTAATAATAATTCCTGCATCTGTACCATAGTAATTTGCTAAAGACTTTGAAAGCTCTTTACCCATAATTCCCAGCTTTGCTCTGCCCGGAACATAACCGTTTTTAATAAGCTGGTCAGCTACTTCTTTTACTTTTGTACTTGGAATAGCAAAGCCCATTCCCTCATATTGAGTGTCAACTACCTTTATAGTATTAATACCAATAACCTGACCGTTCATATTAGCTAGAGGACCACCTGAATTTCCGGGATTTATGGCGGCGTCTGTTTGAATATATGTTACGGCACTGCCCGAAAGAGTTCGGTTTAGAGCAGAAATAATACCTCTTGTTAAGGAGTTTGAATAACTGCTGCCTCCCGGACTTCCTATAGCTACAACATCCTGACCAACCTTTAATTCATTAGATGTTGCAAAGGTAGCTGCTGACCAGTTGTCTGCTTCTTCGCACTTTAAAACGGCTATATCGGTACGAACATCGCAGCCAACTACAACAACAGGATATGCACTACCGTCCTTCTTGGTAATCCATACATTACTGTTGTCAGTTGTATCATTAATAACGTGGCTATTAGTTACAATATAACCGTTGCTGCTTAATACAATGCCTGTACCTTCGCTGTTTGGTACAGAACCGGTAGGGTCATCGTCTTCATCATATACCGAAATTGAAACAACACTTTCAGACAGTGCTTCATATGCTTTTTCTGTAGATCCGTTTTCTGTATTATTTTTTTCAAGCTTTATTTGAGGACCATTTGGGTCAGCATATTTACCAATGCTATCGGTTGATTTTTTTGTTGTTGAATTTTCAGTAGGTAATTCAAAGTTAAATATATTATTGCTGTCATTGCTTGAATATTTGCTGTTATTACTTGCAATCCACCATACGAATATTCCTATAAAAATTACAGTTAAAGATATAATGATACCAAGCAGCACCTTTATAGATGTAGCCATTGGTGTTTTATTTTTTTTAAATGTGGAGTATGATACAACAGGATAATACCACCCACCGTTTATAAATTCCGGCTTTATGCCCGGAGGCAATACTGTGCCGGGGGTATATGGCAAATATTGCACATTAGGGGTGGCTGTATTGTTTGAATACGGAGAATTTTCATAAGGATTTAAATTTGGTGTTTGACCATATGGTGAATTAAAACCTTGCTGAGTTTGTTGCCCGTAAGGTTGGTTGTTGTTAAAACCTTGCTGAGTTTGCTGTCCATAAGGTTGGTTGTTGTTAAAACCTTGCTGAGTTTGCTGTCCATAAGGTTGGTTGTTGTTAAAACCTTGCTGAGTTTGCTGTCCATAAGGTTGGTTAACACCTTGTTGTGAGTTTTGATTATATGCTTGTTCTTCACGAATGTTTTCTATAACCTTATTAAAAGATTTTTCAGAACTTGCCGTATAATTATCATTAAAAGTTTCTTTGTTTTTCTCCATATTAATATTCTCTGTAATATTGTTAACGGGTTCGTTGGCAGTATCGCCAACGGGTTCAGCACTTGTTGACGATATAATATTTTCATAGCTGTTATTAACATCTTTTTTATTATTAGTAGTATTTATTTTATTCTCTGAATTTTCAAATTCATTGTTCATTGTAACCCCTCCTTATTCTTCAATGTACTCTTCTATAGTTTCGGCGGTAGAAATTATTGTGCCGTCCGAGCTTACAATAGTTGCTCTGTCGTCTTTTTTTCTAGACCCAAAAATATTGTATTTGCCTGTGCTTTGTACTTTTGTTTTTGGCAACCATAGAGTAAAGCTGCAATATTCGTCAACAATGCTTTGCGCAGTAATGTCGCCACCATGCAAACGCATTATAGTTTTTACAATATACAAGCCAAGTCCCATACCGTTTTTGTCCTGACTGCGTGACTTGTCGGTTTTATAAAATCTTTCAAATATATGCACAAGCTCCTCAGGTTCAATACCATGACCACTGTTTTTTATTTCAAGCATGGTCCTGTCTGAAAGGTCAGTTAACGTAACCCTTATGTATCCTCCAACATCTACAAACTTAACTGCGTTTTCAAACAGATTATATACTACCTGATGTATAAGATCAGGATCACCGTCAACCTTAACAGCAGAACCGCAGGACTCAAGCCCTTGAATATCAATGTGACGTTCCTCTATTTTTTGTTCAAAGGTTAGTAGGGTAGAAATAACAACTTCAGACAAATTGAAGCTTTGTTTTTTTAAGTGAAGCTCGCCGTTGTCGATTCGTGACAACGAAAGCATGGAGGCAACAAGACGAGAAAGTCTTTTTACTTCTGTTGATACTACACGTAAATATTGCTTTTGTTTGTTAGGCGGAATTGTACCATCTAAAATTCCGTCAATAAAGCCTGCAATAGTTGTCATTGGAGTTTTTAATTCGTGAGAAACATTGGCTATAAAGTTTCTTCTGGTTGTTTCTGACGCAGCCAGTGAGTCTGCCATTTCGTTAAAGGTTTTTGCCAAAGTACCAATTTCATTGTTAGAGGTTACCGGTACACGTACTGAGAAATCATCGTTAGCCAGCTTTTTTGCAGCAACTGACATTTGCCTAAGCGGTTTTATCATTTTATAAGAAAAAAACCATATAATACATGCTACAATGGCAAATGTCGCAATGGCAGCATAGAAAAATATTTTTGTTATTTCACCTGTAAAGGTTGAAAATGATAGGGTATCACTGGCGGCAAATACCATACCGATTATTTCAGAATCAGAGCCATTTTGTGAAATAATTGGTACTGCTGCTACGTAGTGAGGAGAATCGTAAATTCCTCCCAGGCTGCTTTTTACAAATATACTGTTAAGTTTAACCTGTTGACATATTTTTTCAGGAACACTTTTGTTAATGTGAACACAACTGCTTTTATCACTGCATATAAGAGTTTTACCATAATTATCAGTTATAAAAATATCTGCGTTAATACTTGATGAAATGGTTTCGATAACACTTGAAAGCCAGCTTATTTCTGAATTTCCAATATAAACATTATTATTTACCTCTACAGTTTTTTCAGATACCAATTCTGAAACCTGATTGGCATTTTCTATAAGTAGGTCTTTTTTTTCACTGTCTGAATACCTTGCAACAAAAAACACAAGCATTGTGCCAAGTATTATAAAACTGACAAGCACAATTATAAGACTTATTGTAAGGTATTGGGCAAACAGACTTTTTTTACCTGTCACAAACATTCCCCTTTTAATAATGTAAACATTACAATATAACTACAGCAAGGGCATTCCTATAGTTTAAGGAACACCCAATATATTAAAAATTATATTTTATGTATTATTTAGTATTTATTCCTTAACTTCAAACTTGTAACCAACGCCCCATACAGTTTTTAACTCCCATTGAGATGATACACCATCAATTTTCTCACGAAGTCTTTTTACATGAACATCAACTGTTCGTGAATCACCGTAGTAGTCAAAGCCCCATACCTCGTCTAAAAGCTGATCTCTTGTGAACACACGGTTAGGATTGCTTGCCAAATGGTAAAGAAGTTCCATTTCTTTAGGTGGTGTGTCAATTTGCACACCGTCAACCTTAAGCTCATAATTTGTAAGGTTAATTGACAGCTTGTCCCATACAACCTCTTTAATATTTGGGGTTTCATTTGTGTTTGTGCGCCTTAAAACCGCATGTATTCTGGCAATAACCTCTTTAGCTTCAAAAGGCTTAACAACATAATCATCTGCCCCTAACTCTAAACCAAGAATCTTATCAAAAACTTCGCCTTTTGCTGTAAGCATAATTACAGGTACTTGTGATGTTTTTCTTATTTCTCTGCATACCTGCCAGCCGTCAAGCTCAGGCAACATAATATCAAGCATAACAAGGTCAGGTTTATCCTGTTCAAACAGTTTTAATGCTTGGGTGCCGTTGTAAGCAATAGCAGTGTCAAATCCGTCTTTTTCAATATATAGTCTTAAAAGCTCACAAATATTTGTATCATCATCTACAATTAAAATTTTTTTAGTTTTATTCATAATTTCCTCCTAAAATGCCACATCTTAATAAATATAATTATACCACAATAATTTTTATTTGTACATATTATACAGTAATTCACAGCTTAAATAATGAACAAACTAAGAATTAAAAAATAATAAAAGCTGAACATTGACATTTTTGGAAGAATTATGAAGATTAATGGGAGTGGTATATTATAATATATGGTATGCTTGTAAAATTATAAACATAATTTACATCTAAATGTTTTGCGAAAATATAATATTTATCATTTTAAATATTATAATTACAAGTTTTTGGGATACTTTGTTTTTTAGTGGAAATTAATAAATAATAGGGCAAAATCTATCACTGTTTAGTAACAGATTTTGCCGAAATGTTATTATAACCCCTTGTATTTTTTGCGTGTTGCCATACCGCCACGAATATGTCTTTGTGCTTTGTTTATTTCAAGCACCTCTTTAACTTGACTGTACAATTGAGGATTTACATATTTTAATCTTTCGCTTACATCTTTATGTACTGTGCTTTTACTTACACCAAATTTTTTTGCTGCACTACGAACGGTAGCCTTGCTTTCGATTATATATTGTCCAAGCTCAACGGCTCGTTCTTCTACAATGCCTTTCATAAAATACCTCCATATAAGAAAGATATTTTATGTATATGCCAAAAATTCTTTTGATAGTACATTGATGTTGTGCAACATAAGGGTGATTGTTGGTACAGATTTGCTTTTTTCTTTACATATTAAAAAAAAAGATGTACTATAAACTAAGGAAACCTGAATAAATGATGACTAACAGCTTGGCATGCACCTTGCTTGCATAAATCTCATCATATTTTACAAAACTTCTTGACAGGCGACAGAATGCCTGCGGAATTTATGTTTCATCTGACGAAATTTCTGACTGCACAATATGTGCACTAGATTTAATCAATGTTTCCCTAAATTAAAACGGAGGATGTAATAATGAAGAAAAAAATGTTAGCGGTATTTATGGTGTTTTGTTTTTGCATCTGCTTTGTTTCTATAACAGGCTGTAACAGCAGTGAATCAATACAGCAAAGCAAATATACTTACAATAATGGCGAAATTGACATACAAACTCAGCAATATATAGAACAATTAATTGAAAACTGGGCAGCAGCCTATAAAACTCATGATTTGATGTTGTATAATGACTGTGTAAGTGATAATCTGAAATACCGTGACAATTCTGAAAATAATGTTGAAGAAACAAAAAATTACTTTGATACCGTTACTGATTGTACTATAACCCATATAGATTTTAAATCAGCTAAAAAAAGTGACAATAAGGTTTATAGCTTACCGGTGTCATATAATATAACATATAATGAAAAATTTAAGGAAGAAAATGGATTAAAAACGGGCGAAAACAATATAAATGTTATTATGATGATAAAAGAAAGCTCGGGAAGCAAATTTTATATAGTTGATATACAGTAAGTAGTATTAAATACTGTTTGAACTATATAATAGGTTATCGATAAAAAATGTGTTCAGTATATCAATGCCAACGCAGTGTAGGGCAAATTTTGCCGATAAAATGTCATTGGTTTAAATGATGCTTATATAAGTAGTTGTATAAATGTAATTAAAGCCTCAGTGAAATGTGAACTGAGGCTTTTGTGTATTGTTATTCGCTTTGCAGGTTGTTTACCATTACAAGTACACCGCCGTCATGTGTTATTATAACCGAGCTTTCATCAGTTGCTATATTGCTTATACCAATAGGAAAGTCAGAGGTCATTTTAAGCTTTTCGGCCTTATACTTAAAACCATTTAAGGTTACCTCTGCATAGCTGCAACCGTATGGAAGAACAGAAACGGTTTGATTTTTACAGCTAAGGTTTATTTTATCTTCTGTGTAATAAATACTTGTAAAAGTGTCTTTGATAACAGCTTTGCAGTTTTGGCGATATAAATATTGTAATAATGCAAAGTGTGCGTACATGTGGTCAATCCTACCGCCTGTAGCAGCTAAAATTAAAAAATTGTTAAACCCCTTTGAAACAGCATATTTTGCACAGTAAACGCTGTCTGTATCGTCTTTTTCTACAGGTAGTTTAACAACAGACAATGTATTGTTTGCTTGCAATTTTGATGAATCAAAATCGCCAATAATTAAATTGGGTTTTATATTTACGGTATTTGCTGTATTATAGCCGCCGTCTGCACAAATTATATAATCATTTGGTTTTATCTGACTTTTAATAAAATCAGCCTGATAATAAGGTGATGCACAAATAATAACACATCGGTTCACTTTTTTTGCCACTCCTTTATATCCTTTACCTCGTTATACATTTCAACATAGCTGTTATGGCGTGACTTGTTAATGCTTCCGTCCTTAACAGCCAGCAGTACTGCACAGCCCTTTTCGCAAATATGAGCACAAGAGTTAAATTTGCAGCAGGTAAGGTAATTTTCAAATTCAGGAAAGCAATTGGCTAAATCGTCTTTATTTATTAATTCATAGCGTTCAAGGTCAACTGTTGAAAACCCGGGGGTGTCTGCCACATAACCTCTGTCTGTTTTATACAGCTCTACACTTCTTGTTGTATGTCTGCCTCTTCCAAGTTTTTTGCTTATATCGCCTGTTTCTATGTTGAATTCAGGAAAAAGGCAGTTAAGCAGCGAAGATTTTCCTACACCTGAATTACCGGTAAAGGCAACAATACTGTCTTTCAATAATTCTTTGATTGTTTCTGAACCCTCGCCGGTTACCGATGAAAAAGAAATGGTTTTTATACCTGAATTTTTATAAATTTCCTGAAGCTCATTTGCCGACTGTAAATCAACCTTAGAAAAAACTATTACAGGTTCAATGCCCTTATTTATAGCAGTAGCTGTCATTTTATCAATAATAAAAAGGTTTGGTGAAGGCTGACAAACTGATGATACTATAACAATTTTGTCAATGTTAGCAATAGCAGGTCTTATAATTTTATTTTTTCGTGGTAATATTTTTTCAATAGCACCATAGCCGTCTTTAGGAATATTTATCTCTACATGGTCACCTACAACAGGCGAAAGTCCTTTTTTTCTAAAGACTCCTCTTGCTTTACATTCAATTATGCAGTTATTGGCTTCAACATAATAAAATCCACCAATCAGCTTTACTACAAGTCCTTCAACATTTGACATTAAATAAACCACCTTTTTTAATATACTTATATTTTAACATATTATTCCACAAAGTACAAAGACAAAATAATAATTTGTTTACATAAAAAGGTATAACAAAGTATTTTATTTATTGGTTAATATAATAAATTATTATAGAATGTAAAAATATATTAAATTAAATGATTGTTGAACAGTAATAGCAAAGTATATTGCAAACAAAACGCATATAGTATTTTACATAATGATAACTCTATGTAATAATTAATAAGTATATAGTTTAATTTATTAATTAGAGCATACCTGAAAACAGAAAAATGACTGAATATTTTGTTATTGAGAGGTGAGTTGGAGTAAAATAGCACAGAAATACCAACGTGTTTCAAGCATTTTTTGCAATGAAATCACTTGCATTAGTAGAAGTAGACAGTTATTTGAGTTTTTAGATAGCCCTCAGAAATATTTTTTTAATTTTGTGTCACACAGACGAATATTGGTTGTCTAATTAAATAGGAGGTAAAAACTATGGATAAAATAACAAACAAAGAATTATTAATTTTAATTGACAAAGCAACAGCAGGCAACAAAAAATCACTTGAAACAATTATTTTCAGTGTACAGGATTTAGTGTTTAATCTTTCTTTAAGGATGTTAGGTACTTTTTCAGACGCAGAAGATGCTACGCAAGATATTTTGCTGAAAATAATAACCCATTTATCATCCTTTAAAAAAGAAAGTTCATTTTCTACGTGGGTGTATAGTATTGCTTTGAATCATTTAAAAAATTATAAAAAGCATATGTTTGCACATTACCCTTTAAGCTTTGAATTTTACGAAAATGATATAAAAAACGGACAGGTTGAAGATGTACCGGATTTGACACAAAATGTAGAAAGAGATATTTTAGCAGAGGAATTAAAAATGTCTTGTACAAACGTAATGTTGCAATGTCTGGATACCGAAAGCAGATGTATTTTTATATTGGGAACAATGTTTAATATTGACAGCCGCATAGCAGGTGAAGTATTGGGTATAACACCTGAAACATATAGACAGAGGCTTTCAAGGATTCGTAAAAAAATGGCATCATTTTTATATGAATACTGCGGTGAATATGGTTGTGGAAACTGTAAGTGCAGTAACAGAATAAATTATGCTATTAAAAATCACAGAATAAATCCTGCACATTTGGATTTTACTGCTGCTACTGAAATACCAAGGCAAACTATGCTTGATGTAAAAAATGCTATGGAAGATATTGATGACTTATCGCAGGAATTCTCTTTTTGCAAAGCCTATAAGTCGCCTGAGAGTTTGAAACAATTTATAAAAGAATTTTTAGATTCAGGAATGCTTTCTATTGTAAAAAATAATTGAATGGAGATTTTAAAAAATATGAACACACAGATTATATTAAAATATTTATCAGAATTAAGTTATAATAACAATCGCGAATGGTATCATGACCATAAGAATGATTATAAAAATGCTAATATGCAGTTTGAAGCATTATTACAGGAATTAATTTTGAAAATAGGAAAATTTGACAAAAGCATTTTGAATAATATTCCTAAGGAACTTACATTTAAACTTGTGCGAGATACACGTTTTAGTCATGATAAATCACCCTATAATCCTGCTTTTAGGGCACATATTTCATCTAAAGGAAAATTACCGATTCCGGTTGGTTACTATATTATGATTAAGCCTGACAATCAATCTTTTTTAGGCGGCGGTTTATTCGCAGATATGTTTAAGGATGCAACAACGATGGTAAGAGATTATATTTCTGCAAATTCTGACGAATGGGATAAAATTATTCATGCTGAAAATTTTCAGAAATACTTTACAATACAGGGGACGACGTTAAAGAACGTTCCTCGTGGGTATGATAAAGAAAGTCCGCAGGCTGAGTTTTTGAAATTTAAAAGTTGGTATTTGGAATATCCGATAAAAGATGAAGAATTGCAAAATTCAGAAAATTTTTTAGACCAAGCGGTAAAAATTTTTGAAGCTATGAAGCCCTTTAATGATTACTTAAATAAAGCTCTTGTTGATTTTAAAATGCCTCAACGATGATGAATATGATGATTATAGAAAGATGAAAAATTAAAAAATATTCCTAAAATAAAAATGACATATTATCAATGGTATAATTTAATTTAGTTAAGGATTATTTTTTCTAATACTCTTATTATATCAAAATAATGAATGGCAATCTTTTATTTTACAAATTTCTATTGATGGGTTATAATAACCATATATAAGACATAGAAAGGATTGTCAGAAATTATGGATAAATTTTGGAGTCAATTCAAAAGCGGCACAGATATACGCGGAATAGCAAGTGAAGGTGTTGAGGGACAAGCTGTAAACCTTACAAATCAAGTTGTAACAGCCATTACGAAAGGTTTTGTAAAGTGGTTGTGTGACAAAACCGGTAAAAACGGTACAGCTTTAACTATTGCAGTTGGCAGAGACAGCCGTATTTCGGGTCCTCGTATAATAGAACAGGTTGAAAACGCACTTATGTCACACGGTGTACAGATGCTTAATTGTGGTTTGGCGTCAACTCCGTCAATGTTTATGACAACTGTTGACCTAAACTGTGACGGTGCAGTACAAATTACAGCCAGCCACCATCCATTTAACCGCAACGGATTAAAGTTTTTTACCGTTGATGGAGGACTGGAGTCAGAGGATATTACAGTACTGCTTGAAAATGCTCAGAACAAATGCTTTGCACCTGAGTGTAGCGGTGGTAAGACAACCGCTGTAGATTATATGTCACAGTATTGCGAACATTTAAAAGATATGATTTGCAAGGAAGTAAACAGCGAGAATTATAACAAACCTCTTGAAGGCTTTAAAATTGTTGTTGATGCAGGCAACGGTGCAGGCGGATTTTATGCAAATAAGGTGCTTTTACCACTTGGTGCCGACACAACAGGAAGCCAGTTTTTAGAACCTGACGGAATGTTTCCTAACCATGTGCCAAACCCAGAGGACGCAACGGCTATGAGCTTTATAAGCAAGGCTGTGCTTGACAACAATGCAGACTTGGGTGTAATTTTTGATACTGATGTTGACCGTGGAGGTGCTGTTGACAGCACAGGAAACGAAATTAACCGTAACCGTCTTGTAGCAGTAGCGTCAGCTATTGCACTTGAAGGAGTTAAGGGAGGCACAGTTGTTACAGACTCGACAACCTCGGCAGGCTTAAAAATTTTTATTGAAAAGGATTTGCAGGGAAAGCACCATCGCTTTAAGAGAGGCTATAAAAATGTTATTAACGAGGCAATTCGTTTGAACAAAGAGGGAATTAATTGTCCGTTGGCTATCGAAACCTCGGGTCATGCTGCAATGAGAGAGAATTACTTTCTTGACGACGGTGCTTATTTGTGTACAAAAATTATAATTAAAATGGCACAACTGCGAAAAGAAGGTAAGAATATTTCAAGCTTAACAGCAAACTTGAAAGAACCTGTTGAAAGCAGAGAGGTTCGCTTTAAAATAACAGACAATGATTTTAAAGCTACCGGCAACAGAATTATAAGTGAGCTAGAGGAATATGCCAAAAAGCAGCAGGGCTGGATTATTGCAGATGACAGCCGAGAAGGAATTAGAGTTTCGTTTGGTAAAAACAACGGTGACGGATGGTTTTTGTTAAGATTAAGTGTTCATGACCCTATTATGCCTTTAAATATTGAAAGTGATACTCAGGGCGGTGTTGATATTATTCTTGATAAGCTTATGATATTCTTAAAAACCTGCAATGGTTTAGATGTATAAATCTGCAGTAAACTAAAAAACAAAACCACACTAAGCTGTTTAAAACAATACAGCTTAGTGTGGTTTACTTTATTTGTTGTTTTGATATACCCGTTGTTCTTTTATAGATATTTCAATCAATTTTAAAAATGATTTTCTGAAGCTTTCATCATCACTTTGTTTGCGCTTTGCAGGTCCTTTTAAATGATGCTTTGATGAACTGCTTCTTATCTTTTTTGTAACATACCGTGAGTATAACAGTTGCGAAATATTATCGTCAGTATAAATTAAACCATTTTGGTTAAGACAACGGCACTTTCTGCTTAAAGCCATTGCAGCAACACCGTAATCCTGCGTAATAACAATATCACCGGGTTTGCACCTGTTAATAAGTTCAAAATCAACAGCATCAGCTCCTGCACCTACTGTTATAACCTTGCCGTAGTTACAGTTAAGTATATGATTTGTGTCACACATAACTGCCAAATTAATGCTGTACTGTTGGCAGATTAATTCTGTTTCTTTTACTACAGGACAGCCGTCAGCGTCTATAAATACAGTCATATTATCTCCTTTAAATACAATACAGGTTAGTGTCCCACAATGGTATATATGGGTGGTGTCTTAGATAAAATTTATATTCGGGATTAATGGCGTAGATAAGTAAAATAAGCTCAAATAAATCCT
Organism: uncultured Clostridium sp.; assembly: GCA_902471875.1. Lineage (GTDB taxonomy): Bacteria > Bacillota > Clostridia > Oscillospirales > Acutalibacteraceae > CAG-964. The sequence continues at coordinate 26,446 of CABRLN010000004.1, forward strand.
CAAAGGTGTGGTAAGCGGCAATGTTAAGTTTCGGCTTTTTTATGCTAAGAGTGTTTATACCGCCTGCCAAAGCCTGCTTTTCAGCACCCTCAACATCCATTTTTATATAAGTTACATTATAGTTTTTACACAGGGTATCTATAGTCGTTGTCTTTACGGGTGTACCTGTGGTGCATATGGTTGAGTTTCTGCCGCCTTTATTCGAAAAATATAATATGGTGTTGTTTTTCCAAATGGTCTTTTGGTGTGCGGTTATATTAGGCTTACCATTTATATATTCGCAAAGCTTTTTGTAGGTTTTGGGGTCCGGTTCAAGTGCAATTACATTGCCATATCCGCCTGTTTCATTAATAAGCTCGGCTATAGTGTCGCCACGGTATGCACCTAAATCAAGGTAGTTTTCAGCCGCAGTTAATTTAAGTATATTTTTAAATGCTTCTTTCTTATTGTCAGTACAGTTCCATAAATATTTTAACCTTCCGGTGTAATAAAATTTTACAGCATTTTCAAAAACAGTCCTTGAACGCATATCGCTCAAAAGAGAATATGCCGTTTTTATCTTTTCTTTATTGCTTTGCAAAAATGCATAGTCAAATACATTTTTGCCAAAAACAGGAACATTAGGTATAACAACATTGTGCTTTTGCGAAATATTTTTTATGTTATTAATAACATCTTCAATTTGTGTGCCAAATGTAACGGCAATAACAATGTCTTTATATTTTCCTTCAAAATAACTCAACTTTTGTACAGTAAATCCTTTGTAGCTTTGTCCTCTTACAAAATCATCGCTTGCCATTACACCACTGCATTTTATTCCATAGCATTCAAACAGCTTAAGTACTTTGTCTGCACCGTTCCCCATGCCGTACAATATAATAGGTTTGTTTGTGTTTTGCAGAAACTGCCATATGTTTTCTTCATTAAAATAACTCATTATATCACCATATTAATGATACTATATATTTTTTTAACCGTCAATTATAGAACATGAATGTATAATGTTGCGAAATTTTTACTTGTTTTTTATCAAAATTTGTATTAATTATTAATTTATTGTAGTTATAACTGTTTTTAGTTCTAATTTTGAAATTTATACTTGATATTTTTGTTTTTTTAATGTATGATTTATTTTGTAAAGTTAATATTGTTTAATTTGGAGGATTGTTAATAATGAAGAAAACAGCGATTTTAATTGCTATGATGCTTGTAGTAATTTCTGTTTCTTTTGGTACTACAGGTTGTAATAACGGAAATGGTTCAGAAGCAACAGAGCCTTCAGCTACTCCAATAGCTACAGTTGCACCTACTGTAGCTCCTACACAGGCACCTACATCGCCGACAAGTGCAACAGATTCAACAGGTCCTACACAGGCTCCTACACAGGCCGCTACATTTAAGGCAAATATAGCTACAAGTGCTATATCATCTACATTGCCTTCTGAAACAGCTACAGATGAAAATGGTGAGCCAATTACAGAACCGGCAGATGCTGAAAAACCAACAGCTTCACCTAATTCATCAGGCAGTTTAGGAGAGCCTGATGCTAACGGAAATTATGTACTGACAGGTACTGTTACAGGACACGGTGGTTCAACTGTGGTAATAATGCTGGGTGACGGTAATGAGTACGAGTTTGATTACAGCAGCACTGGTCTTACATATGACGATATTGCAGACGGTTCAACAATTACGGTAATATCTGACGGTGACCCAAGCGGTGCCGGTGTACCTAATGCAGTTTCGATTTCTTAATTTAATTTATTAGTAAAAAAATGCACTCTATGCTAAGGCATAGGGTGCATTTTTATTTTGTTAACTCATTAAATATTATTTAGGCAAAAAGTATCTTAATGGGTGGAAATGACCCTAACCACATCATAATCCTTGATAGGTTATTACCTACCTGCGTTATTGTCATTGCTTTGAACAAATTTTGTCGGACAATCTATTCAATGGTTCAAAAGGTATTTAGTATAAATAGCTAATAAATCAGTTAAGCATTTACTGACATTCAAAGTAAATATTTGTTCTCATTACTTCCTCAGGAGGCGTTTGGCTTTGATTATATGCCAAAAGTGCTTTAATATAAGCACTTTCTTGTGAAATATTGTACAGCTTATTAATATTAAGCCTATCAATTTCACAGCTTGTGGCATATTCGTCTTTTTTGTTTTTATATGAGGCAAGATAAACAGGTTTGCCACATTGATTACAGTGCTTTATAAAATTAAGAATATTAGTGTCTGTTCCTGCTGTGCATGCTGTCGCTGAATGATACATATAAACTACAACGGCTTTAATGGTTTCAAGACTGTAACCGCTAAAGCATTGGTTAGGGTAGGTTTTTATAAGAAGAATGTTGTCTTTTATAAAAGGTGCTTTGGTAAAAAGTTTTTCTTTTTTCTGTTTAATATACAAAAGCAATTCTTCATTTATATCTGTAATAGTATTGTTTTGTACCTGCGCAGCTACTCCGTTGCCAAATGGGGTAAATTGGTCGGTAATAGGGTCTGCTTCAACTATTCTTGTAGCTAAATATATTTGTGTGTTATTTGGCTTTCCATATGCTGTAAATACTCCGGATGATATTTTGCTTTTAATAAACTCAACACAGGCTGAAAAGTTGCTTAATCCGTTTGAGTTAGGGTTAGAAAGAGGGTGGTCAGCTGCTGTAAGAATTATAGGCAGATTTAAATTGTTTAACAGCATACCCACCAAAGCAGAGGTATAAGAAAGTGTGTCAGAACCATGAGTAATAATAACACCGTCATAGTTTTCAAAATTACAACTGTACAGGTATTTTATAAGAGTATTGTAAGTATTTGCCGTATAATTTTCGCTTAATATTGTAAAAGGCTGTATTGTAGTGAATTCAATACTATTTTCGGGGTATGCTTGGTTATAAAGGTTTAAAATGTCATATGCCGTGCTGCTGTCAGCGTTTATAACATTGTCTTCAATTTTACAGGCTATAGTTCCGCCTGTAAGAATAAGTAAAATTTTCATAAGCATTCTCTCTCTTTGATATATTTAAAATTATTATAGCATAACATATGTGATAAATACAAAAAATAATAAGGTATCTTGAAAGAATAAAATTCAAATATAATTACGGTTGTTTTTTACTGATATAGATGCCCCACATATGCAGCAATGGTTATTATTAGATAGGTGCTATCTGAAAAATTGTGATGATATATTTAGTGTTGACATTTGTATAAAATGAGTTATAATTAAATTGCACCACCACCCGGTAGGGGTGGTAAAGAAAAGGATGTGATAAATATGTCTAAGAAGATTTTTACTGTTACCGGTATGACCTGTGCAAGCTGTAGTGCAAGAGTAGAAAAGGCAGTGTCTAAGCTTGCCGGTGTAAACCAAGCGGCTGTAAATTTACTTACAAACAGTATGGAGGTTAATTATGACGAAACACAGCTTACCTCTGAAAATATTATTAAGGCAGTAGAAGACGCAGGCTATGGTGCAAGTGTTAAGAACAGTAAAAAAACAAATGCCAAAAGTAATGCAACAGGTGTTGAAGATGAAGTAAAAAGTACCAAGCTAAGGCTAATTTGGTCTGTTGTGTTTTTAATACCGCTGTTTTATATTTCAATGGGGCATATGATGGGTTTGCCATTGCCTGAATTTATGCATGGTACACAAAATGCAATTACGTTTGCTTTTACTCAGTTTTTGTTTACCGTACCTATTGTATTTATAAATTTTCATTATTTTAAAAATGGTTTTAAGAATATAGTCAAGCTAAGTCCTAATATGGATTCACTAATAGCTTTGGGGTCAACGGCGGCAGTAGTATATGGTATTGTTGCAATTTACCGTATTGGCTGGGGCTTGGGTCATAACGATATGGAACTTGTACACCAATATTCGATGGATTTATATTTTGAATCGGCAGGCACAATTTTAACTCTTATAACCTTGGGTAAATTTCTTGAAAGCAAAGCAAAAAGAAAAACAACCGACGCTATTACAAAGCTTATTAATTTACGACCTCAAAGGGCTGTAGTTATTCGAGACGGCAAAGCTATTGAGGTTTCTGTTGATGAGGTAACTGAAAATGATATTGTAGCTGTTAAACAGGGCAGTACAATGCCAGTTGACGGTGTAATTGTAAACGGTAGCTGCATTGTTGATGAATCTATAATTACAGGCGAAAGTATGCCTGTTGAAAAAACTGTGGGTGATAATGTAATAGGTGCTACAATTAACAAAAGTGGTTATGTAGAGGTTAAAGCCACAAAGATTGGCGAAAACAGTACCTTAAGTCAAATTATTAAATTGGTTGAGGAGGCTTCGGCTACCAAAGCACCTGTTGCAAAGCTGGCAGATAAAATAAGCGGTGTATTTGTTCCAATAGTAATTGCAATTGCAGTTGTTTCGTCTGTGTTTTGGCTGTTGCTTGGTTATGGTGCAGAGTTTAGCTTATCAACAGGCATTGCGGTGCTGGTTATTTCTTGCCCTTGTGCATTAGGCTTGGCTACACCAACAGCTATTATGACGGGTACGGGCCGAGGAGCTCAAATGGGTGTTCTTATAAAATCTGCTGAGGCATTGCAAACTGCAGGGCATATAAACACCGTAGTGCTTGACAAAACAGGAACAATTACAATGGGTAAGCCTTATGTTACAGATGTTATTACATTTGATGTAACCGAAAAATATCTGATAGATGTTGCAACCTCTGTTGAACAGTTTTCAGAGCATCCTCTTGCATATTCTGTAACAGAATATGGTAAAAAATGTAATTACACTAAAATAAATGTTACAAATTTTGAAAGCTACGGCGGTATGGGTGTTTCTGCCTCTGTTAATAATTCTGTGATATATGCAGGCAATATTAAGCTGATGAACAAAAATAATATTGATGTAAGTAAGTGCCAAAGTACAATAAGTCAGCTTTCGGCACAGGGTAAAACACCATTGTTTTTTGCCGAAAATAACAGTATAATTGGTATTATAGCAGTTGCCGATATTGTAAAAGACAGCAGTAAGCATGCAGTTAAAGAGCTTAAAAATATGAATATTGATGTTGTTATGCTTACAGGCGATAACAAATCAACTGCTAATGCCATTGGCAGAAGCTGTGGAATAGATAATGTAGTGGCAGAGGTGTTGCCGCAGGACAAAGAAGAAAAGGTAAGAGAGCTTCAGCAGAAAAAACGTATGGTTGCAATGGTAGGTGATGGAATTAACGATGCCCCCGCTCTTGCAAAAGCCGATGTAGGTGTTGCAATAGGTGCAGGCACAGACATTGCAATAGATTCAGCCGATGTTGTTTTGGTAAAAAGCAGTCTTATAGATGTTGTTAAACTAATTCAATTAAGCAGAGCTACTATGCGTAATATAAAAGAAAATTTGTTTTGGGCATTAATTTACAATGCAATAGGCATACCTTTGGCGGCGGGCGTATTCTTTAGCTTGTTAGGTTGGAGGCTTAACCCTATGTACGGTGCTGCAGCAATGTGCTTTAGCTCGGTTTGTGTTGTACTAAATGCATTACGACTGCGTACCTTTAAACCAAGGTTTAAGTATGCCGAAAGTAACAGCAATAGTAATAATGATTTATTAAAAATAAATAAAAGCAATATTAACAAAGAGGATAACAGAAAGGACGAAGAAACTATGACTAAAAAAGTAATTATTGAAGGTATGATGTGTAACCATTGTTTGGGAAGAGTTCAGCAGGTGCTGAATGAAATTGACGGTGTTACAGCAACAGTAAGTCTTGAAGAAAAATGTGCCACAGTTACAGGCAATGTAAGTGACGAAACAATTAAGTCTGTCATATCAAACGCAGGCTATACTGTGGTGGAGATTAAGTAATGCAATGCGATTGTAATAAGGTTTCTAACCTGTTGAAAACAGCAAGAGGTCAAATTGACGGTATTTTAAATATGATAGAAAACGACCGTTACTGCGTTGACGTTATGACGCAAATAATGTCAACACAGGCAATACTAAAAAAGGTTAATTCAATTATTTTAAAGGGTCATATGGAGCATTGTGTAAATTCTGCATTTGAAAGTGGTAACCAACAGGAAAAAGACGAAAAAATAGAAGAAATTGTAAAGCTGCTGGACAAAATTAATAAATAATACAAAAAAATTATTTTTTAATTGTATTTTATTGGCGGTTAAGTACTATAAAAATTGTATATTTTAAAAAATTTTTTAAAAGTATTGCAATTTGTAATAGCCTGTGGTAAAATTCTAATGTTACTACGGATAATATCGAAAGAGGTGAAACGGTAATGAAAGAGGGTTTACATCCTAACTACAAGCAAACAACAATTACTTGTGCTTGCGGCAATGTAATTGAAACAGGTTCAACAAAGGAAAACATTCGTGTTGAAATTTGCTCAAAGTGTCATCCTTTCTTCACTGGCAAGCAAAAGCTTGTTGATACAGGCGGACGCGTTGACAGATTTAACAAGCGTTTTGGTATGGCAAACAAATAATTATAGTTTTGTTTATTAAGCGACACAGCAATGTTTGTGTCGCTTACTTTGTTTGTAGAGCTTTTTATTGGCTATTGGTATAAGGAGGGCGGACATTATATATGGTTGACACAAGCTATAAAACTGTGCTTGCGCAGGCAAATGACGAATTTGTTGAAAAAAGGTCACGCTTTATCGGTTATTGCAAGCCTGTTGCTACTGAAGAGGACGCACTTGCCTTTATAAATGAAATAAAAACTAAACATTGGGACGCACGCCATAATGTTTACGCATATTGTCTGCGTGAGGGGCAAATAAAACGATATTCCGACGACGGAGAACCACAGGGTACAGCAGGTATGCCAACCCTTGATGTCCTGTTAAAAAATCAGCTTACTGATGTTGCAGTGGTGGTTACAAGATATTTTGGCGGTGTTTTGCTGGGTACAGGCGGTTTGGTAAGGGCGTATTCCCATAGCGCAAAATTAGCAGTAGAGGCAGCAGGGATAGTAAAAATGGAAGAATGTCTTGTTTGTACTGTTAAATGTGACTATAACAGATACGGCAAGGTTTCAGCTTTAATTCCACAATGCGGCGGTGTGGTTGATGACAGTGCTTTTGCCGCCAATGTAGAAATTAGCTTCCACATTAACCAACAGGGGTTTAACAGTCTTTCTAAACAGCTTGCAGACGCTACCTGCGGTGATGTTATGCCTGTAGAGGAATTTAAGGAATATTTTGCAGTTACGAAATAAAATTTTATTGTACACTACTTTTTAATAATAGCACATTTTAATATATAATCACCAACATATACCGATTAATTTAATCTTATTTTTTAAATTTACAACAATAAATAAGAAAGTGAAAAATTTTTTCAAAAAAATAAAGGGTTTTTAAGATTTTTTGCGTATATATCTATGAATAAGTCTTTAGCAATAATGATTTACATATAATTGTGTTGGAGGTGTATATAGTGGATATTAGGGAAAGAACGGAGATTTGGGAGAAAGAAAAGCTGTCGCAATATGCTATGCTTGCCTGTAACAGCAAGGGCAGAAAAAAACAGGATGATGTTTGCCCGGTGCGTACCTGTTACCAGCGTGACCGTGACCGAATAACACATTGCAAAGCCTTTAGAAGGCTAAAGCACAAAACACAGGTTTTTCTTTCGCCTGAAGGTGACCACTACAGAACACGTCTTACGCATACGCTTGAGGTTTCGCAAATAGCCCGTACTGTTGCAAGAGCGTTATGTCTTAATGAAGATCTTACTGAGGCTATATCTTTAGGGCACGATCTTGGTCATACGCCTTTTGGTCATGCAGGTGAAAGAGCCTTGAACAATATTTCTGAATGTGGGTTTCAGCACTATAACCAAAGTGTGCGCGTTGTTGAAAAGCTTGAAAAAGACGGCAAAGGGTTAAACCTTACATATGAAGTTTTAAACGGAATTGAACGGCACACAAAGGGTGAATGGGCAAAAACTGCCGAAGGCAGGGTAGTACGCCACGCCGACCGTATTGCATATATTAACCACGATATTGATGACGCCATTCGTGCAGGGATTATAAAAGAAAGTGATATTCCGAAGGAACTAACCAATATTTTGGGTGATTCTACAAGCAAACGCATAAGCACCCTTGTGTATTCCTTAATAAATAACAGCAAGGACGGACAGCTTAAAATGGATGACGAGGTTGCTTGGGCGTACGACAATATACACAGCTTTATGTTTGACCGTGTTTACAGTAGCTCACAGGCAAAATCGGAAGAAAAGAAAATACCGGATCTTGTTGAAAGACTGTTTGAATATTATAAACGCCATACAGAACTTTTGCACCCTGTAATGCAAAAAATTGCAGACGAAGAGGGTGTTGACAGGGCAGTATGCGACTATATAGCAGGTATGACAGACCAATATGCCATTCAGGCTTACAGCGACTTTTTTGTACCGAAGAGGTGGCAATTTTAATATAAATATTATTTTTGAGCATTGAATATAATCTTGGGTTTAGGTAGGTGATAAGTTTTGGCTTTGCCCGAAGAATTTTTACAGGAATTAAGAGATAAAAATGAAATTACAGGTGTTGTTTCTTCTTATGTTAATTTAAAAAGGGCAGGCAGATTATACTCCGGCAGATGTCCTTTTCATAACGAAAAAACACCTTCCTTCTATATTTACCCCGACACACAGTCTTTTTATTGTTTTGGCTGCGGTGCAGGCGGTGAGGTAATAACCTTTATAAAAAAAATAGAAAATTTAGACTACATAGATGCAGTAAAGCTGTTGGCACAAAGGGCAGGTATGGAAATGCCCCAGAACTCCTACGACGACAGTATGGTAAAATTAAAAAGAAGAATTTACGAAATTAACAGAGAAACCGCAAGGTTTTTTCACGGGTGCTTGCTTTCTGCTCAGGGTAGTGCAGGCTTAAGCTATTTAAAAAATCGCGGACTTACCGACAAAACTATTAAGCGTTTCGGTTTGGGCTTTGCACCTGACAGGTCATTTGAACTTATTAATCACTTGCATAGCAAGGGTTACAGCGACACCGAACTTATTCAGGCGAATGTTGCAGCAAGGTCAAAAAATGGTTACATAATTTCACGTTTTTTTAATAGGGTTATGTTCCCTATAATAGACCTAAGAGGAAATGTTGTTGCTTTTGGCGGAAGAATTATGAGCGACCAAAAACCAAAGTACCTTAATACCTCTGACACACCTGTTTTTTCAAAAAGCAGTCAGCTTTTTGCACTTAATATGGCTAAAAATGTTAATACACGCCAGTTAATACTGGCTGAGGGATATATGGATGTAATAGCACTTCATCAGGCGGGCTTTGAAAATACTGTTGCCACCTTGGGTACGGCGCTTACACCGTCACAGGCAGATATTATGCGCAGATATGCCGATGAGGTGGTAATTTGTTATGATTCTGACGAGGCAGGAAGAAAAGCGTCTGACCGAGCTATTGCACTTTTAAGAAACGCAGGGTTGAAAATCCGGGTGGTTACCATACCGGGTGCGAAAGACCCTGACGAATTTATGAAATCACATGGTGACAAGGGACCTGCCATTTTTAGGGTTTTACTTGAAAAAAGTGCAGGCGATATTGATTATAAGCTTGAGAAGCTGCTTGACAAATATAATATTACACAAACCCAGGGCAAGGTTGAATATCTTACCCAAGCTGCGGGTATTATAGCCCAGTCGGAAAATCCTATTGAAAGAGATATTTATATTTCTAACCTTAGTGAAAAGCTGGGGGTAAAAAAAGAGGCTATAAGCCAACAAGTTGAAAAAAAGCAAAAATATTCAAAACGGCAGCAAATAAAGCAAGACTTTCGCACCATTAACGATAATTTGTCTGCAAGACATGACAAAATTAATCCAGACAAAGCAAAAAATCAAAAGGCGGCTAAAGCAGAGGAATATTTAATTGCGTTTTTAATAAATAATCCCGATATGTGCCAGTATATAAGCAGTAAAATTACCGCTGACCTGTTGGCTACAGAATTTAATAAAAAAGTATTTAAGGTGGTGCAGGACAGGCTGTTAAGCGGTAAAGACGCTACTTTAACAAGCATTTCGCAGGATTTTTCAGAAGAAGAGTTAAGCTATATAACAGCCTATGTTTCTACTGTATTGCCGGAAACACTGCACAAGCAGGCACTTGACCAGTGTATTGATGTGCTGAAAAACGAGCATGAAAAAAGACTGAAAAAAGATCCCAAAGAAATGTCTGATGATGATATGCTTAATTATTTTAAGAAAATGGGAAATATAAAAGGTAGCTAAGATTGTTTTTACAATAATATTTTTACAATATTATTTTACATGCAGATAAGGAAAAGAAAGGAATGAAGGTTATGGCATTAACTAAACCTGACAAAAAAACTGTTATAAAAGAAATTATTGAAAAAGGTAAGGCAAACGGCAAGCTGACAACAAAAGAAATTTTTGATATAATGGGCGAAATTGATTTTGAGCCTGAACAGTTAGAACGTTTATACGACCAGCTTGAAAAAGAGGGTATAGACATAGTAGAAGATTTAGTAGAAGACATTGGTGATATTTCTGACATAGAAATTACTAAAATAGAAAAAGCTTCTGAAAGCAACGGTGCTTTAAGTGATGATACTGACAACGTTACTGCTGACAATATAGCTATAGATGACCCTGTAAAGGTTTATCTTAAAGAAATAGGAAGAGTGCCTTTGCTGTCTTCTGAAGAGGAAATAGACCTTGCTGTAAGAATTAAAAACGGTGATGTTGCTGCTAAAAAAAGACTTTCAGAGGCTAACCTGCGTTTGGTTGTAAGTATTGCCAAAAGATACTTAGGCAGAGGTATGCAATTTTTAGACCTTATTCAAGAGGGCAATCTTGGTTTAATTAAGGCTGTTGAAAAATTCGACCATACCAAGGGCTTTAAATTTTCAACATATGCTACGTGGTGGATAAGACAAGCTATTACAAGAGCAATTGCAGACCAGGCTCGTACTATAAGAATTCCTGTTCATATGGTTGAAACAATTAATAAGGTAAAAAAAGTTTCAAGTCAACTGTTGCATGCTAACGGTCATGAACCTACGGCTGAAGAGATTTCTGAAGAAATTGATATGCCTGTAGATAAGGTAAGAGAAATTATGCGTGTTGCACAAGAGCCGGTTTCGCTTGAAACTCCAATTGGCGAAGAGGAAGACAGCCACCTGGGTGACTTTATTTCTGATGATGACACACCTGCACCGGCAGATGTTGCCTCGCACACATTGCTAAAGGAACAGCTTGGTGACGTACTTGATACACTTACTCCAAGAGAGAAAAAGGTTTTAATACTTCGCTTTGGTTTGCTTGACGGTCGTTCAAGAACTCTTGAAGAGGTTGGAAAAGAGTTTAATGTAACCCGTGAACGTATAAGACAGATTGAAGCTAAAGCTTTAAGAAAACTGCGTCACCCAAGCCGTAGCAAAAAATTGAAGGATTTTTTGGATTGATATTTTCTGAATTTATATATTATAAGGGCAATATTTTTAATAAAGAAAAAGCTCACCTAAGTTAACAAACTAGGGTGAGCTTTCTATTTGCGTTAGTATATTTGTGTTAGCAATAAATGAATATTATAAATTATAATTTATCTGTTTTTCAGCAATTAATCTTTTACAAATACTTTACAACATTCTGCATCTTATTGCATACAAACAGAATAGGCAAGGTTAAAAATCCCCATAATACACTATAAATTGGGCAAATTTGTCCCCATAGATTAAGCGGTACACCTGAATAGTCCCAAACGTTCATTTTAAACTGTATATTTACAATACAACCTACAATAAGCTCAATGCCTGTTATAACACCTGAACCAATTATGCATTTATAAATGGTTTTTAGCTTTTTAAATTTGAAAAATATTCTAAACAGGGTAATAAAACAAATGCCTCCGGTTATAATCATTGTCCAGTGTGTACGGTGACGCCACAAAAGCTCAATAGCACCATAGGCAAGTCCTCCTATTGAAAAAAGCATAGTATCTTCTTTAACTCGTTTAAGCATAAAAAATCACCATTGTTATTATTAACAATGATGATTTTTTTATGCTGTAAATATTAGGGTATTTGTAAAGCTAAAACTATGAAGAAACAAATAACCCTTTTTACTTTTATAATTATTTAACACGAATAAAATATAAGTTTTTTAGTTTTTTGTATTTTCCGGTATATATACTACCTTAACATTCTCAACCCTTTGCTCAGTTGTTGAAATTACCGTAAAGCTTAATGTGTCTTTATATGTGAAGCTATCTCCGGATTCAGGAATATCACCAAGATTTTCCATTACCCAGCCGCCAACTGAAACGCTGTCGCTTATAATGTAGTCTTCTCTCAAATTTAAAAGCTCAAGCATTGCAGATATGTTCATATCACCGCTTATGCTATATGTGGTGTCGCTTATTTTTCTGTATTCAGGAGTTTCATCTTCATCTTCGTCCCAAATATCTCCCACAATTTCTTCTAATAAATCTTCCATAGTTATTATACCCAGTGTTCCGCCGTAGTCGTCGGTAACAATGGCAATATGATGTCGTTGCTTTTTGAATTCAGCCAATGCAACAGACAATTTTTTTGTTTTGTAAATAAAAAAAGCAGACTTTATTAGTTTTTTTATGTCAGGCTGTTTGCCTGCTATAAGTGCTTCCAAATAATCTCTTGTGTGTAAAATACCAATAACGTTATCAATACTGTCTTTATACACAGGAATACGAGAAAAGCGTTCTTCTATTATAAGCTTTTTAATTTTATCTTCTGTGTCATTAATATCAATAGCTGTAATGTCAACACGGGGAGTAATAACCTCCTGTACAGTTTTTTCATCAAAATCAAGTGCTGACTGTACCAGTTCTTTCTCTTGCTGTTCAAGAACGCCCTCTTGTTCACTTGTACCAATAAGAACCTTTAATTCGTCTTCGGTAACAGAGGGTTGAGAATTTCCTTTTGTAAAAATTTTCAGCGCCAGTGATTTTAAAGCGATAAAAAAGAATACCAAAGGTGACAGTATTGTTATAAGCACCAAAAGTATTTTTGCTGTACCCAGGCAAAATACCTCGGCTTTTTCTTTTGCAAGACATTTTGGAATTATCTCACCAAAGGTTAATACAAGCAAGGTTACTACGCCCGTACTTATTGCTGCACCGGCGTCACCAAATAAATTCATACACAGAACCGTTGCTACCGATGAACAACCTATATTAACAATATTATTTCCAATAAGTATGGTGGTAAGTGCTTTGTCATAGTTTTCGGTTACTTTAAGTGCGTTTTTTGCTCGTTTGCTTCCACGCTCTGCACTGTATTTTAATCTTATAGTGCTTACCGTTGAAAAAGCTGTTTCAATGGAAGAGAAAAAGGCTGAAAGAAATATGCAGACAATTATAATGACAAGCATTAATATGTCATATGTGTTCAATATAGTTCACTCCAAATAAATAAAATATTTAAGAACTATTTTAACATATTATATTCATTAAATCCATATATAAATAAAAAATTAATATGTTATTCTGTCAGGCTTTAAAGTGTTATATTAAAATAATAAATATAAAAAGGTGAATAGATTATTGTAAAAGATGGTATAATTTTTAAGTAATACTGAAAATTATAGTTATACATAAAAATGTTTTAAGATGTATTTAAAGATATTTATTATATTATTCTCAAAAAATTTTATTTGATTACAGCAGAACGATACAAAGTTATAAAATATTATAAAAAATGGGCTTTAATCTATTTAACTTTTTATATAAATGTTTTTCTAAATACTTTTATATTCTTTTTATTTATGTTATAATTTAGAGTAATGTAGTAAAAGATAGGAAGATTATTCAATGACTGATTTGCATACTCACATATTATATGATGTTGATGATGGTTCAGATAGCTTTGAAATGTCTATGGCTATGCTTGAAATTGCCGGTAAATTCGGTACTAAAAATATAGTGTTAACACCTCATTGTAATATTCCTGGCGGTTATTTAAACTATATGAATGATGTTATAATAGGCAGATTTGAAAAAATAAAAAATGAAGTAAAAAAAAGAGAATTAGATATTAATGTTTACTTGGGTATGGAGGTTTACGCAAGTAACGATATTGTAGATTTAGTTGCAGGCGGTATGGCAATTACACTTAATTCATCACGCTATTTGTTAACTGAGTTTGCTTTTGAAGAAGACCCGCTGTGGGTTAGCAACATTCTTGGTAAAATACAGAGCACAGGCTTGGTGCCTGTGTTGGCACATCCTGAAAGATACACATATGTTCAAAGATTTCCTCAAATGGTTTACGATTGGGTGAATAGTGGTTGCGTAATTCAAATTAACAGGGGAAGTTTGTTGGGTAAGTTTGGAGAGCGTGTAAAAAATACGGCTGCGTTATTGTTGTCGCATAATTTGGTGCATATTGTTGCAAGTGACGGTCATAAGCCGTATCATAGAGCACCGGTTTTAAATGATGCTTATGATTGGACAGTAAAACATTGCGGCGTTAAAAGAGCAAATAAGCTTTTTAAAGAAAATCCTGAGTGTGTTCTAAAAAACAAAAAACTTGAAATGCTTAAAACAAAGCAATTTTAATTTTTTAAGGTAAGGAGATTATATGAAAAGAATAATTAGAAATAGTATCATAAGATACATATGTATGATATTAATTTTAATATTTTTATTTGGTGCTTTTGGTGTTTATTATTATAATAATAAAAGAAAAATTCAAAATTATCCGGTTATTACGTTTTCGGATAATTATAAAACCAGCGTCAGCGTAAAGGTAACGGAACAAGAACTTTTAAACAATGTTACAGCCTCAGATGTTGAAGATGGTGATTTGACAAATGATATTATTATAGAACAAATGTCAAACCTTATAAAAGGAAACAGACGGGAGGTTGTTTTTGTAGTTTGTGATTCTGATAATAATGTTACGAAGGTAACGAAAGAAATTACTTATACAGATTATCAAAAGCCTGTAATTACATCTATTGAAAAAGTACCTGTTATAAAAGAAAGAAAGTACGCTGATATTCTTTCTTGCTTTAAGGCTACTGATGTTATTGACGGCGATATAAGTGACAAAATAAGAATTGACAGTATTGACACAAGTAAAGATAGTATTAACAAAGGCGTATTTCCGGTTATGCTTTCTGTTACAAACAGCTGTGGAGATATATCATATCTTGAAACATCTGTTACATTAATAGAATGATGGAGGGCGTATCGATATGAAAAGCTTGAATGAAGTTATGAAGGAACAAAACAAAAATTATTCTTTTGATATTGTCAGTACCCTTAAGGATATTTTTAGAAACTGGTTTATTGTTCTTATTGTTGGTATTGTTGCCGGAATGGGCAGCTTTATTGTAACTACTCAAATGTACAAGCCGCAGTACAGTGCATCAATTACATTGTTGGTGCAAAGCAAAACTAACAGTCAGAATGTCTATGATAGTTTAACTGCAACAACAAAGCTGGCAGGTGTTTTTAAAAATATTCTAGATAGCAGTCAGCTTCAAAATGCAGCTGCAGAATCATTAGGTTATAGTCAATTTCCGGGTACTTTGTCGTGTTCTATTGTAGAAGAAACCAATATTCTTTCGTTTTCAGTAAAGTCAGATTCGCCAATAAAGTCATACAGGTTATTAAACGCTGTGCTTGACAGTTACCCTCAATTTACAAAAAATGTAGTTTCAAGTATTGTGCTGCAAACTTTAGAGGAGCCTGTTGTGCCTGTTTCACCTGATAATAATTCAAATGCAACACGGTCAATGATGCTTGGCTTTTTAATTGGAATATTATTAACTGTTGCTATTATAGCAGTACTATCATACTACAAGGATACTATAAAGAAAGAAAGTGACATAGAGAAAAAGCTGAATGTTAAAAGAGTAGTTTCAATTCCAAAACAGAAAAAGAAAATAAGCTTTAAAGAAAAAATAAAGGGTGTTAAAAAATCTTTGTCGTTAGCTAACCCTGTAATTAGCTTTGAATTTAGAGAATCTTTTAAAAAACTAAGGCGTATTATTGTATCCGATAGTAAAAACAATAGTCATAAGGTGTTTTCGGTAACAAGTTCTTTGGAAAACGAAGGCAAGACAACCATAGCTGTTAACGTTGCCATGGTTTTAGGTAAGATGGATTACAAGGTGCTGCTGATTGATGCCGATTTAAGAAAGCCTGCAGTGACAAAATTCCTTGATAAAAAGCTTCCTGAAGGAAAAGAGCTTACAGATTTTTTGAATGGTAATGCACGTCTTTCAGACATAATGCATTATGATGAAATAAACAATATTACAGTAGCAGGCTGTAACAAGGGTACAACATTAGCAAATGAACTTGTTACATCAGACAAAATGGAATATTTGTTTTCTGTTGGCAGAGAAAAATATGATTATGTAATTGTTGATACTTCTCCGCTAGGTTTTGTTTCTGACGCAGAAGATGTTTTAAGTATTAGTGATTCCGCTTTGTTAGTGGTAAGAAGAGACATTGCCAATGCACTTACAATTAATGATACTGTTGATATAATTTTAAGTACAGGTGTTAAGCTTTTGGGTTGTGTTTACAATGATTCTGAAGCTGTTAAGTTGACAGGAAATAATATTAATTACAGCAGCTATGGCGGTTATGGTTATGGAAAATATGGTTATGGCTATGGTACAGCAGGTAAATAGGGGGGTGAAGCATTTTGAATAATAAATTTGAATCTGAGAACAGCTACCATTACATTTCATTTGGTGAAATATTACTAAGAGTACTTAACGGAGCAAAAAAACACTGGTGGCTAATTGCAATATTGGCAGGTATATTGTCACTTTCTTTTGTTTTTTATTCATATAGGAACTATGTGCCGCAGTACAAGGCAACCGCTACATTTACCGTTTCTCCAAGAGATACCAATATTTCGTCTTATTCAAGTACCTCAAGCAGTGCTTCTACCTTACAACTAGAAAAGACGTTTCCTTATATTATTACCAGTGCTCCTCTTACCAATGTGGTAACTGAAGATTTGGGGCTTTCGTCAATGCCGGGTTCTATTACGGCAACTGCAGTTGAAGATACAAATCTTTTTACAATTACGGTAACTTCAAGTAACTATGAAATGGCTTATAATGTGCTAAAGTCGGTAATTAATAATTATCCCAGTGTAGCAGAATATGTTGTTGGTGCAACAGACATTGTTTTGGTTGTACCGCCTTCGGCATCATCTGAGCCTGTTAACAGTGTTTCATACCGCAATTGGGCAGTAATTGGTGCCGGTGCGGGCATTATAATGGCTTTGGTTATAATTTTAATTTTAGAAATGTTTAATGTTACAGTTCGCCGTCCTGATGATATAGAATCTTTGCTTAATAACGAAAGAATAGGATCTATTGTTAAAGTGGTACGAAAAAAGAGCAGTAATGCTACTGACATAATTTCTATTGACAATGTTCATGCAGATGGAAGATTTAAAGAATCAATTTTCTCTATAAGAAATAAAATCATAAAGAAATGCAAAGATAATAAGATTAATTCAATAATGATAGCAAGTACCGCTACTGATGAAGGCAAAACTACAATATCGGCAAATTTGGCTGTTTCATTTGCCAAAAAACATTATAGAACAGTCATTATTGATTGTGATTTAAGAAATCCGTCATTAAGGAAGCAGATGAGTATTCCCGATAATTGCAGTTTAGGTATAGTAGATGTTATTACAGGTAAATGCAATCTTGAAGATGCAATTGTTAAACTGAAAAAGAACGGTTTATATGTCCTGCCAGGTACTGAGTCTGTAAGTAATGCGTCGGAGCTTATGGGCAGCAAACAGCTTGCCGAGCTTATTGAGGCACTTGAGAGAATGTTTGATTATGTTATTATTGACGTACCGCCTGTAGGAATTGTAGCCGATGCACTTGAACTTAAAGACACTGTTGGTGGTCTTGTATTTGTTGTAAGACAAGATTATGTAAAGGTTAACAGAATATTAGACTCTATAAGTTTGTTTGGTTCAAGTAAAATTCAAGTTTTAGGTTGTATATTTAGTATGGCGTCGGGAGTATTTGGCTCTAAAGGATATGGAAGGTACGGTTATAACAGTTATGGTTCATATGGAATGTATGGCAGTGGATATTACCGTGGAAAGTATGGTTATGGCAGGTACGGCGGTTATGAAAGTTATGCAGATGATAGTAATGATGATGGCACTGAAGATTTTGACCAAACAATAGAAAAAAACGAAACAAATTAAATATTTATGCTAAAAACCATTTAAACAGAGTATAACTTAGCTGTAAAATTTGCCCGGTACAGCATTTTCTGATTAATAGTTAACAACCAGTCTGTGCCGGTGTTATTGTACTGAAAAAATTTACAGAATAATCTATTACATGTACATGCTTCTAATGGTATTTAGCATTATTTTAGCAAGTTAAATATTTTTATGGAGGTTAATCATGAATAAGGTTATTAAATTTGGTATAAATTTTTTAGCAGTCATATCAATTATCACAGTTGTAATTTTAATTTGCTTTGCTGACAATTTGTTTGCTGTTGACAGTTC
The DNA here is from genome assembly GCA_902471875.1 of uncultured Clostridium sp. Lineage (GTDB taxonomy): Bacteria > Bacillota > Clostridia > Oscillospirales > Acutalibacteraceae > CAG-964. The sequence goes on from CABRLN010000004.1 coordinate 44,996, forward strand.
AGGTAATGTTATTAAGAATACGGGGAATTCAGTGTATATATCTTTTGAAACAGACCCTTTAATATTGGATGGTACAGATATTAACTTGATGGATGGGGTAACTGCTACAGACTCACAAGGTAACGATGTTATTGGTTTGGTAAATGCTTCTGTTGTAAATGATAATGAGGACAAAGCAATAATGTACAGTGTTAATGATTCTGATTATGAATTAGAAACTACCAAAAGAGGTTTACAGCTTACAAATTATAAAGGACCGTCTATAGCTATTAAAAAGACTACATATACCTGTGATATTAACGAAATTAATTCTTATATTAAATCGTTAATAGAGGCAAAGTCTATTGTTGCAAAAGACGGTTATGGCAATGACATATCTTCAAGTGTATATGTTGACCCTTATGTTCAAATAAAAAAGCCGGGAAAACAAAATATAGAATTAACTGTAAAAAATATATTTTCTGACGTTGCAAAAAGAAATATTAGTATTACCATAACAGGTTCACTTAATGAAACAAAAGTAACCCTGTCAACAGAAACAACAACTGTTAAGAAAGGTACTATGTTAGACCCTGCAAGATATATTGTAAATGCTGTTGATGAAGATGGTAAGGATATTAAGGATCAAATAGTATTTGACAACCAGGTTGATGTAAATACACCGGGAAGATATAATATTTATTATTATATTTCAGGTAAGGATAATGAGACACCTGCCGCTACGTTAACAGTAGTAGTAACTGAATAATTATGCAAACACCGTAGTAAGACTGCGGTGTTTTTGTTATATGTTTGGTATTGGTAATATTAGACCATGCCTAACAATTATCATAATTTAGCTGTTGCTATATCAAAATTAAGGCGTATATGAAAAGTTTGAAATATGTTTAAAACCAAATTATATAACATATTTCTTAATTTTCACATACGCCTTCATATAATTAAATTATTTACCTGTTGAGCCAAATCCTCCGGTGTTGCGTACAGTTTCATCAAGATTTTCTGTAACTACAACATTTGGTATGCACACCGGCATAACAACCATTTGTGCAATTCTGTCGTTAGGATTAACTGTGTAGTTTACGTTACTACTGTTTTGCAAAATAACGCATAGCTCGCCACGGTAGTCACTGTCAATTACTCCTACTCCGTTTGCGAGTGAAATTCCATGTTTTATGCCTAAGCCACTTCTTGCAAACATGAATATACCATATTGATTGCTTGGTAGCTCTACAGCAATACCTGTAGGTATTGTAACACGCTGACCTGCATTTATTGTAACAGGCTTTGTAATGCAGGCGTGTAAGTCCATACCTGCCGAACCTTCGGTTGCTCTTACAGGAATTATTGCGTTATCTTTTAGTTTTTTTATTTTTAAATCCATTGTGTTTCTCCGTTTTTAGGGTTGATATGTTTTTATATAATATTATTTATTGTTTATAAAACTCCCTTGTAGTACAAACCGCGAGTGTGTCCGCCTTCTATTTTATTTTGATTTTGTACGGCATGAAGAGCATATAATTTTTGTTCATTGGTTTCGGTGGTGAACAGCATTGTGTAAAAGTCTGCATTCTCAATTTCTTTCAGTCTGTCACCCATATATAAAGGAACACTATTAAAAATTTGAGTACAGCCGCCGCTGCATTTGTACGGAAAGCTAATTTCTTTTCTGTCGGTAATATATCCTAAGCCACCGCATTCTTTACAGGTTTTGGTTTTGGAATTTACTCCTGGGCAGTTTCGTGTAAGCATAAGAGGAAGCTTGCCATATATTAATACACCTGTTTCAATATTGCCGCCAAGTTGGTTTATCTGCATTAATGTAAGCTCGAAGGAAGCAGTAAGGGATTTTAAGCCAAGCTGCTGAAAAAAGTAAACACTTTCGGTGTTCATTACATTTAGTCTGAAATTTCCGTGTATTGTCAGTTTTAGCTCTTTACAAAGTGGAATTGCGCCAAGATTATTTACAAGTACATGCTTTATGCCTAGATTTTTTGCTTTTTGAAGATGTCTGCGGACTTGTTCTTCTCGTCCGAACATACCTCCAAAAATTTCTATACCAAGGTTAAAGCCCTTTGCTTTAAGGCTTGTCATAATTTCGGTTGGTGTATTTTCAGGAATAAATACAAGTTCGCATTGGGCAAATTCAATAGGAATGTCCCAGTCAGAAAAAATTGCTCTTACAGGTACAACCGCTTTTTTAGTTTTTGTTTTTTTGTTGTGTAAAGTGACGTCATTAATTTCACAATGCTTATGATTGTTAAGAATTAAATGTGTTAAGTTGTCCAGTGCATTTCTGCGAAGCTTGTTTAGTACAGAAAGAGGGATAGTGGTGTTGCTTTCAATATTAGCATGGCACAGGCATACTTTATAAGGAGTGCCGCCTGTTTTGCTAAGCTGTTCACAGACCTTTTCATTTGTAAGAGGCTTATGAACAGCCCTCTCGCCATTTTCACCATATACCGTTGTTGTTATTTCTGAAAATTCAGGTGTTTTATGAATAGCAGTTACACCGTCAGACTGGTTGTTTTGTTCAAAAGGCTTTTCGGTCAAAATTGAAGCGGTAAGTATGGCTGGCTTGTTAATATTTATGGTAAAGTTCATTTCAACAGGAATACGCTGATATTCGTTTTTATAAATGGAGTGAATTTGATTTAGTACCTTTGTGGTAGCAGATATAACATCTTCCTTTTGGCGTGTTCCAAACATATCAGCACCGAGGTTTCCTGTGTAATATCCGTTTGTAAAGCCAGAGCGTGAGAAAACGCTCTTTAATTGGTTACAGCTGTCAGTGTCGGCATATCCGCTGTCACAGTATTGCCTTGCTACATTTACAGCAGAGGCTACATATTCGGGGCGTTTCATTCTCCCTTCTATTTTAGCTGAGGTTATGCCAATTTTTTGTAATTCCTGCAAATGTTCCAGCACAGACATATCCTTAAGACTCAGGTCATGACCTGTACCGTTTTCAACCATAAATGGAAGTCGGCAGGTTTGAGCACACTGACCTCGGTTGCCGCTCCTTCCGCCTAAAACCGAGCTAAAATAGCACTGTCCTGATACACACATACACAGTGCACCGTGTACAAATACTTCAAGCTCAATAGGGCATACTTGTGCAACCTTTTTAATTTCTTCAAATGACATTTCTCGTGACAATACCACTCGTTTAAATCCCAATTCGTAAAGCAGCTTTGCGCCATGTGGTGTGTGTACGCTCATTTGTGTTGAGCCGTGCAAAGGCAGCTGCGGCATTGATTTATGCAATATAGAAGCAAAGCCTACATCCTGCACGATTATTGCGTCAATTTGCAGTTTGTAGGCTTGGTGTGCCATACTGATTGCTATGGGAAGTTCGCTGTCAGTAATAAGTGTATTCATAGTTAAATACAGCTTAACACCTCTTTGGTGGCAAAAGTCCACAGCTTCTTTCAATTGTTCAAAATCAAAATTTTTTGCAGAGGCTCTTGCTCCAAAGCGTTCAGCACCTATATATACAGCGTCAGCACCCGACCTTACAGCGGCTATAAGAGCCTCCATAGAGCCTGCCGGGGCAAGAATTTCTAAATTATTATTAATATTACTCACAATAAATTAACTCTCTTCATTAAGCAAATTCATAAGCTCTTCGTCTGTAACAACATCGGCAAATTCATCTCTTGTAAAAAGCTGGTCAGGTGTTGCCGACTTTTTTGCCGGTTTACTGCTATTTGTGTTGTTTATACTTTTTAGCTTAGCAGATGATGTTTTCACACTGTTTAAGGTTGAAGGCGTTGTTTTGGTGTTTATTACAGGTTTTGCTGTTTCTGCAGGAGCATCCTCCTCAACATATGTACCTGCTTTAAGTTCAGATATTACTCTGTGCAAGCCTGCCTTTTCTTCTTTTAGCTGTGTGTTTTCAACTAGCAGCCTGTTAAGCTGTATTGTGGCTTCTTTTGCGACAGATTCGCAGTCGTCTGTCTTTTTTATTAATTCTCTTGTAATTATACGCTCTTTTTCAAGCTGGTCGCAGTAGTTAAGTGCCGCAACTATTGTTGCCATTTGCAACGACAGCTTTGGGTCACTGTCTGCTAAAAATTTTATACGCTCGTCAACAATTTTTGCTATTTTTTGAATATATTGCTCACTTTCATCTGCCGTAATTAAAAACTGGCTTCCGCAAATTTTTAGTCTTACCTTGGTTTTCTTTGTATCGTCACCCATAATTATACCTCCTTACTTATAAATTCAAATATATCATATATTATACTACATTTAAAAAACATATAAAAGACTTTTGCCGTTTTTTTAAGAAAATTTTCATTTATTAAGATGTGTTTTAGAAAATTTAATAAAATCAAGTATAAATTATATAATTTTACATAGTTATTTTAGCTATTTGAATAAAATATATGTTTTTGATTGTATTTAGTTTGGTATTAAATGGATGATTTACTACTTGATATTTTTGGTTTTGTGTGATAAAATTATTAACAGATAAATAAATATTAAAAGTAAGGAGTGGGAAGTTAAATGCCCGCTCTTTTTGTTTTACAAGAAAGGAAGTGCGTATATGGCAGGAAAAAATACAGTAACAACTGTGTGGGAAATTGTAGAGCCATACGTAGAACAACTTAATTTACAGTTGTGGGATGTTCGCTTTGTAAAAGAGGGAGCAAACTGGTATTTAAGAATTTTTATTGACAGTGAAAAGGGTATTACTATTGAGGACTGCGAGGCTGTAAGTCGTGCTGTTGACGAGCCTCTTGATATTGCAGACCCTATTGACAAAAGTTATTGTCTTGAGGTTTGCTCACCCGGTATTGAACGAGAACTTACAAGACCCGAACATTTTGACCGCTTTATTGGTGCAAAGGTTATGGTTAAAATGATAAGACCTCTTGAAAATGCAGGCAAAGAGTTTAAAGGTGTTTTAACTGCTGCTGATAAATTAACCTGTACTGTTTCTACAGAAAAGGGAGAGGTTAATTTTAACAAAAAAGACAGCGTTTGGGTAAAGCTGGACGATTTTGATATATAATTAATGGATTGTTTGGATTATTTTCAAAAGCTTGTATATTTAAGATAAAAAATGTTTAAGAAAGGTTGATAAGAAAAATGGATAACAAAGAGCTATTTGAAGCTATTGCACAGCTGGAACAAGATAAAGGTGTGCCTTCTGAATATATGTTTGAGCAAATTCAAAGAGCTATAGAAATTGCCGCAGGCAAAAATTACGGAAACGACAATGTAAAATTTATAGTTGATAAAGACCAATATATTTTTGACGCTTATCTGCAAAAAGAAGTTGTTGAAGAGGTGTTTGACAATAACATTGAAATTTCTCTTGAAAAGGCAAGAGAAATTAACCCTAGTGTTGAAATTGGTGATTATGTAGGCGTAAAAATGGACACAATGGCATTAGGTAGAATTGGTGTTAATGCCGCAAGAAATGTTATTAAGCAGGGTATTAACGAGGGCGAAAAGGGTCAGATTATGCTTGAATTCCAAAGTAAAATAGGCGAACTTGTTACTGCCACCGTTGAAAGAATAGACCCGCGCACAGGTAATGCTACAGTAAGAATAGGCAAATCTACCGCCGTTTTACTTGCAGGCGAACAGGTTGACGGTGAGGTTTTGGAAGAAGACCAAAAGGTTAAGGTTTATATTTCGGATGTTCAAAAGAGAGACAAGGGCGGTTTAAGGGTGTTGATTTCACGCACACACCCTGAATTTGTAAAAAGAATGTTTGAAACAGAGGTTCCTGAAATTTATGACGGCACTGTTGAAATTAAATCAGTATCAAGAGAAGCAGGTTCAAGAACTAAAATTGCTGTATTCAGTAAGGATAAGCAGGTTGACGCTATTGGTGCATGTATTGGTACAAGAGGTGTACGAGTAGGCACAATAGTTGATGAGCTTAATGGAGAAAAAATTGATATTATTGAATATAACGAAAATCCTAAAGAATTTATTGCCGCAGCGCTGTCACCTGCAAGCGTTATTAAGGTTCAGGTTGCTGCAGATGGCTCAAAAACCTGTCGTGTAACAGTACCTGACAGTCAGCTTTCACTTGCTATTGGTAACAAGGGTCAGAATGCTCGTCTTGCTGCAAAGCTTACAGGTTGGAAAATTGATATTCGTCCTGAAAGCGGATTCTTTGGTGAAGATGATGATGATTTTATTCCTGCTGAAGATGATGCAGAGATTTTACCGGAGAATAAGGATAACTTAATTGAAACAGCTGAAGATTTAGACGTTGTTGTAACCGAAAACGAAATTGAGGAATTTTCAGAGAAAGAGGACTTTGAGCTTGAAGAAGTTGAAGCTGACGAGGATTTAGAAGCTGAATTAGATATTGAAGAGGATAATCTTGAAGCTCAAGCAGAGGTTGACGAAATAGAGGAATAATTTATATAGAACTTTTGCATTATTCCGTGAAAGGTAGTGGTGATGTGAAGCAAAAAAGAATACCCTTAAGGAAATGCACAGGATGTATGGAAATGAAGCCTAAAAAAGACCTTATCCGTATTGTAAAAGCCCCTGATGTTAAAGGTGAAAACGGTGAGATTTTACAAAAAGGCGAGGTGTCGCTTGACACTACAGGCAAAAAGCCGGGCAGAGGTGCTTATGTATGTAATAATACAGACTGTCTGCATCAGGCGCAAAAAGCGCGAAGATTAGAAAGGGCATTTTCCTGTAAAATTCCTGAGGAAGTTTATATTCAACTGGAAGAAGGTATGAAAAGCCTTGAACAATAACAAACTATTATCCTTTTTAGGATTATGCAGAAGAGCAGGTAAGATGACCATAGGTAACGATGCGGTTATTGAAGCAATGATAAGTGGTGAATCCTGCTTGGTGCTGTTAGCCGAAAATGCGTCACAACGCACTGCTAAAGACATAATGGAAACGGCACAGAAAAACAACATACAAATTGTAAGGTTATCTTACGATAAACAGCAAATAAGCCGTGCTCTTGGTAAGCTGACAGCTGTAATATCGATTAATGAAGCAGGGTTTGCAAAGAAGATAATAGAACTAACAGGTAACGAATAAGGAGGTAAGTTGCTTATGATGATAAAATATAAATTACGTGAGGTTGCTACAGATTTAGGGGTAACTAATAAAGAAGTAATAGAGGTACTAAGCAAATATATTGGAGGTGAGCCGAAAAAGCAGACAACAGTACTTACAGAAGAAGAGCTTAACGTGATTTTTGATTATTTTACACAGAAAAATAATATGGAAAGCTTTGATAAATATTATGCTGTTGCAGATGAAAAGGACGAAAACAAGCAAAACGAAGAAAAAAACGAGAAACCGTCTAAAAAAAGCAATACAAATAATAAAAAGACACAGCAAAGGTCTGACAGCAAGCAAACAGGCAGAACGCAGAAAGAAAACACTACATCTGCCAAAAAGACAGAAGGCAAGTCGCAGACAAGGACTGATAATAAAAGTGAAAAACAAGACGACAATAATAATGATGTACAATTAAAGAATAGAAAAGAAAGAAAAATTGTTGATACCCGTCAAGTAGTTGTAGATGTTGAAAGATATAACGAAAAATATGACAGACTGGCAAGCGAAAAAATTAAAAGTGAGAATCAGACAGCTCATAAGCAAAAAATTAACCAGCGTTCACAACAGCGCGGTAAGCAAAGAAGAGGAAAAAGAGAAACCGAGCAAGAGCGTTTGAACAGAATTGCTATGGAGCGTAAAAAGAAGCCTATAACTGTTTCAATTCCGGACGAAATACAGGTTGGTGAGCTTGCATTAAGACTAAAGGCTACAGCAGCCGAGGTTATTAAAAAGCTTATGATGCTTGGTGTAATGGCTTCTGTAAACGATACTGTTGATTTTGATACAGCCTCTCTTGTTGCAATGGAATTTCATGCAAAGGTTGAAAAAGAGGTTGTTGTTACAATTGAAGAAAGAATTATTGACGACAGTGAAGATGATGACAGCAATCTTGTTGAGCGTGCACCTGTAGTTGTTGTTATGGGTCACGTTGACCATGGTAAAACCTCGCTTCTTGATGCCATTCGCCATGCTAATGTAACAGAGGGCGAAGCAGGCGGTATTACACAGCACATAGGTGCTTACCGTGTAAAGGTTAACGACCGTGAAATAACTTTCCTTGATACACCGGGACACGAAGCTTTTACAACAATGCGTGCAAGAGGTGCAATGGCAACTGATATTGCTATTCTTGTTGTAGCCGCAGACGATGGTATTATGCCTCAAACCGTAGAGGCTATTAACCACGCTAAGGCTGCAGGGGTGTCAATTATTGTAGCTATTAATAAAATGGATAAAATGGGTGCAAACCCTGACAATGTAAAGCAACAGCTTACAGAATACAACATAGTGCCTGAAGAATGGGGCGGCGATGTTCCGTGTATTCCTGTTTCAGCTAAAACTAAAGAGGGTCTTGATGACTTGCTTGAAATGGTTATTCTTACAGCAGATGTTATGGAGCTTAAGGCTAACCCTGACAGAAGTGCAAGGGGTGTAGTTATTGAGGCAAGACTAGACAAGGGCAGAGGCCCTATTGCGTCTATGCTTGTACAAAATGGTACTCTTAATGTTGGCGATATTATTGTTGCAGGTACATCTGTTGGTCGTGTAAGAGCAATGACCAATGACCACGGCGAAAAGGTTAAACAAGCAGGGCCTTCTTATCCTGTAGAAATTTCAGGTCTTGACGAGGTTCCTACAGGCGGAGATATTTTTAATGCTGTTTCTGACGAGCGTTTAGCAAGAGAGCTTGTTGAGCAGAGAAAAACAAAGGCTAAAGAGGAATTATTTAACTCACAAACAAAGGTTACCCTTGACAATTTGTTTGACCAAATGCAGCTTGGTGAAATTAAAGAGCTTAAAATTATCGTTAAGGCAGATGTTCAGGGTTCGGTTGAGGCTGTAAGACAGTCACTTGAAAAGCTGTCAAACGGTGAGGTTAGAGTCAATGTAATTCATGGGGCAGTCGGTGCAATTAATGAATCTGATGTTATGCTTGCAAAGGCGTCAAACGCAATTGTAGTAGGATTTAATGTTCGTCCTGACGCAGTTGCGCAGGCTACAGCTGAACGTGACGGAATTGAATTGCATATGTACAGAGTAATCTATGACTGTATTGAAGAAATTGAACAAGCAATGAAGGGTATGCTTGCGCCAAAAACCAGAGAGGTTGAGCTTGGTAAGGCAGAGTGCCGTAATGTTATTAAAATTAAAAATGTGGGCTTTATTGCAGGCAGCTATGTACTAAGCGGTAAAGTAGAGCGTAACGCTATGGTTCGTGTAGTACGTGACGGTATTGTAATTACAGAGGATACAATGTCATCCTTGCAAAGATTTAAAGATGCTGTTAAAGAGGTTGCCGCAGGCTATGAGTGCGGTATTGGTTTAGAGCATTTCTCTGACCTTAAAGAGGGCGACATTTTTGAAGTATTCAAAATTGAGGAATACAGAGATTAATAAAACTACAAGGCGGACTTTGTTAGTCCGCCTTTCGCCAATTATTGTTAAATGTAAATAAGGAAATTATTAGTACTATATAATTTTTGCTATGTTTAATAAATAAATGTAAAGAATATAATGTATGATGATAAAAGGAGAAAATAATATGGCAGGACATAGAATGGGACGCACCACAGAGGATATTAAACGTGAGCTTACTGCTATTTTGCGTGAGATGAAGGATCCGCGTGTAAGCGACGCTCTTGTTAGCGTTGTTAGGGTAGAGGTTACTAACGACCTTTCATATTGCAGCATTTATGTAAGCTCTATGTATGGTATGGAAAAAAGTAAAGAGGCAGCAAAGGCATTAAAAAATGCAGCAGGCTATATAAGAAAAGAGCTTGGCAGCAGGCTAAAGCTTCGTCATGTGCCCGCACCACTTTTTTATGCAACAGACTCTATTGAGTATAGTGCAAATATTAATAAACTACTGTTGGACCTTGACATTCCTGAAGAGGAGGAAGAAGATGAGGCAGATAAATAATATAGCAGAGGTTGCTGATTTTTTTAAAAATAATGACTGCTTTGGTATTCTTACACATCAGTTTCCGGACGGCGACACATTAGGCTCGGCTTATGGGCTGTGCGGTATGTTGTTGCAAATGGGTAAAAAAGCTCAAGTGTTGATAAACGGCGAAAAATTACCGAAAAAATTTGAATATCTTAAAACAGGTATTAATAAAACAGAATTTACGGTTGAAAGCTATGTAAGCGTAGATGTTGCCGACAGTAAGCTGTTGGGTGAACTAAATGTTTATAAAAATCAAATAAAGCTGGCTATAGACCACCACAGCACTCATAAGCCTTTTGCTGATGTTTACTATGTAAACACTATGGCGTCAAACTGCGAAAATATTTATATGCTTGCAGAAAAACTGAATGTTAATATTACAAAAGATATTGCAAACGCTCTTTATACCGGCATTGCAACTGACACGGGATGTTTCAGATATTCAAATACCACGGCAACAACCCATATTATAGCTGCACAGCTTATGCAGTGCGGGGGTGAGGCTGATTTTATAAACAAGCTTATGTTTGAAACGGTTTCAAAAAATAAAAAGGCGCTTGAGTCATTTGTTATTGGAAATATGGAATATTTTTATAATGACCGTGTAGCAGTTGCACACACCACAAAGGCAATCTTAAAGCAGTTTAATATTCCTGAAGATGAGGTTGAGGGTTTGTCTGCAATTCCGCGTACTATTGAAGGGGTGCTTGTGGGAATTACCATACGAGAAAAAGATGAAAAAACATTTAAAATTTCAGTAAGAACAAATAACGGTGTAGATGCAAGCCAAATATGCAGTGAACTGGGTGGCGGCGGTCACAAGGCTGCGGCAGGCTGTGCTGTTGAGGGTACGCTGGAGCAGGTAAAAAATATAATTTTACCTATTGTTTATAAATATATTAATGAATAAGGAATTTATATGGATGGAATAATTGTAATAAATAAACCTGCTAAGTTTACTTCGTTTGATGTTGTTGCAGTTATGCGCGGTGTTACCAAAACTAAAAAAATTGGACATACAGGTACGCTGGACCCTATGGCTACAGGTGTTTTACCGCTTCTTTTCGGCAGTGCAACAAAAGCACAGTCTTTGTTGCCTGACAGCAGTAAAGAATATATTGCCGGTTTTCAGCTGGGTGTAACTACAGATACTCTTGATATTTGGGGTACAGTAAAAAGCAAAAGTGAAATTCATGTAAGCAAAGAGGATATTCAACAGCTTCTGCCACAGTTTACAGGAAATATTTTACAGATGCCGCCAATGTATTCGGCTGTGCAAAAGGACGGAAAAAGACTTTACGAGCTTGCACGACAGGGAATTGTTGTAGAGCGTGAGAAAAGACAGGTTAACATCAGCAAACTACAGCTGTTAGAATATAATGAAAATAATGCCTGTGGAAGGCTGTATATTGCTTGTTCCAAGGGTACATATATTCGCACATTAATTGATGACATTGGTGTAATGTTAAAATGTGGCGGTATAATGACATCGTTGTGCCGAACTTCCGCTTGCGGTTTTACACTAGACGAAGCAATAACCTTAGAGCAGGTCAAGGAGCTTTCAACAAATGGAGTACTGGAAAATTATTTAAAAAGTGTAGAGGGTGTTTTTAAGCCATACAGAGAAGTTTTCGTGTCAGATTTGCAGGCTAAAAGATTTTGTAACGGCGGTCAGTTGGATATTGCAAGGCTGAAAATAAAAAATCCTGAGGATAATGAAATTATCCGTGTAAAAACAGGCAGTAATTTTTTTATAGGGTTAGGAAAGGTTCAATTGCAAAACAAACAGCTTGCTATATATAAGCTGTTTAACTTTGTATGATTATATGAAGGAGATGTACAAATGAAGACAGGCTTAGTACTTGAAGGCGGTGGAAAAAGAGGAATTTATGTCGCAGGTGTACTTGACGTATTATTGGAGCATAATATAATTGTTGACGGTGTTATTGGCACTTCGGCAGGTGCCGTAAACGGTAGTTCTTATGTTTCAAATCAATATGAGCGCAATTTAAGATATAATGTACGATTTGCAAAAGAAAGAAAATATATGAGCATATATTCGCTTATAACCACAGGTAATGTAGTTGGTACAGAATTTGCTTACCATACCTTGCCTGATGAGCTTGAAGTTTTCGACCACGATGCCTTTGAAAAATCTCCTGTAGATTTTTATGTAACCTGCAGTAACATAGAAACAGGTAAAGCAGAATATATATTGTGCAAAAGCCTTCGGGGAGAAAAAATGGATTATTTAAGGGCGTCAGCATCTTTGCCGTATGTTTCTCAAATTGTAGAAATTGATAATAAAAAACTGCTTGACGGCGGTGTTTGTGACAGTATTCCTTTAAAGGCTTTTCAGAATATGGGGTATGATAAAAATGTTGTTGTACTTACCCGACCAAAGGGATATATTAAAAAACCCGAAAATAATATACTTGCAAAGCTTTACTACGGTAAATACCCTGAATTTATTTTTGCTTTAAAAAATAGATATGCTGTGTATAACAGAACAATAAGATATATTGAAGAGCAGGAAAAACAGGGAAACATAATTGTATTAAGGCCAAGCAAGAGCATTGCGGTAGGAAGAATGGAAAAAAATCCTGAACTTATTAAAGAGATGTACAAGCTGGGCAAAAAAGATGCTAATAAAATTATTAATGAAATATCATTATTTTTGAATAAATAACCCAAAATATGCTTAAAAATCATTGTAGTTGTTAAAAGAAATTACTTAAAAGTGTTGAAAATACATATTTTTTCAAGTATAATGAAATAAAAATAATGTTATATTTGAGGAGGATAGGGATATTATGGAGGATGAAAGATACGACTCAGAGTTTGAAGATGAGCGTCTTAGAAAACGACAAGAACAACGCCGTATCAGAAAAAAGAAAGAATTAGCCCGAAGGCGTATGAGAAACAGAATTATAATGATAGTTATAGCGTTATTAGTTCTATTATTTATTATACTTGGTATTTCTTCTTGTGTTTCAAGCTGTGCAAGCAAAAGTGCCCAAAATGCTCAAACAAATAATGCAGGTGCCAATTCAACAACACAGCCGCAAACGGCTACAGTTGCAGCAGCAACACAATCTTCAACACAGCCTTCTACACAACCCACAAACGCTATTAAAGACAATGGTGAAGATGGCTATGTAACAGACTCTGGAATTTATATTTGGGATAACAAGGCTTTTGAGATGTTTTACGGTACAACAGACATGGCTCAGACATATGCAAACGCCATATCTCATTACAGACAGCAGCTTGATAGCTCTATTAACGTTTATAATATGGTGGTTCCAACCCATGTTGCGTTTGGTTTGCCGGACAGACTTGAAAGTAAGGTTGAAAGCAACAGCCAAAGTGATTATTTAAATGCAATTTATAGCCTTTATAATGCTGATATAAAAAGTGTAAATATTTATGACGCAATGGAACAGCACAAAACAGAATACGAATTTTTTAACACTGACCACCATTGGACAGCATTAGGTTCTTATTATGCATATCAGGAATTTTGTAAGGTTGCAGGTGAAACACCTGTAGATATTAATAAACTTACTTCAAAGGAGATTACAGGCTTTGTAGGTTCACTGTACACATCAACAAGTGCAGAGGTTCTTAAAAATCACCCTGACACCGTACAGTATTACGATATGCAAGAAACATACACAATGAACCTATTGCAGAAGGGCAGCGATGATTTTATTGAGCTTGACAGTATGTACTATCAAGATGCTCAAGCCGGTTCTGAAACTTACGGTGTATTTATTTGGGGTGATAACCCTATTACAAAAATTGAGAATGCGGATAAAAAGAATGGCAGAAAAATTCTTGTCATTAAAGAATCTTATGGTAATGCTTTTGTACCTTGGCTTGTAAATAATTATGATGAGGTTCATGCTATTGATTTTAGGCATTACGAAGGTAATGTTGTAAGCTATTGTACAGAAAACGGTATTACTGATGTACTGTTTTTAAACGGTGTAATGAGCTCATCCAGCAGCTTTCAAATTGACAGCATGAGTTCGTTATTTGCCTAAACAATTGTTATTTTGTTTATAAGGTTAAATTAAACATCAGGGCTTGTTTGAAAAATCATGTGATAATGTTTATTATGAACAGAATTGTAAAAAGCAAATAAAAGAAAAAAGAGCCTCCTATGGTGGAATAATAGAACCATAGGAGGCTTTGCTGTGTCAAAAGAATGCAGAAACATATAGGAGTATTAAAAGTGCTTTAGTTAATAGAAGATTGCATAGTTATTGCACAAATATGTATATTTAATTCTATACAATAATTTAAGACAGAAAGCTTGTGCAGAATATTTTATGATAAATAAAATGTTACCTGAAAAAAGCATCATAAGGTAATCCGAACCACTCTCTTACCCAGAAGGTTGGTAAAAGAATCCAGTTAGTTTCAGCACTTACTGCACCAATGCTGCTTTCAATGCCCAACTTGCGTGCTATAAGTAAGGCTCTGGCTTGGTGAAAGCCGTCTGATACAATAGCTATGTCTGTATTTTTGTTCTGATTTTTAATAATGTTATATGAATATAAAATATTTTCTTGTGTGTTAGTTGCTTTTTCTTCAAGAAATATTCTGTTTTTGTCAATACCGTTTTGTGTAAGTACATTATACATACACTGTGCTTCTGTAATGCTTGCTGTATTGCCCAAACCGCCTGTTGCAACACAAATTGCTTTGGGATTATCTTCAAGAAATTTTGTTCCTGCTGTAATCCTGTCATATAATATTAAGCTTGGGCTTGTACCCTTAACCTGTGCACCAAGTATAATAGCCGAAGCGTTTGTGCTTGGCGGAATACTTGCAAATACAGCCATAAAAATGCTTGTAATAAAGGCATAAACAGCAAATGTGTAAATTAGAAAACGTCCTGTTTTCCACAATATTTTAGTAAATGTATTTTGGTAAAACTTATTTCTAAGCTTTTTAAACAAGGGTTTGGCACCAAAATAGACAATAACAAACAAGCTCATTATTATTCCGAATAAATTATAAGGATTTATAATTCCGTAAATTATAAAAGGCAGTATAAACCAAATTAAGAAAATTGAACCTATTATTACCATAGCTGTTCTAAAAATTGTGAATATTGCTGATGTTTTGTGTTTAGAATTTTTTATTTCAGATGAAGCTGAAGTTTGAATTTCTTGTACCATAATAAACCTCCTGTATGTTATATAATACCACATAAATATAATTTAATATTATTGTATCATACCGCTTTAATGAATACAATTAATGACAATATTATTTACATATTATACATAAATTCTACAAATTGTTTTAGGAGGCAACGACTGCATTAAATTATATTTGCAGAAAAATATATGCAGAAATAAACCGTGGCTGTTGTATATAACGACAGCCACGGTTTAATATATAAATTTAATTACAATCTGTTTTCAAGGAGTTTTTCTAACTTAAAAATTTTAACAGCATTTTTGTACATAAGCATATCATATTCTTCATTGGTTAGAAGTTCTTTTAATTCATTAAAATATTGCTGATAAAGCGAACGTTCACCTTTTGGGGTTACACCCAGTGTGTCGGTTCCGTCAATAGGATTGTCAGTGCCAAACATAATTTTGTCTGAACCGCATTCTTTAATTGCCTGTATAGTAGACTCTACAGGTACCCAAGCTGTGTCGCCGTAAAGATTTTTTTGCTTTTTTATTAGCTTAATAGCCTCTTGATTGTCAGTGCCAAGTCCCATATGCCCCATTATAAAGTTTACCTTAGGGTATTTAACAGCCATTTCGTAAACGCTTTCACAACATGATTCTGTCGAATTTCCTGTATGTGTAAGTATTGGCAGATTAAAGCTTTCGGCAAGCTTAATATATTCCTCTACCTGCGGTGAATTAAAATTAATAAATGAGTGTACAGGGTGAATTTTAATTCCCACGGTAATGTCTGAATTTTCTTTTATCATTGCACTTAGCTTTGTGGTAACACCCTCGTAGTGAGGCTTTACCCATGGCATAACTGCAATTTTTTTAGGGTGCTTTCGTGCAAATTCTATAGTATCAGCATAAGTAACCTCCTGAGATTTTTGTACAGTGTATGGTAAGGATTTGCTTTCGTGGTCAAAAGACGCAGCTTCGCAGTTAGAGCAAATTGAAAAGTCTATTCCGTATTTGTCCATAGACTTAATAAGATTTTCAGGCGGCATATGAAAATTCATAATACAACCAATGTGTGAGTGCACATCAATAATCATAAAAATCACTCCTGTAAATTTTAATAATTCGTATTATTTTAATTTTACCGTTGTACAACCATATTATATCATTAAACCTGTAAAAATCAATTCTGTTTGAAAATAAGGTATATATTGGATGTATAATTGTTAAAATTAAAATAATGTAAAATTTGTTGACAATTGAATGTGTGAGGTATATAATGTTAACAAATGATAATATTTTAAACCTGTGAGCAGGAGTAGTAACAGTGCTTTATAAGGTACAAAGAGAGTTTTGCATTTGGTGTAAGCAAAATTGCCTGTAACCTGTGAATGGACCTGTGAGGGCGACCCGAAATTTTTAAAAGTAGGCGTTGACGGCTACCTTGTCGTTAAAAAAGGAGCGTATGTTAGTACGTGATGAGTGGATGCTTTGGCGTCAATTTGGGTGGTACCGCAGAAGTTTTGCTTTTGTCCCTTAGTTGTAGGGATAAAGGCTTTTTTTATTGTCAAATTTTAGAAAGGAGAGTATAAAATGTTTAAACCGGGTTTTGAAGAAATTATGGAATTAGCAGAATCTTATGATGTTATTCCAATCACAAAAGAGATATATGCAGACATTAGTACACCAATTACATTGTTAAGAAAAATATCTGCTATATCAAAAAGATATTACTTGCTTGAAAGTATTGAGGGCGGCGAAAAATGGGGTAGATATTCGTTTATAGGTTTTGACCCTAAATCTAGAATTTATTATAAGCAGGGCAAAGTTGTTATTGAAGGTGAAGGCGCAAAAGAGGTTGTTACTGACAAACCTTTTGATGTGGTAAGAGAATTTTTAAAGAATTATAAAACACCAAAGTTTGAAAATATACCTCCTTTTACAGGTGGTTTAGTAGGTTACTTTGGTTATAGTATGATAGCTGTTGCAGAGCCTGTTTTAAAGCTGCGTGACAGTCAGTTTAACGATTTTGACTTAATGTTTTTTGACAAGGTTGTTGCTTATGACCACCTTACACAAAAAATAAGCGTTATAGTTAATATGAAAACATATGACCCGCAGCGACAGTATAAAAAAGCTTGTTACGATATTGAAAATATAATTTCTATTATTACCGAACAAAAACCTCTGCCAAAAACAGAACCATATAAAAATGTAGAGTTTAAGTCAAATATGACAGAAGAAGAATTTTGTCAAATGGTTGAAAAAACAAAAGAGTATATTTACGACGGAGATATTTTTCAGTGTGTTGTTTCAAGACGATTTGAAACAGAATATCAGGGCAATTTGATAGATGCTTACAGGGTTTTGCGTGTTACTAACCCGTCACCTTATATGGTTTATATGATGTGTGACGGAAACGAGATTATAAGCACATCACCTGAAACTCTTGTAAGGCTAAAAAACGGCAGACTTTCAACATATCCTGTTGCAGGCTCAAGACCAAGAGGAAAAACAAAAGCTGCTGATGATGCCCTTGAAAAAGATTTGCTTAGTGACGAAAAAGAACTTGCTGAGCATAATATGCTTGTTGACCTAGGCAGAAATGATATTGGCAAAATTTCTAAAATAGACTCAGTAGAAGTTACAGCTTACCAGGTAATTAACAGATATTCAAAAATTATGCATATTGCCTCAGAGGTTGAAGGTAATATAAGAGATGATAAAGACGCTTTTGATGCTGTTGAAGCAGTATTGCCGGCGGGTACGCTTTCGGGTGCGCCTAAGATAAGAGCCTGCGAGATTATTGAAGAGCTTGAGCAATATCCAAGAGGTATTTATGGCGGTGCATTAGGATATGTTGACTTTAACGGCAATCTTGACGTTGCTATTGCTATAAGAATGGCAGTAAAAAAAGAAAATAAGGTTTATGTTCAGGCAGGTGCAGGCATTGTTGCAGACAGTGTACCACATTCTGAATATCTTGAAACCTACAATAAGGCACTGGCTGTTATGAACGCTGTTAAAAATGCAGCGACAGCAGAGCTGCCGTAAGGAAAAGAGGTATTATTTATGATATTGTTAATTGACAACTACGACAGCTTTTCCTACAATTTGGTTCAAGTTGCAGGCAGCGTAGAAAGCGATATACAGGTTTTTAGAAACGATAAAATAACAGTTGATGAAATAAGAAGGCTTAATCCTTCACATATTATTTTGTCACCTGGCCCGGGTTATCCTAAAGACGCCGGAATATGTGAAGATGTTGTAAAAGAACTTAAGGGCGAATATCCTATTCTTGGTGTTTGTTTGGGGCACCAGGCAATTTGCGAGGTGTTTGGTGCAGATATAACCCATGCAGTAAAGCTTATGCATGGCAAACAAAGCCAAGTTACGGTTGATACAAGCTGCAAAC
This sequence comes from uncultured Clostridium sp., assembly GCA_902471875.1. Lineage (GTDB taxonomy): Bacteria > Bacillota > Clostridia > Oscillospirales > Acutalibacteraceae > CAG-964. The sequence continues at coordinate 63,582 of CABRLN010000004.1, forward strand.
TTTTTGACGGCTTACCAAAAGAAATTGCAGTTGCTCGTTATCACTCGTTGGTTGCATCAAATCTTCCTGAAGATTTGATTGTAACCTCAACCGATACCGAAAACGGTGAGGTTATGGCAGTTAAGCATAAAAATTACGAAATTTATGGACTTCAATTTCATCCCGAGTCCATATTAACGCCTACAGGTAAAACAATGCTGGAAAACTTTATACGAAAGGTTGGTAAGTAAAATGATTAAAGAAGCAATAAGCAAAGTAATAAACAGTCAAGACCTGTCTTTTGAAGAAACACAAGCAGTTATGACAGAAATTATGACAGGTAATGCCACAAATGCACAAATTGCGTCATTTTTAACAGCATTAAGAATGAAGGGTGAAACTATAGAAGAAATTACTGCTTGTGCAAAGGTTATGAGAGAGGTTGGAGTACAACTGAAACACACAGGTGATGTTCTTGAAATTGTTGGTACCGGCGGTGACGAAGCCTTTACTTTTAATATTTCTTCTGTATCATCGGTAGTTACGGCAGCAGCCGGTGTACCAACCGCAAAGCATGGCAACAGAAGTGTGTCAAGCAAATGCGGTGCGGCAGATGTTTTTGAAACTCTTGGCGTTAAGCTTGACATAACAGCTCAACAAAACGAACAGGTACTTAAAAATACCGATATTTGTTTTATGTTTGCACCTATTTACCATGGTGCTATGAAATACGCTGCACCTGTAAGAAAAGAAATTGCTACCCGTACTATTTTTAATATTTTAGGACCTTTAGCTAACCCTGCTTCAGCAACAATGCAGTTAATGGGAGTTTATAGTGAAGAGCTTGTAGGCCCAATGGCACAGGTACTTAAAAACTTAGGTGTAGAAAACGGTATGGTTGTTTACGGTCAGGACGGTATTGACGAGGTGTCTTTGGTTGCTAAAACAACAGCTTGCGAAATTAAGAATGGAAAAATTACAAGGTTACAAATTAACCCTAAAGATTACGGCTTTACACTTTGCTCTAAAGAGGATTTAGTTGGTGGTAACCCTCAGGAAAACGCTAAAATTACTAAAGATATTTTAAACGGAGTAAAAGGTGCGAAAAGAGATGTTGTACTGTTAAACAGTGGTATTGCACTTTACATTGCAGGCAAGGCGGACAATATTGCAAGCGGTATTAAACTGGCAGCAGAAACTATTGACAGCGGTAAAGCGAAAGCTAAGCTGGAAGAATTTATAAAGGCTACAAGCGAGGTGTGTCAATGAGCGATAAAATATTAGACACATTGGCAGAATGTACCAAAAAGCGTATTGAAAAGAATAAACAAGAGTTGCCTTTTGAAGAGTTAAAGAAAAAAGCCTTGGCAATGAACTGCAATACAGGCTTCCCTTTTGAACAGGCGTTAAAAAAAGATGGTATGTCATTTATTTGTGAAATTAAGAAGGCATCACCTTCTAAAGGGGTAATTGCAGAAGAATTTCCATATAAAGAAATTGCAAAAGAATATCAAAATGCAGGTGCAAGTGCTATTTCAATTCTTACCGAAACTGATTATTTTTTAGGCTGTGATAAATATGTTGAAGATGTTAGTGAAATAGTTAATATACCTATTATACGCAAGGACTTTACTGTTGATGAATATATGATTTATCAGGCAAAGGTAATGGGGGCGTCTGCTGTTCTTCTTATTTGTGCATTGCTTGATACTGAAACGATTAAAAGATATATTACTGTATGCGACAGCCTTGGCTTGTCGGCGTTGGTAGAAGCACACGACAGTGACGAAATTAAGTCAGCAATAAATGCAGGCGCAAGAATTATAGGAGTAAATAACCGTAATCTTAAAAATTTTACTGTTAATATAAATAACAGTACTAACCTGCGTAAGCTTGTACCAAAGAATATTATTTTTGTAGCAGAAAGCGGTATTAAATCACCGCAGGACGTAGAAAAACTTAAAAAAGCTGACGTAAACGCTGTGCTAATTGGCGAAACCTTTATGCGCAGCAATAACAAAAAAGAAATGCTTGTTGCTTTAAACGGCGGTGAGCTAAAATGAGCTTGGTAAAAATATGTGGTTTAAGCCGTGAATGTGACATTGATTATGCTAATAAATACAAGCCGGACTATATTGGCTTTGTGTTTTCAAAAAGCAAACGTCAGGTTACACCACAGCAAGCACAACTGTTAAAGCAAAGACTTGATAACACTATAAAGTCAGTGGGAGTTTTTGTAAATGAACCTGTTGAATTTATCGAAGAACTTTGCAGTAAGAAAATAATTGATATTGTACAGCTTCATGGTGACGAAGATAATGAATATATTAACAGGTTGAAAGAACTGACAACCGCCGTTATAATAAAAGCGGTTAGGGTACAGAGCAGCAGTCAGGTTTTGCAATCAGAGAAGCTTAACTGCGACTATTTGCTGCTGGATGCTTACTCAAAATCGTCATACGGCGGTTTGGGTGAAACTTTTAACTGGAGTTTAATTCCAAAGCTGTCAAAGCCGTTTTTTCTTGCAGGAGGTTTAAAAGCAGAAAACATCGGCAAAGCAATACAGACAGTAAAACCCTATTGTGTTGATTTAAGCAGTGGTGCAGAAACCAACGGATATAAAGATGAGGAAAAAATAAAAATTATTATAGACAGGGTTAGGAGGACAAAGTAAATGTCAAAAGGATTATTTGGTAATCATGGCGGACAGTTTATTCCTGAAACACTTATGAATGCCGTAATAGAGTTGGAAGAAGCGTATAATCATTATAAAAATGACCCGGAATTTCAAAGTGAGCTTACAGAACTTTTAAATGAATATGCCGGCAGGCCTTCAAGACTTTATTATGCAGAAAAAATGACAAAAGACCTTGGCGGTGCCAAAATTTATTTAAAAAGAGAAGACCTTAATCATACAGGCTCACATAAACTTAATAATGTGCTTGGTCAGTGCTTGCTGGCAAAAAAGATGGGCAAAACAAGAGTTATTGCAGAAACAGGTGCAGGTCAGCACGGTGTTGCCACTGCTACAGTTGCGGCTCTTATGGGTATGAAATGTAAAATTTATATGGGAAAAGAAGACACAGTGCGTCAGGCACTTAATGTTTACCGTATGCGCTTGCTTGGGGCAGAGGTTGAAGCTGTAACCAGCGGTACTATGACCTTGAAGGATGCTGTAAACGAAACCCTGCGTGAGTGGAGTAGCCGTATAAGCGATACGCACTATGTGCTTGGTTCTGTTATGGGTCCTCATCCTTTCCCTACTATTGTGCGTGACTTCCAAAGTGTAATCAGTAAAGAAATAAAGGAGCAAATGCTTGAAAAAGAGGGCAGGCTGCCTGATGTTGTTATGGCGTGTGTCGGAGGCGGCAGTAACGCTATGGGTGCTTTCTATAATTTTATTGATGATAAAGCTGTTCGTCTTATTGGCTGTGAGGCAGCAGGTAAAGGGGCGGATACATCGCTTACAGCAGCTACAATGGCTGTAGGTACAGTTGGTGTGTTCCACGGTATGAAGTCATATTTCTGTCAGGACGAATATGGTCAGATTGCACCTGTTTATTCAATTTCAGCGGGTCTTGATTACCCGGGTATAGGACCGGAGCACGCATATTTAAGGGACATTGGCAGGGCAGAATATGTGCCTGTAACAGACGATGAAGCTGTTAACGCTTTTGAATATCTTTCAAGAACAGAGGGTATTATTCCTGCTATTGAAAGCTCGCATGCAATTGCTCATGCAATAAAGCTTGCACCAACTTTAGATAAGAATAAGATTATAGTTATTAATGTTTCTGGTCGCGGAGACAAGGATGTGGCTGCTATAGCCAGATACAGAGGGGAGGATTTGTATGAGTAATACAGCTAAGGCTTTTGCAAATGGCAAGGCATTTATACCTTTTATTACTGCGGGTGACCCTGATTTAGCGGTTACAAAAGAGATAATTTTTTCAATGGTTAAAGCAGGTGCAGATCTTATTGAAATAGGAATTCCGTTTTCAGACCCTGTAGCTGAAGGTACGGTTATTCAAGAGGCAGACCTAAGGGCATTAAAGGCAGGTACAACTACTGACAAAATTTTTAATATGGTTGCTGAGGTAAGAAAAGAGACTGATATACCTCTTGCCTTTATGACATATATGAATCCTGTGTTTGTTTATGGTACTGAAAGATTTTGCAAAAAATGTGCCGATGTTAAAATTGATGCACTTATTGTACCTGACGTACCTTATGAAGAAAAGAACGAAATTGCACCATACTGTGAAAAATACGGGATAGACGTAATTTCACTTATTGCACCAACCTCTAACGACAGAATAAGGACTATTGCAAAAGAAGCACAGGGCTTTGTTTATTGCGTTTCATCAATGGGCGTTACAGGTGTTCGTAGCAAAATTACTACAAATATTGGAGAAATGACATCGTTGGTAAAAGAGGTAAGCAATATTCCTACAGCTATCGGTTTTGGTATATCAACAACACAGCAGGCAAAAGATATGGCACAATATGCAGATGGAGTAATCGTGGGCAGTGCAATTGTAAAAATATGTGCAAAGTACGGTGCTGATTGTGTACCTCATGTTTACGATTATGTAAAGCAAATGAAGGACGCTATAAGAAATTTGTAATTAATGTACACCTCGTTAGTTGTCAAATCAGCTTATGAGGTGTATTTTCAAAAGGAGAGCACATATGCAGTGTAAAGCCTTGATGAAGTAAGAGAAAATATTGACAGAATAGATGATGAAATTATTAAATTAATTGCAGAACGGGGAAATTATGTTGCACAGGCGTCTGCGTTTAAGAAGGACGAAAAAGATGTTAAGGCGCCAAACAGAGTAGAAGCAGTTATTGCTAAAGTTAAAAATAAGGCAATAATTTACGGTGTTGACCCGGATTTGGCAGAAGCACTGTACAAAGAAATAATTTCACATTTTATAAATATGGAGCTTAATGAGTTTAATAAAGAAAAATAAATAATATACAATAAGCACGAAAGCACGGCTTGACAAAAAAGTAACGTAATGCTACAATAATCAAAAGATTTTTCAAAATATGTAAAAAAGTCTTGACTAAACTTTTCTTATGTGATATAGTATATTTACCTCGGAAAAAAGGGGCTTATTTTTTTGTGTCCATTTTTGAGGGAGGCTAAATTTACCGCAATATCGGAGGTGCCGTTAATGAGAGTTAAAGTAACATTAGCTTGTACAGAGTGCAAACAGCGCAATTACAACACAATGAAAAACAAGAAAAACGATCCTGAGAGATTGGAAATGAAGAAGCATTGCAGATTCTGCAATAAGCACACTCTTCACAAGGAGACAAAATAATAACGGAGGTATAAGGTTATGGCTGAGAAGGTCGAAAAAAAGACTGTCAAGAAAAAAGATAAGAAGCCTAACATTTTTGCGAGAATTGCAAAATACTTTCGTGAATGCAAAGCAGAAATAAGGAAGATTACATGGCCTACACCAAGAGCTGTTTTTAAGAATGTAGGTATAGTTCTTGTAATTATTATTGTTATGGGACTCTTTATTTTTGCATTGGATCGAGGTCTTTTCGCATTGCTGAATCTTGTTATGGAAACATCAGCAGGCTAAATTGCGTGAGAGGATGATGTGCAATGTCAGAAGAAGCAAAATGGTATGTTGTTCACACCTACTCAGGTTATGAGAACAAAGTCGCTTCTACATTGGAGAAAACTGTTGAAAACAGAAATCTTCAAGACGTTATCCAAGGTGTAAAAGTGCCTACGGAAATTGTTACAGAGATTGGTGACAATGGCGTAGCAAAGGAAGTAGAGCGTAAGCTTTACCCGGGATATGTATTTATTAAGATGGTATATACAGATGAAACATGGTATGTTGTACGAAATATTCGCGGTTGTACCGGTTTTGTAGGACCATCGTCTAAGCCTGTTCCGCTCACAAATGAAGAAGTTATTAAAATGGGCGTAGAGGTTAAGAGTGTAGAGGTTTCTTACAGCGTTGGTGATTCGGTAAGAATTATAGACGGTCCTTTGGAGGATTTTGTAGGCGTTGTTGAAGAGATTGATACCGACAAAAACATAGTAAAGGTAACTGTTTCTATGTTTGGAAGAGAAACTCCTGTTGATTTAGAGCTTGGTCAAGCTGAACCACTGGAGTAAAAACAACACTGATAATCTGTTTTACACAGTTATTATTGAAATGAGGGATTTTAATAATCCCTTGTGGGAGGAATGTAAATTTTTCAAAACATTCCGCCATATACCACGAATTATGGAGGTGCAAAAATAATGGCTCAAAAGGTTGTTGGCTTTATTAAGCTGCAAATACCTGCCGGTAAAGCTACCCCGGCACCACCAGTTGGTCCTGCACTAGGTCAGCATGGTGTAAACATTATGGCGTTCACAAAGGAATTTAATGAGCGTACAAAAAATGACATTGGTATGATTATACCTGTTGTTATTACAGTTTATGCAGATCGTTCTTTCTCATTTATTACAAAGACACCACCTGCAGCTGTACTAATTAAAAAGGCATGTAACATCCAGAGCGGTTCAGGCGTGCCTAACAAAACTAAAGTTGCAAAGATTACCCGTGAGCAGGTTAAGCAGATTGCTGAGCAGAAAATGCCAGACTTAAATGCTGCTAATATCGATACAGCAATAAGCATGATTGCTGGTACAGCTCGTAGTATGGGCGTTGAAGTAGTCGATTGATCTAACTGCCCAGGTGGGAGGAAAAGATCCGATTTTACCACTTTATAGGGAGGAACACAATGAAACACGGAAAGAAATATGTTGACAGTGCTAAGCTGATTGACAGAACAAAGTTTTATGATGCTGATGAAGCATTGGATTTAGTTGTAAAGACATCAACTGCAAAGTTTGATGAAACAGTTGAAGTACATGTAAAGCTTGGTGTTGATAGCCGTCATGCTGACCAGCAGGTTAGAGGAGCTATTGTATTGCCAAACGGTACAGGTAAAAATGTAAAGGTTCTTGCTGTATGTAAGGGCGACAATGTAAAACTTGCAGAGGAAGCAGGTGCTGACTTTGTAGGTGCCGAGGAAATGACACAGAAGATTCAGTCAGAGGGTTGGATGGATTTTGATGTTCTTATTACAACACCTGATATGATGGGTCTTGTAGGTCGTCTGGGTAAAATCCTGGGTCCTCGTGGTTTAATGCCAAACCCTAAGGCTGGTACTGTAACACCTGACATTGCTAAAGCTGTTAAAGAAGCTAAGGCAGGTAAAATTGAGTATCGTCTTGACAAAACTAATATTATTCACTGTCCAATCGGTAAGTCATCTTTCGGTAAAGAAAAGTTAGTTGAAAACTTTAATACTTTACTGGAGGCTATTGTAAAAGCTAAGCCGGCTGCTGCAAAGGGTCAGTACATTAAATCTTGTGCTGTTACAAGCACAATGGGTCCTGGTGTTCGCATTAACCCTAACAAGGTTGGCGGTCAGACAGAGGGCTGATAAAAACAAATCCTTTACTTTATGTAATGGTATATATGCTGTTCTAAGACAGCAGGTGTATTGCACATAACAGGAAGTTACCTACCTGCCGAGGACAAGTCAGTATGACAATATACAGTCGTTCTGTGCCTTTCCTCGCAAATGGAAAGGCACTTTTTGTTGCATAACACCTATTACTTTATGGAGGTGAACTATTTTGGCAAGTGAAAAGGTTCTTGAACAAAAGAAAGCATTAGTTGCTGATCTTACAGAAAGACTACAGAACTCTATTGCAGGTATTGTAGTTAAGTATGAAGGTATTACTGTAGAAGACGACACACAGCTTCGTAAAGAGCTAAGAGAGGCTGGCGTTAAGTACACAGTTGTAAAGAACACAATGTTATCAAGAGCTGCTGACAACGCAGGTCTTGCTGATATGAAGGAAGTGCTGGAGGGCACAACTGCTCTTGCAACTTCTGACGAAGATTATGTAGCTGCTGCTCGTATTCTTTGTAAGTTTGCAGATTCTCATGACAATTTTGAGGTTAAGACAGGTTATATGGATAATGCCATTATTGATATGGATAAAATCCAGAGTCTGGCTAAGTTGCCATCTCGTGAGGTACTTCTTGCTAATGTACTTGGTGCATTCCAGGCACCTATTGCAAGCTTTGCCCGTGCCGTACAAGCTATTGTTGACAAGGGTGGAGTAGAAGCATGTGAGGCTCCTGCTGAGGAGACTGCACCTGCAGAAGAAACTGCTGAATAATTTAGCAGACATAATTTGAACATTAATTTATTTTTATAACATGGAGGTTTATTATCATGGCATCTGAGAAAATTACTGCTATTATTGAAGAATTAAAAACTCTAACAGTATTGGAGCTTTCTGAGCTTGTACACGCTGTAGAGGACGAATTTGGTGTATCTGCCGCTGCTGCTGTAGCTGTTGCTGCTCCTGGTGAGGCTGCTGCTGCTGCTGAAAAGACAGAGTTTGACGTTGTTCTAAAGTCATTCGGCGCAAGCAAGATGAATGTTATCAAGGTTGTTCGTGGCATTACAGGTCTTGGTCTAAAGGAGTCAAAAGAGCTTGTTGAAGGTGCTCCAAAGGCTGTTAAAGAAGGCGTTTCTAAGGACGAGGCTGAGGACATCAAGAAGCAGCTTGAAGAGGCTGGCGCAGAGGTTGAGCTTAAGTAATTTTAGCTTAAGTTACTCATTTAGCTTAGTTATAGTATTTATAGAGGTTGTCGATTACGGCAACCTCTTTTTTGTATGAGAATTATCTGTCTTTATTTTGAAATGTTTGTAAAAGTAATTTTAGTAATATTTAAAATTGTAATTTATAAATTGTTTAATTTAGATATCAACATCGTCTTGTGTAAATTAAACAGGTGTGATATTATAAAATATATTATGTTGCAATAAAATATAAGAGGAATAGTTATGGACAATATTTTTTCAAGAGAAGAATTGTTGCTTGGTAAAGATGCTTTAGAAATTTTACAAAACAGCAGGGTGGCCGTTTTTGGTGTAGGCGGCGTAGGCGGATATGTTGTAGAGGTGCTTGCCAGGTGCGGTGTGGGGATAATTGATGTTATTGACAATGACACTGTTGACCTTTCTAATATAAACCGACAAATAATAGCAACAGTAGATACTGTTGGTCAAAATAAAGTTAGTGTTATTTCAAAAAGGATAAAGGCAATTAATCCTAAAGCTATTGTAAATGAACATAAATGTTTTTTTCTTCCTGAAAATTCAGATAAATTTGATTTTACTAAATATGATTATGTTGTAGATGCTATTGACACAGTATCGGGAAAAATAGAAATAATTATGCAGTCAAAAAAAGCAGGAACTCCTGTTATAAGCTGTATGGGTGCAGGTAACAAGCTTGACCCAACAGCCTTTGTTGTTACTGATATTTATAAAACTTCTGTTTGTCCACTGGCGAGAGTAATGCGTCAGCAGCTTAAAAAGAGAGGAGTAAAAAGTTTAAAGGTAGTGTATTCTACCGAAACAGCTAAAAAACCCAATTATATTCAAACTGTACAACAACAGCGAAAAATTGCACCGGGCAGTGTGGCTTTTGTGCCGCCTGTTGCAGGTATAATTGCAGGCAGTGAGGTTATTAAGGATTTAATTGGTTACAAAAATGATTGAATCATTTAAAAGGTGGTGTTTTTGTGGCATCGTTATTTGAATTTCCTATTGAGAATTTAAAGGGTATAGGAAAAAAAAGAGGTGAGCTTTTTAGAAAGCTTGGGGTGCGTTCAGTGGGCGAACTAATTTGCTACTATCCAAGAACCTACGAGGACTGGAGTAATTATGTTAATATTGCAGATTTACAGGCAAATGAAATTTGCTGTGTAAAGGCAATGGTTACTGCACCGCCGTCAGAGTCAAGAGTGGCGGGTGGAAAAATAATTACCAAGGTTCGTTTAACTGATGACACAGGTGCAGTTACAGCAACGTTTTTTAATAATCGCTACATAAAAAATATGCTTATTTATAATTGTGAGTATGTTTTTATGGGAAAGGTACATTCTTCTATGAATAGGTTGGAGCTTGTATCACCTGAATTCTCACAAAGTAACAAGGTACGTCAAATTCGTCCTATTTATGGCTGTACAGCCGGACTTACAACAAGACAAATAGAAAATGCCGTTGTAAATGCATTGCAAATGCTTCCTGATAATGTAAAAGAAAGCATTCCTGAGGATATAAGAAAAGAGTATGACATTGTAAGCTATGAATATGCACTTAAAAATGTACATTTTCCTTCTGATAAAGAAGAACTGGTTAAAGCAAGAAAAAGATTGATTTTTGAAGAATTGCTTGTTTTGTCACTGGGATTGTTCTCAATGAAAAATGGCAGAAAAAGCGAGACTTTGATTAATATTCAGAATGACTACTCAAACCAATATAAAGAATTGTTGTCGTTTGAACTTACAAGCGGTCAGCAAAAGGCCATGGATGATTGCATTAAAGATATGATGAAAAATAAATATCCTATGAGCAGACTTGTACAAGGTGATGTTGGTTGTGGAAAAACAGCGGTGGCAGCAGGTATTAGTTATACTGTTGTAAAAAACGGATATCAGGTTGCATTTATGGCACCTACAGAAATTCTTGCAGAGCAACATTATAATTCGTTTGTAAAAATGTTTTCGGGTACAGGGGTAAACGTTGAATTGCTTACAGGTGCAAATACCACAGCACAAAAAAGAAGAATAAAAGATGCTGTCGTTACAGGCGCTTGTGATTTGGTTGTGGGTACTCACGCACTTTTGTCGGATACAGTTGAATTTAGAAAACTGGGGCTTGTAATTACAGACGAACAGCATCGTTTTGGTGTAGAGCAACGAAACATATTGGTAGAAAAGGGTGAAAATCCTCATTTGTTGGTTATGTCGGCAACCCCAATTCCTCGTACCTTGGCACTTATAATTTATGGTGATTTGGACCTGTCTATAATAGACACAATGCCTCCGGGGCGGCAGCCTGTTGATACATTTTTGATAAACAGTAAAAAAAGGCACAGAATGTATAATTTTATAAAAGACCATTTAGACAGAGGCAGACAATGCTATATTGTTTGTCCTGCAGTTGAAGAAAACGAAATGATAAATGTTGCCGCTGCTGAGCAATATGCAAATGATATTCAGCAAAACGAATTTAAAAGCTATTCGGTTGGAGTGCTTCATGGTAAAATGAAGGGCGCATTAAAAGAGGGTATTATGTATCGCTTTAAAGCAGGCGAAATACAGCTTCTTGTTTCAACTACTGTTATAGAGGTTGGTGTTGATGTACCCAATGCTACTGTTATGGTGGTGGAAAATGCTGAACGCTTTGGCTTGTCACAGTTGCACCAGCTAAGGGGCAGGGTAGGACGAGGCAATGAAAAATCATATTGTATTTTGCTTTCAGATAATACCAATCCTGAAACTGTCGAAAGATTGAAAACCATGTGTTCAACAAGTAACGGCTTTGAAATAGCCGATACAGATTTAAAGCTGCGAGGTCCGGGTGACTTTTTTGGTTCAAGACAGCACGGCTTGCCAGAGATGAAAATTGCCGACCTTGCTAATATGGATTGTTTGCAGGAGGCAAGCAAAGCCTCGGCAAAAATACTTGAAAAGGATCCTGAACTGCAGCTGCCTGAGCATAAGTTGTTAAACGGTGAGGTAAAACGACTATTTGCAAAAGTTGGTGAAGGTGGTTTTAATTAAATTTCAACAAAAATCTATTTATTGTTTGTAATTTGATAAAGAATGTTGTATCATATTTAGTATAGATTTATTTATATAATTGTTTTAATAGTTGAACATTAAATATTAAACATAAAAATAAAAGGAATGAACAAGTAATGAAGAAAAAGCTTTCAATTATTTCTGCGCTTTTAATGTCAATAGTTGTTATTGCCTCGTCAGCAATTTCGGCAGGTGCAGTAAAAAATACTATTGATTTTGACACAAAAACTGATATTTTATATTTGCTTAACCTAGACACCGATACAGTGGTTTACAGTAAAAATTCAGATAAAAAGTGTTACCCTGCTTCTACTACAAAAATAATGACTTACATTATTACTGCTGAAAAGGTAAAAAATCTTGAAGATACTAAGGTTAAAATTAAAGAAGAGGTACTTAATGAGCTTGCAGGTACAGGCAGTTCTCTTTCAGGTTTGGAGAATCACATTGATAAAGAGCTTTCGGTATTTCAGTTGCTGCATTGTATGATGGTAAGCTCCGGTAACGATGCTGCTTTGGTTTTGGCTGACTATGTATGTGAGGGAGATGTTGACGCTTTTGTTAAGCTGATGAATGACAAGGCTAAGGAATTGGGCTGTAAGAACACAAATTTTAAAAATCCTCACGGACTGCATGATAAAGACCAATATACTACAGCCGAAGATATGCTAAAAATAGCACGTTTTGCTATGACAACACCATATTTTACAGATATAACAAATACTGTAGAATATTATATAGATGGTGAAGACGAAGAACCTCTTGTAAACACAAATAAAATGATAAACCCTGACGAAAAAGAGTACTACTATAAATATGCCAAAGGTATAAAAACAGGTACTACCGACGAGGCAGGACACTGCCTTGTTTCTACAGCGTTAAAAGACAATGTTGCTTATATGTGCGTTGCATATAACGCACCGTGCTATGATGATGACGGTTACGAGCTTGATACTAACTATGCAATTTTAGAAAGTAAAGAATTGTACGAATGGGCATACGAAAATGTAGCAATGCGTACAGTAATCGGTAATGACGATAAGGTTTGCAGTATTAATGTAAATTATGGTGACAATGCAGAAAAAATTGACCTTGTTCCTGAATTTGAATATTCTACAATGCTTGCGAAAGATGTAAATGAAAAGGACATAACCATAAAGACAAAATGTCAAGACACTATAGATGCTCCAATAGAAAAAGGAACAGTATTAGGTACGGCAACAGTTTCGTATAAAGGCGAAGAACTTACAAAGGTAAACCTTGTAGCGTCTGAAACTGTTGAAAAAAGTGATTTGAAATATTTCTTAACCATTGCAAAAAATATTGTAACATCACAGCTGTTTATTATAATGGCAAGTATAATTTGTGTGCTGTTTATTATATATATAGCATTTGTTATTGTGCGTGCAGTTAAGAAGAATAAAAAGACAAAATAAGAATAAGTAAATTAATTAACTCTGTAGAACGGTGTGATGTTTTACAGAGTTTTTATAATGTATGTATGTCTAATTAATAAAAAACAGGTTAATAATTAAATTATATCAAGGTAATTTATGCAATTATACTCTTTAGATGTTTGTTAGATTATATAAAAATATGAAATGTAAGCTAAAAAGTTTGTTTTCAACTTAACAAGGAATGTTCAAACAAGATGTGTAATGAATTATTAGGTGTAATTGTATGGTATTGCCTTAAGTAAAAAATAATACAAATTTTATTTATATCAAATATGGATTATTTATTGTTAATTGTAATAAATTGGAAATAAGTTTTTTAATTGTATTTTAACAATATAAACAAAAACTATTGCGTATTAACATAATATGAAAGAATTATTTGCAATTTATCCTAGGTGTGTTATAATTTATTGAGATATATTTTTGATTTTTGGAGGAAATATGGGCAATACAGTTGTTTCTGTTATTATTCCTTATTTAGAGGGGAATAATAAGTTAATAGATACCCTATCTTCAATATGTAAGCAGAAAGGTTTTGATTCTACAAAAATAGAGGTTCTTATAATAGATACTACTGATGACGGCAGCAGCAAAAACTCTATAGGAAATTTGTCAATTTGTAAGGTTATTTGCACTAAGTCTGCTAAAACAGAGGCAGAAGCTTGTAATCTTGCTATGGAAAATGCAAACGGTAGTTATATAACTGTTTGTCGTTGTGGGGACGTTTTCAGCAGTAACTATTTTCAAAAATGTCTTGATGCTTGTAAGCAATTTGAAAATGTACCTAATGTAGCAGTACAGCGTTATTGTATTAACCCTGTATTTAAAGAAAGAAAAAGCTATAGGTTAAACACAAGAAATTCAGACAGCCCTATTGTAGTTAGTCTTGCTGATAACCCAAATATGATTAATCCGGAGGTTTGCGGTACTTTATATAAAGCGGATATTTTTAGATCATATAAATTTAATACAAAGCTTAAGTATGAATATTTTACAGATTTTGCGTTAAGGGTACAAATTGATTATCCGGAATACATTTTTGTCGGTAGTGCTGAATTTGAGTATTTTATGCCTTACGAGGATGATTATTTATACTATATTCCGTCAAATTATAAAGATTGGTATAAAGATTCCTTGTGTAACTTTTTAATGCCGCTTATTAATGCAGGCAAAGAAAAGTTTAGTGCTGTGCCTGAATTTATTCAGTTTTATTCTATATTTGCCATTTCTACAAGATTTTTGGCTAATATGAATAACCGTAACAAGCGAAATATGAATTCTAAAGAGCTTGCAGAATTTTTTGATGCTGCACGAGAAGTTTTAAAATATGTTGACAACAGCTATGTGCTAAACAGAAATAAATATAAATCTCTTGGATATAGTGAAGAAGCAGCAGAAATGTTTTATATGCTGAAATATAATTGCAGTTTTAAGGATATGCCTCTTGTAAATGTTGAAGGTAAAAATGAAGTTTATCTTAACTGTGACAATGTTTTTGTTGCTCGCCTTACTGACCAAAGAGTGGGTATGCATGTAATAGATTATCGTGACGGTAAGCTTGTTATTGACGGTTCTTTCAGACGGGTATTTGATTTGGACAATATTGACTTGTATGTTAGGTTTAACGACCAAAAATATTGTTTAACTGATACTGACCGTTACTCGCTGACTAAATATTTTGGCATTAGTGCATATAAAAAGTTTACTTTTCATCTCGAGCTTCCTCTTGATACAAGTAAAAGCGTACAATCACTATCATTTTTTGCTCGTTACAGATATACGGTTATTCCGCTTAAGCTGTCATTTTTGCACCATTGGTCAAAATTTACATTGAAGCCTGACAATGCTTATTGGAGATTTAACCAATATGTTGCATATGTTGACAATGCAAAAGCTATTGTTATAAACAAGGCATCAGCTTTTGATACACTTAAAAGAGAGCTTAAATTTCTTCCGGGCGTTTTTAAAGAGAGCAAACGTAGCTTTATTACACGAATTCAATATTGGCTTACACGACCGTTATACAAAAATAAAAAAATATGGCTTATGTATGACAAAATGTATAAGGGCGGTGACAGCTGCGAATATTTATACAGGTATTGTGCAAATAAAAAGGATGGTATTTCAAAATATTATATAATAGATAAAAATACCTCTGACTATAAAAGACTTAAAGAAGATGGCTTAAAGCCTGTTAGAAACCATTCGTTTAAACATAAAATGCTGTTTTTAAATACAGATATTGCTCTTATTACCAATTCAAATGTATTTCCGTTTAATGGGTACAGTATGGACCGTTCAAGGTTTATAAGGGGTTTATGTAATTTCCCTTCAATGTGTTTACAGCATGGCTTGTCTGTTCAAAAATGTGCAATGGCACAGCAAAGAATTGTTGATAATACGCAAATGTATTTTTTAGCGTCAAAATATGAATATAAAAATTTAAGCAGCCATGCCTACAATTACCAAAACTTTAACATTTTAAAAATGACAGGTATAGGCAGATATGACGGTTTGATTAATAATGATAAAAAGCAAATTTTGCTTTCTCCAACATGGCGTATGTATAACGCTATGCCTGTTACAACCAGTGAAGGCGAACAGCGTGCTTACAACCCCGAATTTAAGCATACAACATATTATAAAATTTACAATGACCTTATTAATAACCAAAAGCTTATTGAAACGGCTAAACGTACAGGATATAAGATTATGTATGTTTTACACCCTATTTTAAGCTCACAGGTAAATGATTTTAAGCCTGATGACTATGTTGAGGTTGTTTCATCAGTAGGTGATTTTAACTACGAAAAAGCCTTTCAGGAATCAAGCCTAATGGTAACTGATTATTCGGGGGTACAGTTTGATTTTGCTTATATGAAAAAGCCGTTGATTTATTTCCATCCGTCACAACTTCCTGCACATTATGAAGACGGAGGATTTTTCTACGATACAATGGGATTTGGCGAAATTTGTACTGAAAGTGAGCAGTTGGTTGATTTGCTGTGTGAATATATGGAAAATAACTGCCAAATGAAGCCGGAATATGTTGCAAGGGTTGAAGATTTTTATAAATTTAATGACCATAATAATTGCGAAAGAATTTACAACGAAATTTTGGCTTATCAGCAGCAGGTTAATAAGGACAAGCTTAAGTAAATATATTTAAATAAGCAAAAATTTTTCGGGTAGGGTAACTTGCCCGATTATTTTTTATGTAGTGGTGTAGCGAAGAATTTATTCTACTCACAATAATTTATATAACAATTAATTTGATATTATCTATATCTGCAAAAAAATTATAATTATCAAAAATTTTTGTTGTCATATTTAATCTTTTTAGGTACACTTTAACATAATTTGTCTTTAATATGAATAAACTTTCTTAGGAGTGCTTAGGAGGTATATATATGTATAAAGACAACAGCAAGCTGAAAATATTACGTTCGGTGCTTATTGGTACATTGGTAGGAATATTACTTTGCAGTCTGTTAATAGTATTGCTGTCGTATGTTCTTGTAAAAATGGGGCAAATACCGACTAATGCAGTGTTTATTATATTACAGGTTATAAGTGCAGTATCTGCATTTGCAGGAAGCTATACGGCTGTTAGACTTTACAAGGCGATGGGGTTACTGTTGGGGCTGGCAACTGCATTTTCTATGTTTTTAGTTGTATTTACTGTTGGTCTTTCTATAAGTGTTGAACCTGTTTCAATGTTGACAGTAACTAAAATGGTTGCCATGTTGTGTGCAGGGGCTATTGGTGGCATTGTGTCTGTTAATAAACGAAAAAAGGTTGGTAAATATAAATAATTTTTGAACAAGGTTAGGAAACTGACCTTGTTTTCTATTTTTAGAGAAGGTAAAAGTTTTAATAAAATTTTTGAAAAATTAGAAACTATGAGTAATTTAAAGCAAATTAAAGAAAATAAAAGAAAAGCTGTAAAGAAACATTAAAATTTGACTATTTTTGACTTTGACTTTGACTGACTATAAACATATAATATAGTTAAAGGTCAGGGAAAATCAAAAAACAAAGGTCAAACAAAGTTAAATTATTCGATTTTAATATAAATTGTATATTAAAATACAGAGGTGACAAATATGAGAATGAGTGATTTGGTTGCGGACTATATAAAGAATATGCTTGACCAAAGTAATGGTATAGCAGAAATTCAGCGTAACGAGCTTGCAAGCAATTTGGGGTGTGTTCCAAGCCAGATTAATTATGTATTAAGCTCCAGATTTACGCAGGAAAATGGCTATATTGTCGAAAGCCGACGTGGCGGTGGTGGCTATATACGCATTACACGTGTTCATTTTTCAACGGGGCCTGGCAATATAATTATGCACGTAGTTAATTCTATTGGCAATTCTCTTGACGCAACTTCAGCCAATGTGATTTTAGAAAATTTGGCAGCTAATAACATTATTTCACCACAGATTATGAAAATTATGGCGTCAGCAATATCCGAAAGAGCTTTTACAGATATTCCAAAGTCTTTAAGAAATGCCGTAAGATCAACAGTACTTAAAAATATGCTTTTAACTTTATAAGGAGGAAAAAATTATGATTTGTGAATTATGTGGAAAACATCAGGCTACAACCCATGTTAAGTCAATGGTTAATGGAGAATATACTGAAATGTGGCTTTGCCCTAACTGTGCAAAAGAAAAGGGATTAGGCAGTATTTTTACTCATACTGCTACTGATTTCAGCAGCTTTTTGGGTAGCTTTTTCGGTGACGGATTACCGTCACGTACCAGTGCAACACGCTGTAAATCCTGCGGTTCATCATTTGCAGATATTGCACGTTCCGGAAAGGTTGGCTGTGCAGAGTGTTACAATAATTTTTATGATGAGCTACTGCCGTCAATTCAAAAAATACACGGAAATATCCAACATACTGGCAAAATTGCAGCAGGTGCCGGTGCTGATATAAAGGCTGCAAGAGAAATTGAGAAAACAAGACAAGAATTGGCAAAGGCTGTAAAGGAGCAAAATTTTGAGCTTGCCGCAAAGCTAAGAGATAAAATAAATGAAATGGAGGAGGGTGAAAACAATGGCAAATAAATGGTATGACAAAAGCGGTAAAGAGGGCGATGTTGTAATAAGCTCTCGTATAAGACTTGCAAGAAATCTTAACGGATATCCTTTTCCGCATCTTATGAGTTTACAGCAGAAAAATCAGGTAGCAAACAAAATTAAAGAGGCACTAGAAAACAGCAATTCTTATATTGCTAAAACCTTCAAGTTTATTAATATGTCGCAACTTTCACAGGTTGAAGCTACCTCTCTTGTTGAGCGTCACCTTATAAGCCCTGCATTTGCAGCAGACAAGGTGGGAAAATATCTGTTAATTACCGAGGACGAGTCTATCAGTATAATGATAAACGAAGAAGACCACCTTAGAATACAGGTTATGTCAGACGGTTTGTCTTTAAAAGAGGCTTATGATATTGCCGACAAAATTGACACCCTGCTTGATAATGCATTAGGATTTGCTTTTCACAATAAGCTGGGTTATCTTACACAGTGTCCTACAAATCTTGGTACAGGCTTAAGAGCATCGGTAATGTTGCATTTGCCTGCATTGCAGTCGGGTGGTATTATTCACCGGTTAGAGGATAATCTTTCAAAAATCGGTTTAACATTGCGCGGAACTTATGGTGAGGGCAGTGACGCACAGGTGGCCTTATACCAGCTTTCAAACCAAGTTACATTGGGATTGTCAGAAGAAACGGCAATTGAAAATCTTCGCAGTGTTGCAATGCAGCTATTATCTAACGAGCGTGAGGCCAGAAAAGAGCTGTGCAATCGTTTAGACAGTCAGGATTATATTATGAGATGTTTGGGTTCTCTTAAATATGCAATGCTTATAAATAACAAGGAGGCTCTTTCACTGCTTTCTGCAGTAAGAATGGGTATATCTGAAAAAATTATAGACAATATCTCTCTTGATACTGTCAACAGTATGCTTGTAGAGCTTCAGCCGGCAACTCTTACGCTGAACAGCGGTAAAGAACTTTCGCCACAGCAAAGAGATAAACTAAGAGCAGACCTTATTAAAAAACAGTTATAAAATACACTGCCATAAAATGCGACAAAATGTGTAGTGTATAAGAGTTAAAATTATGTAGATAAGAGTATTATGAAAAATTCGTTATTGGAGGTATGATGTTATGTATAAATTTAACGGTTTTACAGAAAATGCCAACAAGGCTATGAATTATGCTATTGATAACGCACAACAGCTTGGACACACATATATTGGCACAGAGCATATTTTGCTTGGCCTTTTACAAGAAAACACTGGTGTTGCCGCTGTAGCACTTGAAGGCTCGGGGGTATCCTTTGAGGCAGTTGAAAACAATATTAAAGAAAAAATAGGTGTTGGAAGTATGACCAGGCTTACTACAGCCGACCTTACACCACGTAGTAAAAGAGTTATTCAAATGGCAATGGTTATTGCCTCACGTTTAAATCATAACTATGTTGGTACGGAGCATCTTCTTATTGCCTTGCTTGAAGACAATGACAGTTATGCAGTAAGAATGATAAACGAAATTGGTGCAAAGCCTGTAGATATTGTTGACAATATAAAAGACCAGCTTAACAACAATGCCGAGAGCTTTACAAGCAATGTTGAAAAGACTAAAAGCACAGGCAGCGGTAAAACAGAAACTCTTGATAAGTACGGTGTTGACCTTACAGCAAAGGCTAAAAAGGGCGAAATTGACCCTGTTATTGGCAGAAAGAAAGAGATTGAAAGGGTTATTCAAATTCTATCAAGACGTTCAAAAAATAACCCTTGCTTAATTGGTGAGCCGGGTGTTGGTAAAACAGCAGTAGCCGAGGGCTTGGCTTTGAAAATTGCCAACAATGAAGTACCAGACTTGCTTCAGGGCAAGCGAGTTGTTTCCCTTGATTTAACAGGTATGATAGCCGGTACAAAGTACCGTGGTGATTTTGAGGACAGAATTAAAAATGCAATTGATGAGGTTAAAAATTCAGGAAATATAATCCTGTTTATTGATGAGCTTCATACAATAGTAGGTGCAGGCAGTGCCGAAGGTTCGTCCGATGCCGCAAATATTCTAAAGCCGTCACTTGCAAGAGGTGATTTTCAAGTAATTGGTGCAACAACCTTAAACGAATATAGAAAATATATTGAAAAAGATTCTGCCCTTGAGCGCCGTTTTCAGCCTGTAACAGTAGGAGAGCCTACACAGGAAGAAACCGTAGAAATTTTAAAGGGATTGCGTGACAGATATGAGGCACACCACAAGGTAAAAATTACAGACGAAGCAATTGATGCCGCCGTTAAGCTGTCTTCAAGATATATTAACGACAGGTTTTTACCTGATAAGGCAATAGATTTAATTGACGAGTCAGCCTCTCGTGTAAGACTTCAGGACCATACCGAGCCTGAAGAAATTAAAGAACTTGAAAAAGAAATTGAACGTCTTGAGGCGGAAAAGAGTGCAGCAGTAAATGCACAGAAGTTTGAAGATGCCGCAAAGCTAAGAGATGAAGAAAAGCAGGCGAGAGAAAAGCACGAAATAGCTGTTAATAATTGGAAGTCAGAAAAGGGCGGCAGTGTAAACCAGGTTACAGAAGAAGACATAGCTGCTGTAGTTTCGGGTTGGACAGGCGTGCCGGTTTCACAGCTTACCGAAGAAGAAAGCGAACGACTTCTAAAAATGGAAGAAATTCTGCATAAAAGATTAATTGGTCAAGAGGAGGCTGTTACTGCCGTAGCTAAGTCTATAAGGCGAGGCAGAGTAGGCTTAAAAGACCCTAAGCGGCCAATAGGTTCATTTATTTTCTTAGGTCCTACAGGCGTAGGTAAAACAGAACTTTGCAAGGCTCTTGCAGAAGCAATGTTTGGCGATGAAAACAGTATGATAAGACTTGATATGTCAGAATTTATGGAGAAGCATACCGTATCAAAGCTGGTTGGTTCACCTCCTGGTTATGTTGGTTATGATGAGGGCGGTCAGCTAACCGAAAAGGTAAGACGTCACCCGTACTCTGTTGTTCTGTTTGACGAAATTGAAAAGGCTCACCCTGATGTATTTAATATGCTTTTGCAAATTCTTGATGATGGCAGACTTACAGATTCACAAGGCAGACTGGTGGATTTCAGAAATACCATAATTATTATGACATCAAATGTTGGTGCAAAGTTTATTACCAACCAAACATCCAATGACCTCGGTTTTGCCTTTGACAGCGACAAAAAGTCCGACAATGACTTTGAAAGAATTAAACAAACTGTTATGGGCAAGCTGAAAAATACCTTTCGTCCTGAGTTTTTGAACAGAGTTGATGACATTATTGTATTTACAAAGCTGTCAGACACTGAAATTGCAAAAATTGCAAAGCTTATGTTAAGCTCTTTAACAAAAAGGTTATCCGATATGGATATTACCATTACATTTAAAGATGAGGCAATTCAGCGTATTGCAAAGGTTGGTTTTGACCCTGTATATGGAGCAAGACCGCTAAGACGAGCAATTTGCTCTAACATTGAGGATAAAATTAGTGAAGAAATTCTTGAAGGCAAGGTTAAAGCAGGCGACAAGGTAGAGTGTGCTTTGGACGGTGACAAGTTTGTATTTAACAGGGTGTAATATTTGCAGGTAATTCTCTTTAAATTAACCAATTTACCTACAGCAATAACAGGCAAATGCCTGTGGCAATATAAAATAAAGTAAGTCCCCAAACTTATTTTATAATGTATTTATAATAAAAAACCGCCGTATCTTGGCTTTGTTAAGCTAAGGTGCGGCGGTTTTGTTGTTGTATAGTTTTTTATTGACAATATACACATCAAATTTAAAAGATATTTACGTTTAGTATGGCCCTAAGCATAAGATTTTTTAATAATTATATAAATATATTTTAATAAATGGTAAATATTATTGAAAAACGATAACTAATAATTGACATTTAATAACAGTGGTGTTAATATATTTTCGAAGAGGGGGAATTAAATGAAGCCGATAAAGTCTATTATAGCATCAATATGGGTGGTAAGAATATTATTGCTGTTATTGGCAGCCAGTGCATTTTTTGTTCCTGTCATAGGTGAAGGTTACAGTCTGCTAGCGACTAATACAACAAATATTGCATTTTCTGTTGCGGTAGGAATTTATGCTTTGTACTTGCCAGCGTTGGGCACTATGGTGGCACTTCATATGCTTCTCAGCAACATCAATAAGGGCAATGTGTTTGTAAAAAAGAACACTACATATTTAACACTGGTGTGTGCAGGGGTGTTTTTGGTAGGCGTTATAAGCTTTTTTATTTCATTAGTTTCTTGGGTATTTTCACTTATCTCTTTAGCTTTTTTATTTGTTGGTTTAATTTTACTGGTTTTAAGAAATATTTTTAACTATGCGGTTGAAATTAAAGAAGAAAACGATTTTACAATTTAGGCGGGAGATGAGTATGTATGGCAATTATGGTAAATGTTGATATTATGTTGGCCAAAAGAAAAATGTCATCAGCTCAGCTTGCCGCTGAAGTTGGAATTACACCTGCAAATTTATCTATACTTAAAACAGGTAAGGCAAAGGCTGTCAGATTTTCTACACTTAATAAGCTTTGTAAAGCATTAAAATGTCAGCCTGGGGATATTTTGGAATATACAGATGATGAGTCTGATGACTAATTTCAGAGAAGATGAGGTATGTATGAATAAAGGTAATATGAACGAATTTAGTAACCCTTACATTGCTCAAAAAAGTCGGATAAATAATCAAGGAAATCAACAAGTTTTAGAGAATACCGACTTTGTACAGGAGAATAAAAGTCAGCCTGATACAAACGGTCAGAGCAATGTAAATAACAAACAGTCTGAGAGCAGCCAAAATTATTACGGTGACAGCTTTCAGCAAAATGTAAATTCAGACAGCAGTCAAAATGTTAACAACGGTTGTCTGCCAAATGATAATCCAAATGTTAATTATGGTTATTCGCCAAATGGTGCTCCAAATGCAAACTATGGTTACTCGCCAAATGGTGCTCCAAATGCAAACTATGGTTACTCGCCAAATGGTGCTCCAAATGCAAACTATGGTTACTCGCCAAACGGTGCTCCAAATGCAAACTATGGTTACTCGCCAAACGGTGCTCCAAATGCAAACTATGGTTACTCGCCAAATTATAAAAATCCTCAAACACCGCCGTATAATGGAATGCCAAACAATGGCTTTACCAGTGTGGTAAAAAAAGTATTTGACAAGGTTGACAGACTTTTTGCCGTGTTTGCGGTTATACTGGGTTTTTTGTCTATACAGCTTATTGTTTCGGTATGGTTTGAATTTGGTATAGGAGCAAGCATATTCTTTTTGGCAAGCTTAGCAGTGTCTTATATTTACGTTCGCAAAAAGGGCATAAAGGTTGATCTGCTTCATAATATAATGTTTGGTGTTTTAGCTTTGTTTAGCTTAAGCTTTACCTTTTATAGCAACAGGCTTGTTCTGGCTATGGATTTTATGTTTTTGATTTTGGGCTTGTTTTACTGGATTTATTCTACTGGCGGCAAGGAACGAAGACGCCATGGAAGCAGGTTTAATGAATTATTTCTTAGCCTGTTTTACAATCCTTTTGTCAACTATGGTTCTATGTTCAGTGCTTTGTTTAAGCGAGAAAAGGGGCAAAAGAACGGTAATGCAAAGTGGATAATTTCAGGCTTGTGTATAGCTGTGCCGTTGGTAGCCATTGTTTCGTCACTATTGTTAATGGGTGACGAAATGTTTAGGGCAATGTTCTCTTTTGTTTTTGATAATTTTATTTCAAAACTGCTTAAATACATATGGTTTGCTATTGTAGGCTTGCCTGTTGCTATGGCAATTTTCAGCAGCTGGTACACAAAGTACGGGTCAGAGAAGGAGCTTAGAAATAACTATAACACATATCATTCAATGAGTATGTCAGAAGGCTGTCACATTGCGCCTCCGGTGTTAATGTATTCTATAGCCATTCCATTGTGCGTAGTTTATTTCTTATATTTATTGTCACAGCTAGCATATTTTGTTAGCTTTATTGCAGAAAATCTTTTGCCAAAGAATTATACAATAGTTGATTATGCCCGAAACGGTTTTTTTGAACTGTGTGTTGTAACCGCAATAAATATCGTTATTATTTCGTTACTTTTGTTGCTTACAAAGCGGGTAAACGGGGTAATGCCAACCGGACTACGAGTAATATCAATAATGATGTCTGCCTTTACAATGGTGTTTATTTTTACAGCTTTGGCAAAAATGTTTATGTATATTAACAAATACGGTTATACATCATTGCGTATTAATACCAGTGTGTTTATGGCATTTTTGCTTGTTGTATTTATTCTCATAATTGTAAAGCAGATATTTAAAAAAGTTAATTTTTTTGCTTTTTTAGTTGCATTTTCAATGATATTCCTTGCAGGTTATAATTTAATTGATGTTGATGCTTTAATTGCAAGAGAAAATATAAAGCTATACCAACAGGGACAAATTGAATGGATGGGCAATGAACTTGTAATTAGCCTTGATGACTCTGCATTTGAATATATTGCACCTTTTGCAAAAGACAAAAATAACGGTCTAAGTGAAATTGAGCAAAAAAGGCTTGATTATTATTTACAATGGGTATATAACGATTATAGTGACGAAATTGCTACATTTAATGTTAATAAATATCGTGTTCATAAAATTCTTGAAGAAAACGGTTATGGTGAATATACAAGTTTTTATGAATATTAAAACGGTCAAATGTATTATTGATTTTATAATTATGCATACAAGTTCTTAATAATAGAGCGTTTTATAGAAATCACAGAATTAATTGCTGTACATCTGTGATAAAGAAAAAGGAAAGACGACAGAGCATTATGTCTCTGTCGTCTTTCGCTTTAGGATTGTATAGTGTAAAATATTAGGGGTTAGCTATTTTTCTTACCAACAATTTTGTAATATGTTTTTGCTGTTAATGAGTATATAATTCCATATATTATGGTGAATATCAAGAAGCATGCAATCGTGCACATAATATAAAGACTATTATTTACTAATCCCAGCATTGCCAGTATGTTAGACATAATAGGAAATGCAAAGGCAATGTGTATGCCTGCTACAATTAAAGGCAGGAAGAATACTGTAAGTATTTGTGAATGAATAGACTTTTTAACCTCACTATGGCTCATACCAACATTTTGCATAATTTGAAAACGGTCTTTGTCATCATATCCTTCGCTTACCTGCTTGTAATATATAATTAGTATTGTTGCTATAATAAACAATGTGCCTAAAAATACACCCAAGAAGAACAAACCGCCATATAATGATGTAATGCTGTTTCTTTGTTCTGCTTTGCATTGTGTTAACAGACTTTGTATGTCATCAACCTCATCAATTTTTTTACTGCTAAAAATATTTTGATAATTTTCTTCAGTGCTAATAGTATCGGACAAACTATTAAATAGATTACATTGTGTGATATTGTCAGCATCTACGTTAATACTATAATTGCTGGTTATTAAGGAGTAATGATCAGAATATGATTTTTTTTGCATTTGATAAAGTTTTTCAATCTCAGCACGGTCTTTTACAACAATACCAAGGTCATCATATATTGTTGCTGTA
Source organism: uncultured Clostridium sp. (assembly GCA_902471875.1). Classification (GTDB taxonomy): domain Bacteria; phylum Bacillota; class Clostridia; order Oscillospirales; family Acutalibacteraceae; genus CAG-964. Next base: position 89,361 of record CABRLN010000004.1, read on the forward strand.
AAAAATCCGTCGGTTGCAAATTTATCTACTGTACCGGCAACTTTGTATTTACTGTTTGGAAAATTGATGTTAGGGTAGTTGTATTGGACTCTTGTAGAGAATACAAATACTTCGTTGTCATTCAGCATTTTATTTTCGCCTGTAAGTTTATTGTAGTCGTCAAGTGTAATTATGGAAACATATATAATATTATTCATGTCATATATATTTTTCTCTTCAGGCAACAGTATGTTATCGTTGTCTTTTAAAGCAGCAAACATAAGGTTAGTATATGATACTTTTGTTGTTATATCAATGTTTTCTTTTTCTACAAAGTTATCAACAATATTTTGAACTTTATCAATAGAATCTTCTGAAGGTGACGTAATTTGAATATTAAAGTCATACGGATATCTTGCATCTAAAAGGTCATTTATGCCAACCATTAACGATGTTGTAGTAGAAATCATTACAAGAACCATTGTAGATAGTATGCATATATTAGCAAGACCTACAGAATTTTGTTTCATTCGGTACATCATACCTGAAATTGATGTAAAGTGTTTTGTTTTATAATAATAATTTTTATTTTTACGCAATAACTTAAGTAATGCTATGCTGCCTGCTGTAAATAAAAAGTATGTTCCTACAATAACCAATATAACCGCAACAAATAACAGTGTAAGGCTGAGTACAGGGTCTTTTACTGTTAAAGATATATAATAACCGCCACTCAGACATAAAATGCCTAAAATAGTCATAATAATTTTTGTTTTAGGTTCTTTTTCACCCACGTTGCCTCCTTTTAGAAGCTCAATAGGCTTTGCAATATGAATTAAACGCAGTGAATTTAAAAGCAATATTGCAAAAATAATAACAAATATTACAATAGTTCCATTTATTGCTTTGGTAGAAACATAAAATCCGAGAGGAATGTCAGACCCTAATAGCTTAATAATAATTAGAAACATTAACTTGTCAAGTATAATGCCAAGCAGAAAGCCGGCTGCAAGGCTTATAACGGTTATAAAAAGACTTTCCATGGCAATAACCCTGAAAATATGCTTTTTTTCCATGCCTAAAATATTGTACAAGCCAAATTCTTTTTTTCGCTTTTTAATTAAAAAGCTGTTTGTGTAAAATAAAAAAATTACAGAAAATATTGCTACAATATCACTGCCCATACTTAGGGTTGAAATAACAGCGCTAGAACCATATATTTTTTCTAAGCCTTCGTTTAATGACAGTGACTCAATAATATAGTACATTGAAATAGTAAGAATGCAGGTTATAATGTAAGGAATATAAGTTTTGGAATTTTTCTTAATATTTGTAAGTGCTAAGCGTGAATAAAAGAATTTACTCATTTTTATCACCGCCTGTAGCAATTAGTGTAAGAGTGTCAGAAATTTTTTGGTACATTTCTTCATTGGTACAGTTGCCACGGTAAATTTGGTGGAACAGAACACCGTCTTTAATAAACAGAACTCTGCTGGCATGGCTTGCTGCTTTAGTAGAGTGAGTTACCATTAATATTGTTTGACCAATGCTGTTAATATCATTAAAAATTTTAAGCATACTGTCAGTCGAACGGGAGTCAAGTGCACCTGTAGGTTCGTCAGCAAGTATTAGCTTTGGTTCTGTTATTAATGCTCTTGCAACAGCCGCACGCTGTTTTTGGCCGCCCGAAACCTCGTAAGGAAATTTATCCAGCAGATTTGTTATTTCAAGCTTGTTAGCAATTGGGTATATTCTTTGTTCCATTTCCTTGTAGTTCTTTCCTGCTAATACTAGAGGAAGAAATATATTATCCTTTAAAGAAAATGTGTCAAGCAAATTGAAGTCCTGAAATACAAAACCAAGATTGTCACGCCTGAAGGCTGAAAGCTGTTTATCTTTAATTTCAGAAATTTTTCTGCCGCCCAATATAACTTCACCGTTTGTAGGCTTATCCAGCGAAGCAAGAATATTAAGAAGTGTGGTTTTGCCCGAACCTGATTCGCCCATTATTGCCACATATTCACCTTGTTCAACTGAAAAAGATACATTTGACAAAGCTTTAACCTTGTTTCCGCCGAAGCGAGTTGTATATATCTTTTCGAGACAGTTTACCTCTAAAATTGTCATATTAATGACCTCCTTTTTATTACAGGCTTATTATAACAAAGTAATTATGTTTGAAAAATTCATTTACATTACATTTAGAAGAATTTATGTGACATTTTTGTAAGATAGGGTAGAGATGGGGCATAAATTATGATTTAGCGAACTAATAAAAAACAAGCAAATTGACAAACTTTAACTAGAATTAACCAGAGAATGTACTGTTACTAACGTGGATCCAAGGTCACTGACCTTGGTCGTTTAAGGTGGGTTTCAAAAGGGAGGAAATCGAAATTCCTCCCTTTGTGGTCTTTGTTTACTTTCT
>CABRLN010000005.1 GCA_902471875.1 uncultured Clostridium sp.
AATTTCATTGTAATTCATTGTAATATTACCATCATACTTTTTAACAACACGCCTAATACTTTTTATACCAACGCCATGAAAGTTAAAATCTTTTTTGGATGTAACAATATTTCCATTAGCTATCAGAGGTTTTTTATTGCTTGAGTTTGTAATGCTTATAACTAAAAAATTAGTATTTCGAATATCAATTGAAAAACTAATAAATTTTTCGTGAGTTTCTTTTGCTGCTTCAATAGCATTTTCAAGAACATTATCAAATAGGGCAGTTATATCCATAGCTAATGGAAATATTGTTACATCCAAAAAAGATTTTAACTTTCATGGCGTTGGTATAAAAAGTATTAGGCGTGTTGTTAAAAAGTATGATGGTAATATTACAATGAATTACAATGAAATTGAAAAAATGTTTGCTACAACTATAACATTTCAACTACATAGCAATTAATTAAATTTTTTCATATTAATATCAGTATATTAAAATCTATCTAAAAAATTAAGCAAACATAAGTAAGAATATTATTAGTATTAAAGTTTATAATTTTTTTAATTTCCTCATGATTCCTTAGAATTTATGAGGAAATTTATTTTTGCGGAAATTTATAAAAGAAAATGAAATATGAGTATTATTACAGAATTTTCTATTTACACATTGATTTTTTGATAAGTCGTTTATTATTGCAACAAGTAAACATCCGATAGAAGTTTTAAAAATTGTTAGAGCTTGCTTGACAAAATTAATTATATTAATTATACTATAAATGTATTTACAATAAACTTATTTATAGTGTTGGAGGTGTTTGTATGCCAAGCAGTCCCAAAATTCCCAAAGAGAAAATTTTGCAAACTGCACTTAACTTGATTATTCGTGACGGTTATGATGCTGTTAATATTAAAACCGTAGCTAAAGAGCTAGGTTGTTCTACTCAGCCTGTTTCGTGGCATTTTGGCAATATGGAAGGTTTTCGTAAGGCATTGGCCGAATATGCCTTAAACTATGCTAACAGTAAATTGCTGTCTATTACAGAAAGCGGAATTTATACTTTTTTAAATATGGGCATTGGTTATATTGAAATAGCATTTGAAGAGCCTAATTTGTTTTGTTATTTATATATGAATGGCGGCAGTGGATTTCAATTTGGGCATATCAGCATGTTGTCAGATACAGGTGCAAGTGCAATAATTGCCCAAAAAATTGCAGATCAGCTTAATATGTCACGCAAAGAAGTAAGCGGTTATGTTCGTGACATAATTATTTACACTCACGGTTTAGCTTGCTTTATAGCTTCAGGACTTATTTCTACGCCTAAAGAAGAGGTTATTGAAATGATAAAAAATGTTGCATACACCATGTTTGGTGACCGACTTAAGGGTGAAAATCAAATAATTTAAAGTTCAAAAAAATTATAGGAGAGAATAAGCTATGAAATACCAATGGATTGATGAATACCTTTTAAATAAAAAGAGTGTAACAAAAGATTTTCAGAAAGACTGGAATTGGATAAGGTATCAGATAGGAGGAAAGATGTTTGCGGCAATTTGTTTAGATGATAATGATAAGCCCTATTATATTACGTTGAAATTAGAGCCTGAAGAAGGGCAATTCCTTAGAAAGCAATATTCCGATATTATACCAGGCTATTATATGAATAAAACTCATTGGAATTCGATAAAAGCAAATGGAAATGTACCAGATGATTTGTTAAAAGATATGCTAAACAAATCGTACAATTTAGTATTAAAAAGCTTTAGCAAAAAGAAACAGACAGAACTGCTCTTATAGAGAAATATAAAACCAGAGTATAATATAGGCAAATATTCTAATGTTGAAATATAAAGAAAATGAATAGTAAAGAGTGATTATTATGTTAAAAAAATACAATATAGGTTTTGATATATGGGCATTGATATTCTTTTTTATAATTATGATACCTAATTTCTATTGGTTTGTCTTTTCTGCTCCAAATGATATTTTAAGAGAAGAATCTGTTACACCAGTACTAGATACAATAGCGTCTGTATGTCAAGTTCTGATGATTGTTGTCTTATGTATTTTTACACACAAAGACTGCAAAAAAATAAAAATAACTCCGTTTATTATAGCTTCAGTAATTTGTTGCTTAACATATTTTATTGGATGGATATTTTATTATAATGGTGTAACAAACATAATTGTTATTTTGGATTTATGTGTACTGCCTTGCTTATCTTTTTTATTTTTTGCCATTGACAGAAAAAATATAATTGCAGTTGTACCGATTGTAATATTTACAATGTGCCATTTAATATATGGAATTGTTAATTTTATAGTCTGAAAAGCTTTTACGGAAAGATACATAATTACTATGAAAATTTTATACACGATTGAAGAACAGTGAAAAATTAGATTTAAAAAGGGTGTTATTTGTGATGTTTGCCATGTATGCTATATTAGGTGTAATCTTATGCGTTATAATTACATTTATTAATTACTTTATTATTACAACAATTGTTGACTGGTGTTTAATGGGGATTGCTATTCCTATTTTTGCAAAAAATTGTTGTTCAAAAACGTTTTTTATAGAAAAAAAGAACAGAATTGATTTTCAAAAAAATATTGAATGTTCAGCATTTTCTTCTGCCTATATTTTAAGACATTTGAACATAGATGCAGCAGGGGAAGAACTATATAAGATAATGCCAAATAAAATGAAAACAGGATATGTTTACCCTAAAGGTATTTGCAATTTACTTAAACGATATGGAGTGAATGTTAAATACAGAATCGGAAATTTAAATTCTTTGAAAAATGAAATAAGAAAAGGAAATCCTGTTATTGTCATGATAAAAACAGAAGAAGACAAAAAAGAATTACATTATGTACCTGTTGTTGGTTATGATAACAACTTTATTTATGTTGCAGAATCATTGAAATATTTGGCTAATATTGATGAAGAAAAATATAACCGAAAAATTGAAAATTCTAAATTTAAGAAATTGTGGAAAACAAATGAACTAAAAATGCCGTTATATCGAAATACATATATTGCAATTAGAATAAATCATTAACACATAAATTTAAAAATCAGGAGGTTATATTTATGGCAATAAAAAAGATTATAAATTATTTAGTTTTTTCAAAATGTAATGCAAAAGGTATCTTTAGAAGTTATACTGTGGTATAATAGCTTAGTAAATAATTAGCTCTTAATTTTATGATAATTAGGAAAGGATAGAAATAAAGGGAATGAAAATAGACATTCAAAAAGATTTACTTATTAATTTAGACAAGCTGCATACAACTGATTTGGGAGTTGTGCGCATTAAAAAAAATCTTGCTTTAGACATAAATGACGTTGTAAGCTGGTGTAAAGATGAAATTAAAAAGCCTAATGCCAATATAAATAGAAAAGGAAAAAACTGGTATATAGATATTGACGGTTGTATTATAACCGTCAACGCATACAGCTACACAATTATTACTGCTCATAAAGCTAAAAAATCTGTTTGATAAATTACAAATTCTAAAGTATGGATAGATTCAGAATTATTTTCATCAACAAATAAACATAGGTATACAAAGTAATATTGATGTGATTGTTATTGTCAGACAGTCTTTATAGTACATATAAAAAATGAATTGAATTTTGAAGGGAGAATATTATGCCATATATTACAGTCGAAGGCGGGGTATTAACCAATGAACAAAAGGAGTTGTTAATTAAACGACTTACCGAAGTATCATCGGAAATTATGAAAGTACCTCAGGAGTTTTTTATTACAACAATAAAAGAACTTCCTGATAAAAATATAGGTATTGGAGGAAAAACAATAGATATTGTAAAATCCGAATATATTAAATAATATAGACTTTTTTTATTTGACCTTTCTATCATATACGGTGTATTATATAATAAAGTAAAGGAGCGAAAACTAATATGAATATTCCCAATGATCCGGTAATACTGCTTTCATACATCAATACACAACTAAGGGATTTTTATTCTTCCTTGAATGAGTTGTGCAAATCTCTTAATGTTAAACAGGAGGATATAGAAAGTAAGCTTTCAACTATAAATTATAAGTATGACGATAAAATAAACCAATTCATTTAGTACCAGTATTAGTTTTAATATTAACATTGTTTTGATTAATATCGATATATATAAATGCATTCTGAAATAATTAATTTGATTTCTATTGTTGTAAAAACTTACAAAAGCTGTCCAGGAAATTCGGGCAGCTTTTTTTACATTTTATATTGACTTTTTTATGTGTATGGTTTAAAATGGCGGTGTATTAATTGATGTAGTACAATTATATGTGCAGCTATTTTTATTGAAAGGAGTTGAAGATGATTTGTTTAGCATTAATTACCAAAGCAGAGAGCCTATTTATGAACAACTTTACAATAATGTTATAAGACTTATTTCTCTTGGAATATTAGAGCCAAAACAACAGTTACCGCCTGTACGGCAGCTTGCAACGCAACTGGGTGTTAATCCTAATACAGTTTCAAAAGCTTACAAAACTCTTGAACAAGATGGGGTTATTTATTCTGTTGTAGGTAAGGGCTCTTTTATAATGCCTGAGCTTACTGTAGCAAATAGTAAGAAAATAGAGGCGTTAAACGCTGTTACAGACAGTGTAGAGGTTGCGATGAATTTTGGTGTACTGAAACAGGAGATTTTAACACTGGTGGAGGATATTTATAAAAAAGGAGTGGGGACTAAGTGATTAAAATTGATAATGTATCAAAAAGGTTTGGCAATGTTACTGCACTTGATAAACTTTCTATTGATATCAATTCAGGTTCAGTATTTGGCTTGGTTGGTTCAAATGGAAGTGGTAAAAGTACCTTACTTAGAATATTATCTGGGGTGTACTGTGCAGACGGCGGCAAAATTACAATTGATGATGAAGATATTGAAGATAATGTAAATGTTAAGGGAAAATGCTGTTTTATTTCAGATTTCCCATATTTTTCAAATAATGCAACTCTTCATAATATGTCTTCGCTATACAAATCAATTTATCCAAATTGGAACAATGAAAAATACAAAATGTTGTGCGGCGTTTTTTCTATTCCGCAAAAATCTAAAATTATAAATATGTCAAAGGGTATGCAAAGGCAGGTTGCTTTAATATTAGCTCTTTCTACATGCCCTAAATATTTATTTCTGGACGAAATTTTTGACGGACTTGACCCGGTTGTGCGTCAGCTTGTAAAAAAATTAATTATTCAAGATATAACAGAAAACAGTATGTCGGTTGTAATAGCGTCGCATAATTTAAGAGAGCTTGAAGATTTTTGCGACCACATTGGTTTTATGCACAAAGGTGGTGTACTTCTTGAAAAAGAGCTTGATTCTTTGAAGCTGGATTTACACAGAATACAGGTAGCATTTAGTAAAGAACTTCCTGAAAATGCATTTGATGCACTAAACATTATAAGTATAAAAAATACCGGCAAGCTGTATAACCTTGTGATTCGAGGCGATATTGATGAAACAAAAAATGTAATCGATGCACTTTGTCCGTTATTTGTGGAGGCGTTACCGCTTACCCTTGAAGAAATATTTATTAGTGAAATGGAGGTGGCAGGCTATGACATCGACAATATTATCAAATAAAACCCAAAATGGTTTTGGTGCTATTTTTAAATGGAGCCTGCAAAGGTCAGTAAGTATTATAGCTGTATATTCATGTGTTTTACTTCTTGTATTGCCTGTAGTGCTATTGTGCTTTAGTGCTAACAACGGTGTGTTTTATTATATTCTTGGTACAAATTACAGCAATTTTGAAATGCTGCATAAGGTCTTTTCAATGCTTTATTCTTTTCCTGTGCCTTTAATAACCGTTGTATTTTCAATTATTGTTGCGGTAAATATGTTTAATATATTCCATAATAAACGCAGTATGGATTTATTTGCGTCATTGCCTGCAAAAAGAACAACCTTGTTTTTCTCAAGATATGTTTTGGGGTTAGCCATATTGCTTATTCCACTACTTATAATTAGTGTACTCGCAGGTACTTTGTTTATTAGCGATATTGGCTATATATTGGCAAGGGTAGGTATGCTGTCGGTAAGTATAATTGCAGGTTACACAATGTTTGCTCTTATGGCGGTTTGTTGTGGAACAATAGTTGATACAGTTATTTCGTACATAGCAATTAACTTTGCTTACCCATGCTGTTATTTTGTTATAAAGTTTCTTATTATAACGACGTTGCCTGGCTTAGATAATCAATTGAACTATTTTGCAGACGTTAATAATGGTTCAACAGTAGCTATATCTCTATTGTCACCGATTTTTGGTAACTTTTTTTGTGGTTCCTGTATTCTTTCTATAGAAGAAAATATTAATACTTTTACCGGCTTGCCAAATTTTGTTGAACACTTAATTTACTGGTTGGTGTTTTCAGCTATTGTCATTGTTGTAACTTTTGTTTTAACAAAAAAACGGAAAAACGAAAATGTACAAATGGGTTTCATTTTTATACTTCCAAAAATTATAATAACTATTGCGTCATCAGTTGGCTGTGGTTTATTAGTTGGCTTTATAGGAATGGCATTATTCTTAAATGGAAAAGGTTTTACTTCATGGTTTACAATATGGGGTATATTGGGTACATTTATTGCGTTTTTGGTTATTACACTAATTTATAACCGAGGAGGCAAAGGTTTTGTAAAAGCTTTACCTGTTTTTGTGGTTTCGGTTTTATTGGTGTTGGGCATATATCTATCTATAAATGCTGATATTTTTGGTATATCCCGTAATGTTCCAAATGTGGAAGAAGTAGAGTCTGTAAAGGTGTCACAGCCGTTTCCGGTTTCGTTTTATGCTTGCGAAAGTGATGGATATAATGAGTACGGTGTATGGTATAAAGATGGTAATAAAGTTAAAAGACTTACAGGCTTTTCAACCGACAAAGAGGTAATAGAAAATACTGTAAAATTGCATAAAACAATTATAGATAATATAAAAAACCAAAATTCATCAGAAAAAACTGAGAGTCATAATATTGAGATAGTTTATAAATTGAAAAACGGCAGTACAATAAAAAGATTCTATACTAACAATTATTATGATGTTGATATAGTAAATACTCAACTGCAAAATATTGTAAACAGCGAGGAATACAAAAAGAGTAATTATATACTTGCAAATTATAGTGACAGTATGCAAATTAATATCGAAATTAATAATATGCATCGAATTGCCAGTGATTACGCCGTTGCAGATGAAGAAAATGCTAACAATGTAATTGATAAGAAGATTGCCAAAGAATTTGCAGAAGCATTGCATAAAGATTTTATGCAGGATAATGACGTTTTGCGTCTTTCATCATCTTTTGAATCTGAAGATGCTTACGAATACTGTGTTGATTTGACGGTTGAAGGAAGTAGAGATTACGATTTTAAAGCTGACGGACATATTGATTATGATACTGATTTGCAATATAAAGTGATTGGTTCTGAGGAGGTATCGCAGATATACACAACTCTACATATACCGAAAGACGGTTACCAGAACACCAAAAATGTTATTAAAAAATACAGTAATGAGTTTGATTTTGATAAGTACGACAGTGTAATCATGGAAACATATTAACTTTTGGAAATATCAATTTTATGCCAAAAGATAGGTATTAGCTTACTTTTCTTTTGGCACATCTTCTTAAATATTTAATTCTGATAATAGTAGTAAAGAAACCATTAGTACAAATGGAGAGAAAGGTTTAGCATGTCTGGTATTGAAAATGAAAGTATAGCAGTTAGTAAAGCTAATAATGATATAAAAAATTGTAATATTATTTTTACTGTTCCCAATATTATCTCTTTTCTAAGAATAATATTTATAATACCGTTTATTATATTTTTTCAAAAAAAAGAATATATAATAGCTTTCAGCTTTATAGTTTTGTCCGGTATAAGTGATTGTTTAGACGGTTTTTTAGCAAGAAAGCTTAATCAGGTGTCAGAGCTTGGCAAAATGCTTGACCCTGTGGCTGACAAGCTGACTTTGGTAGTAGTAATAATTTGCCTTGGCACTATAATGCCGCCAATTGTTCCGTTGGTTGCAGCATTGGTTGTAAAAGATATTTCTATGCTGCTGGGGGGATATTATCTCATACGCAAGGGTATTACACCTCCTGCTGCAAAATGGTACGGCAAGTTAGCAACAATAATATTCTATATATCTGTATGTATAATAGTATTTTGCAGAGCTTTTTTGCATTATGAAAATGCCATGTTAGTATTGGTACTGTTAAGTATTACAGTTGCTGCAATGATATTTGCACTTGTCAAGTATGCCGCAATTTTTGTCAGGCTTATAAGGGGTGGGTAGCAAGTACTAATTATTTTTGAAAAATATTAGATATAAACGCACATTATAACATTATAAAGTTTGTTATTAATATCAATTGCATAATGATTAGCTTTATGTTAAAATATAAAATAACTAGGAACCAAAATTTGTTATTAAGAGAGGTATGAAATAATGAAAGGTATAACTAAGAAAATACTTGCGTCAACAATGGCGGTTGGTATGGCAGGTGTAATATCTGTAACTTCTGCGCTTGCATCCGATGTTACATTTGGAAATGATTTTATTTATAATGATTATTTAAAAATTATCCATGATACCAGTAACAATTGTTTTTTTATTGATGCAACGGGCGGTAATCCTGATATTGACACAGATGATAAAGCAATACTTCTTTATCATACAACTTCAAATGTATATACTGAGGTTGACGGGGTTTGTAATAGGTTTAATTGTTCAAGTTATAGTGTTGACAGTGAGGGTATGACAGCAACTGCTGTTTACAATGATGTCAATTTTACAAGAACACTTAAGTTTATTCCAAATAAAATAAACGGCAGGGAAGATGTTGTTGAGGTTAAATGTACGGCAACAAATAATTCTGACACTGAACATCAAGTAGGTGCTAGAATAATGCTTGATACTATGTTAGGTGAAAATGATGATGCACCGTTCAGAATTTCTGGTATAGGGGCTGTTACTACAAGAACACAGCTTGAGGGTGACAGTATTCCAACATCTTATCAGGCGTTTGACAGTCTTGATAATCCTAAGGTTGTTTCAACAGGTTCATTTGCATCAGGTTTAGGTAAGCCTGATATTGTTCAGTATAATAATTATTGGGAAGCAAAACTTAGCGTATTAATACCTGAATGTAATGAAACATTAGGTATAGGGGACAGTACAGTAAATGCTATTTGGAAACCTGTAACCCTTGCACCGGGTGAAAGTAAAAATTATGTTGCTTACTATGGTATTGGTGAGGTGTTGGTAAATGGTGATTCTGAACTGATACTTGGTGCTTCAAGAAACGAAAGTGCTTTTGAGATAAATGAAGATGGTACAGCATATAACCCTGTTTCAATTACAGGTTATGTAAAAAATGCAGGTAACGATATTTTGAATAATGTTGAATTAAGCATTGATTTACCAAATGGTGTTACTCTCGAAAATGGTGAAAATGCTGTAACTTATGACACTATGAATGTTAATGCAGAAAATCAAAACACTTGGGTATTAAATGCAGCACCGTCAGCTGTTGAAAGAACAGTTACAATTACTATTAAAGCTAAGTCTGACGAGATTACAAATGTTGAGCCTGTGGTTTACACATACACTATTCCGGCATTAAATATTCCAACTGAACCTGAAACTGAGCCTGAAACTGAGCCTGAAACTGAGCCTGAAACAGTGCCTGCGACTGAGCCTGAAACAGTGCCTGTTACTGAACCTGAAACTGAACCATCAACAGTAAAATCAACTGAGGCTCCTACACAAAAGGCAACTCAAGCTTCTACACAAACAGCTACAAATCCAAGCAGCACATCAGCTCCAACTCAAGGTTCTACAAATGCAAATAATACAACACAAGCTCCTGTAAATGCAACTACTGAAACAGGAAAGGTTGCTACAGGTGACAGTGCAGCAATATTAATGCTTTTCGCAGCCTTGTTGACAGTATCAGGTGTAACCGTATTTGTTAGCCGTAGACGTTCTGCGAAGTAATTTAAAATTAATAATATAGTTTTTTTATATAATGTATAAAACAGCTCCGGTCTTTTAAGACCGGAGCTGTTTTTGGCGTTTTATTTAAACAAATTTATAATTCACGATTTTTATAAAACCTTGCTGACAATAAGAAAGAACATACAAATAAAATAGCAGAAACCAGAAGTATAATGATTGGTGATGTTATATAACTGGATATATTAGAGATAATATTAAGTTTGATGGTGGTTTCTTCATTAAAAATCGTATATGCAGCTATGCCTCCGCCACACATAATTCCTATAATAATGAAATAAGCAATTCTGCCTTTTTCTACACCCAACTTAAAAATTATAGGCAATATAAAACTTTGTGCAATAATAGTCATTGAAAAGCTGCTTGTGATAAGTGTTATATAGCTTGTTAGTTCAAAAGTACTATTTTTAATTTGTGATATTACCTGTGTAATTGAAATTAGAATAATAGTTATTGATATTATTAAAAGCATTAGTATATATTTAGATGCTACTGCTTTTTTACGAGAAAAAGGCATGCAATCACAATACAAATTCCACTTGAAGCGTTCATCATAGGACATTATTGTCATAGGAATTATAGACGCCACTATAACAGGATATATAGTGTAGAAATAGCTTGTAGGGTTAGAAACACCTGCCAGCATAAATACTGCAACAATAATAAAGATTGATTTGCAGTATTTTGTTATCATATAAAAATCTTTTAGTAATAAGCCTTTCATTATTTATCATACTCCTTTGACATAAAAATAAACAGTTCTTCGATACTTACAGGATTTATAGTAATATTTTTAGGAACTTCACTGCGTTTAACAATGGCTTCAATTCCGTATTTACCTTCTTTTTTACCTTTAATGGAATTTGAAGGCAATTTTAAAAACTGTTCTTTTGTACAGTTGATAATGCCGTATTGCTCTGTAAGTAAATCTTTTTCTTCGCATAGCATCAGCTTACCGTTGTGTAAAAATGCTATGTAGTCACATATTTTTTCAAGGTCACTGACAATGTGCGATGATATTAACACAGCGTGTGTTTCGTCACGGGTAAATTCGTTGAACATTTCTACAACCTCGTTACGTATTACCGGGTCAAGACCATTAGTTGCTTCATCAAGTATAAGCAATTTAGCATTGTGCGAAAGGGCAACTGCAATGCTTAATTTCATTTTCATACCTCTTGAAAAATTTTTAAACTCCTTTTTTTGTGGTATGTCTAACTTCTGCAAATATCCGAAAAAAACCTTTTCATTCCAATTTTTGTATGAATATCTCATTACATTGTTAATTTGAGAGGCTGTTAAGCAATCGGGAAATCCCGGTTCATCTAAAACCACACCTATATCCTCTTTTATTTCAGATATATATTTAGTGCTGTCTTTACCTAAGATGTTTATTGTACCGCTGTCTTTTTTTATTACATTTAATATTAATTTAATTGTTGTGCTTTTACCCGCACCGTTTTCACCAATAAGACCCATTATACATCCGCTTGGTAATGTAAGGTTAAGGGTGCCAAGATTAAAATTTTTATATTTTTTAGTAAGACCTTTAATTTCCAAAGCATTCATTAAAAATTACACTCCTCTGCAATAATTTTTTGTATGGCTATAATTTCATCTTTAGTAACATTACAACCTTTTGCCAGTTGAATAATGGCAAGCATATGTTCTTCTATTTGTCTAAGATTTTCTTCCCGTATAAGCTCAATATTTTTTGACGCAACAAAGCATCCTTTACCGGCTACTGTGTAAATAAAACCTTCTCGCTCAAGTTCGTCATATGCTCTTTTAGTTGTTACAACGCTTATATGTAAATCTTTTGCAAGATTTCTTATTGACGGCAAAGGTTCATCATCTTTTAATATGCCGTTAATAATATTATCTTTTATTTGCCTATATATTTGGTCATATATGGGTGTACCGTTTCTGTTATTAATAAATATGTTCAAATAATCACCTGCCGTTATTAACTGTATAGGTACAGTATACACAGTAATAACAGTTCTGTCAATATAAAAATTTAAAATTTAATTAAAAACTTCTTTGCAAAACACTTGATTTTTTTTTATTTATGGTGTATAATATTCCATGTTGTGCCGGTGTGATGGAATTGGCAGACGTAGTGGACTCAAAATCCACCGGTAGCGATACCGTGCCGGTTCGAGTCCGGCCACCGGCACCATGATTTTAGCCTCTGAATACCACGGTATTTAGGGGCTTCTTTGATTAAGTGTATTATTAAAGGGAGAATTAGAAATGACAATTGAAGAATGTTATGCTGCCCTTGAGGGAGATTATGCAGATGTTGAAAAAAGACTTTTAGGAGAAAGTCGTGTAAGAAAATTTGCCATAAGATTTATGGATGATGACAACTTTGACAATTTACTTGCAGCTATGAATAACAGAAATTATAAAAAGGCGTTTGATTATGCACATACATTGAAAGGTGTTAGTCAAACTTTGGCATTTACTAAATTATCTTTAGTAGCTGTACAAATTACAGAGGCGTTAAGAAATAACAATATCACTTTGGCAGAAGCGTTGTTACCGGTTTTAAGCAATGACTATAAGCAAACTGTTAGAGCAATAAGTCAGTTGAATAATTTTTAAGCAAGTAGTGAAACATTTTCACTACTTGCTGGAGTGTTTGCCTAAATAGTTTAACTTAGGCAAACACTGATTAAATCGTGCCTAGAGTGTGCAGCCAGAAATTTCGTTAGGAGAAGCATAAATTCCATAGGCGGGCTGGCATCTGTCAAGAAATTTTATGAAATATAACGTATTTTATGCAAGCAAGGTGTGTGCTAAGCTCGTTAGGTGTAATTTATTCAGTATTTATTTAAGTTTGGCTCTGTGTTATATTGACCTTTTAACTGATATACGGTACAATTGGGATAAAATGACGACAATGTTTTTGTTGGGAGGTTGTACCGTTGAAGTGTAAAAGATGCGGATATCAGAATTATGATGAAGCTTACTCGTGCCGAAACTGCGGTGCTAAAATGAATAAGTCTAAAAAACGGCAAATTCAGAGTGAAAAAAATAAAAATGTTGCTAATATGGTAAGTGAGGCGTTAGATAATATTTCTTATAATAATGCCTCAGTGGATACATCATTTTATAATAACGGCAGCAATTTTCAAAATAATAGTATTTATAATGAATTTCAAGATAAGTCTGACCAACAGAATAATAACGCTGTAGTTGTAAAAGATAACTTTAATTATAATCAAAATCAATTTCAAATTTATAACAATGTTACAGGGCCAGAAGTTTCAACCTTTACACAAGGTGTAAAACTTAAATTTGTAATAATAGTACTATTATTAATTTTTATTTTGCTTGCAGTTGGTGTTATAGGCTTAATTGTGGCTTTACATAATAAAGAAGTGGATAATAGAGCTTCAAAACAGAATTTTAACAGTGAATATTCAAATTCCGAAAACAGCGTTAATAAATATGGTAGCGATGTCTATGACAGCAATAACGAGTATTCAGACAATAGCGGTTTTACAGTAGTACCTGAGAAAACAGAATATACAATTAAAAGTGCAGGAACACCTGCTGTTTCTGTAGTTTTTAAAATACCAAAGCATTATCAATATTGCAGTAACAGCACTTACTTAGGCGAATTTTACAGAACAGATAATGACAAAACCTGTGTAGACGGCACTATAGGCTGTTATACAGGCAATGCAAAAGAAAAAGCAGAAGATGCTGAAAAGTATATAAATGAATACTTTGTTTTTGACAACGGTGACACTGTAGTTGGTGAATCCTGTAAAACAAAAAATGGAAGTGTTATGTACATTGTCTGTTACCAAAGTATTTCCGACACTGGTGTTGGTTATGCCGAATATTCTGGCTATGTTTGTGTAGAAAACAAAAAATATGTGTCAATTAATGTAACAACCAGAGGGATTAACTACAAGCAGGAGGCATATAGTACACTAAATATGATAGCAGACAGTCTTGTTGTTAAAGAAACAAAAAAGTAAAGTTGATTTTTTCTTAATATTATGGTAGATATAGTAATAATTTAATTTTATTAGAAAGCTGTTAACAATAAAAAACTTGACAATAAACGAAATAGGGTTTAAAATTAACTCAAATGTTTAATTTTGAATAACTTAAACGGCGTTGACAGGGCAAACGGTGCCTAAGAACATTACAGAGAATACATCGTTGCTGAGAGGTGTATGTGTTTCATTTACCGAAGCCACCCTGTAGTTACTGTTGTGACGAGCAACAGCGTATGTCGGCGTTAACGGCTAATCAAGTGGCACATAATTTGTTATGTGCAATTTGGGTGGTACCACAGGAGCTTTTTACTCTTGTCCCAAGTTTTTGGGGCAAGAGTTTTTTGTTTGTACCCCATGTTTACGAAATACCGAATAACTATAATATTTGGTGTTGTTTAAAGCTCTATCGGTAATAAATTATAAAAAGGAGAAATAAACTATGCAGTGGACAGGACTTAATGAATTAAGAGAGAAATACCTTTCTTTTTTTGAAAGCAAAGAACATTTAAGGCTGCCAAGCTTTTCGCTTGTGCCAAAAGATGACAACAGCCTGTTGTTAATTAACTCAGGCATGGCACCAATGAAAAAATATTTTACAGGAGAAATTACACCACCGAAAAAGCGTGTTACAACCTGCCAAAAGTGTATTCGTACACCTGATATTGAGCGTGTAGGCATTACAGCACGTCACGGTACTTTCTTTGAAATGCTTGGAAATTTCTCGTTTGGTGATTATTTTAAGCACGAGGCAACAGCGTGGGCTTGGGAGTTCTTTACAAAGGTTCTTGAAATTCCTGAAGAAAAACTGTATGTATCTGTTTACGAAAATGATGACGATGCTTATAAAATTTGGACAGAAGAAATTGGTGTTGACCCATCCCATATGGTACATTTAGGTAAAGAAGATAACTTTTGGGAACATGGTTCAGGTCCTTGCGGTCCTTGCTCAGAAATTTATTTTGACAGAGGTCCTGAAAAAGGCTGTGGAAGTCCTGATTGCGCAGTGGGTTGTGAATGTGACCGTTATGTTGAGGTTTGGAACCTTGTATTTACACAGTTTGAAAACGACGGCAACGGCAACTATACTCCTCTTGAACATCCAAATATTGATACAGGTATGGGTTTAGAGCGACTGGCTTGTGTTATGCAGGGTGTAGATAACCTGTTTTTGGTTGATACAGTTAAGGGAATAATGGACAAGGTTATTGAGATTGTAGGGGTAAATTACGGTGATAATGAAAAATCTGATATTTCACTTCGTGTAATTACCGACCACATTCGCAGTACAACATTTATGATTAGTGACGGTGTAATGCCGTCTAACGAGGGTAAGGGCTATGTTTTGAGAAGATTATTAAGAAGAGCTTCAAGACATGGCAGATTGTTAGGCTATAAACAACCATTTTTGTATAAGGTTGCAGAGGAGGTCATTAATTGCAGTAAGGGAGCTTATCCGGAGCTTGCAGACAAGCACGATCTTATTATAAAAATGATTAAAACCGAGGAAGAGGCTTTTAGCAGAACCATTGATATGGGTATGACTATTCTTGATGATATTATAAGTAAGGAAGATATTAAAGAGCTTTCGGGAGAAAATGCCTTTAAGTTGAACGATACCTATGGTTTCCCTATAGATTTGACAAAAGAAATACTGGCAGAAAAAGGTATTGGTGTCGACGAAAAAAGATATCACACTTTGCTTGCTGAGCAAAAAGAGCGTGCAAGAAATGCTCGTAAAAATGCTGGTGCAGATGCTTGGTTAAGCGAAAATGTTGATTTAACAGATTTACCTGCAACAAACTTTACGGGTTATACAACACTTAATGACAGTGGTAAAGTGCTTACAATTATAAAGAACGGAAAGCGTGTTGACAGTGCAGCAGCCGGCGAAAAAGTAGCTGTGGTACTTGATAATACACCGTTCTATGCAGAAAGCGGCGGTCAGGTTGGTGATGTTGGTGACGCAGTATCTGACAGCTGTAAAATTGAAGTATATAATACTTCAAAAGACCAAACAGGCTGTTTTGTTCATTCTGTTGAAATTAACGAGGGTGTGTTAAATGTAGGCGATACACTTCATCTTACAGTGGATAAAGAATATCGGGAAAAGGTAATGTGTAACCATACTGCAGCACATATTCTTCAGGCGGCATTGCGAAAGGTTTTGGGCAATCATTGTGAACAGGCAGGACAGCTTGTAAATGAAAACAGAGTTAGATTTGACTTTACTCATTTTTCAGCACTTACAGCTAAAGAACTTGGTGATGTTGAAAAGCTATGTAACGAAGAAATTTTAAAAGCAGTTCCTGTAGAAACAAAAGAAATGCCTATAGAAGAAGCAAAAAAAATAGGGGCAATGGCATTGTTTGGTGAGAAGTATGGTGACATTGTAAGAGTTGTAAAAGCAGGCGATTTTTCAACTGAGTTGTGTGGCGGTACTCATGTATCAAATACAGGACAAATTGGTATTATTAAACTTTTGTCAGAAACCTCTGTTGCTTCCGGAGTAAGAAGAATTGAAGCAGTGACAGGCAGAAATGCTGTTAAAGAATATAACAGTTTGTTGTTTACAATCGCACAAGCTGCTGAAATTCTTAAAATTAATAATCCTTATGAAATTGTTAAAGGTGCTGAAAACATAGCTAAACAATTAAAGGCTAAGGATAACGAAATTTCAGAATTGAAGAATAAATTAGCCAAAAGCGAAATTGATAGTGTTTTGTCTGGTTCAGTTCAAGAAGGAAGCTTTAAGGTTATGACAACAAAGCTAAACGGTGCTGATGCCGATGTTATGCGTAGTATTTGTTCAAGTATTATTGACAAAGAGCCATCGGCGGTTTTTGTAGCTGCAAGTTTGGGTGAGGGTAAGGCAACTATTGCTTGTGCCTGTGGTGCAGAAGCACGCAAAAATGGTGCAGCAGCAGGCAAAATTGTAAAGGCTGTAGCACAACTTGCAGGAGGAAACGGCGGTGGTAAGCCTGACATTGCCATGGCTGGTGCAAAAGACTTAAGCAAAATTGACAGTGCTTTGTTGCAGGTTATAAATATTGTAAAAGAAATATAATCAATATTTCATGATATTTATACTTTAGAGTTTGATGGGTGTATAGTCTGCAATTTTGATAAATAACCTTATTATAGATTGCAGGCAATGCACACAACTGTATTATTCGGCATTGTATAAATTCTCCGCAAAATTTTATTTCTTAATTTATATATAATTTTGTGCTGTAGTTTATTTTTTTGTGGTTTTTCAGTGAAAAATGAAAAATATTCAAAAAAATTCTAAAAATAACTAGCAATTTTTATAGAAAAAGTGTATAATAACTTTGTATGATGCCTTAATAAGGGTATTAAGTAATATAAATAATCAGGAGTGAGAAAATGGACATTATCAAAAAGGCAGTTAAGCTTGCAAAAGAAAAAAATCTTGATATTTGTCTTGCCTCAACAACTGGTAATACAGCAAAGTCTGCACTTAATATAATAAGTGAGATTAATTATACAGGCAGATTGGTCATTGTAAGAAATGTCTGTGGTTCACACGGAGTTGGCGAAACAGGAATGTCAACAGATACATACAACGATCTATGCCGACAAGGTGCTTATATAGTAACAGCAGGTCATGCACTTAGCGGATGCGAGCGTGGAATTTCTAAGAAATATTCAGGTGTTTACCCTGTGCAAATTATTGCAGACTCTTTGCGTATGTTGGGGCAGGGAGTAAAAGTATGCGTTGAAATTTCACTAATGGCAAATGATGCAGGTTTGCTAAAAAATAATGAGCCTGTTGTTTGTGTAGGTGGCAGTGGCAGCGGTGCTGACACAATATGCATTATTACACCGGCGTATTCAGCAACAGTGTTTGACACAATTATTAACGAAATTATTGAAAAGCCCACCTTATATTAAGACAATACTGTACAAGTATATTGTTTCAGATTGTACAGTTAGTTTTTAGTGTTGTATAGATAAATGTAAATATGCAATTAAGGTGTAAAACCTTAGTTGTGCTGTATTGGCTTAGGGCTTTATTATAAAGGAGAATAATATATATGGAAAAGAAAAATCTTGACTGGGCAAATATTGGCTTTGCTTACAGAAAAACTGATAAAAGATATGTTGCCAATTATAAAGACGGTAAATGGGATAAGGGTGCGCTTGTTGAAGATGATATGATTACAATGAGCGAAAGTGCCTGTGTTTTGCAGTACGCACAAACCTGTTTTGAAGGCTTAAAGGCTTATACAACAGAGGATGGAAGAATTGTATGTTTTCGTCCCGACCTTAATGCACAAAGAATGTCTGACACTTGTGTAAGACTGGAAATGCCTCAAATAAGTACAGAACAATTTGTTAATGCAGTAAAGGCAGTTGTAAAGGCTAACGAAGCTTATGTACCACCATTTGGTTCGGGGGCTACATTGTACATAAGACCATATATGTTTGGCATTAACCCTGTTATAGGTGTTAAACCTGCAACAGAATATCAGTTTAGGGTATTTTCAACACCTGTTGGACCTTATTTTAAGGGTGGTGCAAAGCCAATAACAATTAAGGTAAGTGATTTTGACAGAGCTGCGCCTCATGGTACAGGTCATGTTAAGGCTGGTCTTAACTATGCAATGAGTCTGCATGCTATTGTTACAGCTCATGCTGAGGGTTATGACGAAAATATGTACCTTGACCCTGCAACAAGAACAAAAGTTGAAGAAACAGGCGGTGCAAACTTTCTGTTTATTACTAAAGACAACAAGGTTATTACGCCTATGTCAGAAAGTATTTTACCTTCTATTACAAGACGTTCTTTGATGACCGTTGCAAAAGATTATCTTGGTCTTGAAGTAGAGCAAAGAGAAGTTTATCTTGACGAACTTAAGGATTTTGCAGAATGTTGTTTGTGTGGTACAGCAGCTGTAATTTCGCCTGTTGGCAAAATTGTTGACCATGGCAAGGAAATTTGTTTTCCAAGCGGAATGGAGCATATGGGTTCTGTTACCCAAAAGCTTTATGATACTCTTACAGGTATTCAAATGGGAAAAATTGAAGCTCCAGAGGGTTGGATTTGCGAAATTAAATAATTGACTTTGTATGAAAATATGGTAATTGCAGCTTTTCTGCAATTACCAATTTTATACTCATATTTTTTTGAATTTGGAGATAAAAAATGGCTTTTATATCTATGCTAATGGTTTTTGGTGTATTTTTATTAATAATTGTGGCTATTATGGCGGTATTATTTATTGCAGGCGTTATATTACTGATAATTGGTATAGTCACTAAAAAGCAGAATAAAGATAAAATCTACCCAACCGTATTAATAACTATAGGTTCTTTTTTAATGGGGATTGTTATAATTGCTGTTCTTGCTTTTGCAATTTTAATTGTATTTAACAGTTTTACTTAGAGAATAAGTTTTAACAATTTATTGTAGTATAATGTGCGGTGTTAACAAAAGCAAATTTGAAACTTAAAGGTGTTATTATGAGAAATTTTGAAAAATCAAGTAAGCTTAATAATGTGTGCTACGATATTCGTGGTCCTGTAATGGACGAGGCTAACAGAATGATAGCAGCGGGTATGGATATTTTGAAACTAAACATTGGTAATCCTGCTGTATTTGGCTTTAGGGCACCAAATACATTAATTGAAACAATGTCAGAAAATCTTGAGAATACCGAGGGCTATTCTGACTCAAAAGGTATTCTTTCTGCAAGAACGGCTATTATGGATTATTGTAAAAAGAAGGGTATACATAATGTAACCGAAAACGATATTTATACAGGCAATGGTGTCAGTGAGCTTATTACAATGTCAATGCAGGGTTTGCTTAACAATGGTGACGAAATGCTTGTACCTGCACCTGACTATCCTCTTTGGACTGCGTCAGTTACCCTTGCAGGCGGAAAAGCAGTACATTATATATGCGACGAAAAGTCAAATTGGTACCCTGACATTGAAGATATGCGCAGTAAAATAACAAGCAAAACTAAGGGCATAGTTGTTATTAACCCCAATAATCCTACCGGGGCATTGTATCCTGTTGAAATTTTACAGCAAATTGTTGATCTTGCACGAGAGCATCAGCTTATTTTGTTTGCTGACGAAATTTATGACAGACTGGTTTTTGACGGAAAAGAACATACTGCCCTAGCTTCACTTGCACCTGACCTTATGGTGGTTAGCTTTAACGGACTATCAAAGTCACATTTGATTGCAGGCTACAGATGTGGTTGGATGTGCTTGTGCGGTGACAAATCAAAATGCAGCGGATATATTGAGGGACTAAATTTACTGTCTTCAATGCGTCTTTGTTCTAATGTTCCTGCCCAATCGTTAATTGAGATTTCTCTTAAAAATACTGAAGATACTAAAGAAATGCTTCTGCCGGGCGGAAGGGTTCGTGAGCAAAGAGATTTTATTTATAAGGCTCTTAACGATATTCCGGGGGTTTCGGCAGTTAAGCCGGAGGCAGCATTTTATATTTTTCCAAAAATTGACATTAAAAAGTTTAATGTTATTAATGACGAAAAGTTGGTGCTTGATATATTAAAGCAAAAGCATATACTTCTTACTCACGGCGGAGGCTTCCATTGGGAATGTCCTGACCACTTCAGAATTGTATATTTGCCTAATATTGAAAGCTTAAAAAATGCGGCAGCGAAATTAACGGATTTTTTTAAAAACTACAAACAGATACAGTGAACTTTATTTTTATTGTACTTTAAAATTTGATAAGTCTATTGAAAATTTATAAATATAAACTGACAAACCGTAATATTTTTATAGGATATTACGGTTGATTTTTTTTTATTGAAGATTTATAATTATTCCAAGATAGTTTGGGAGGTATAATATTATGGTATTATCATCAAGTGATACTGTACGTGTTTTTAAGGCTTTTTGTGATATTAATAGATTGAAAATTATTAATATGTTAACAAAAGGGGATAAATGTGGTAATGAGTTATTAGAGGCTTTAGATGTGTCTCAGCCAACGCTTTCACACCATATGAAGATATTATGCGAAAGTGGAATTGTATTTAGCAGAAAGTATGGCAAGCTTACGCAGTATTCTTTATCATATGATGGAATAGAAATTGCAAAAAATCATTTAATCTATTTACAAGAGTTTGCAAATCATTAATGTAAAATTTTATATTTTGCACAATTATCTATAAAGGCAATTTAGCAAAGCGGTCTGTATTTCCATTATATCGGAAAATACAGACCGCTTTTTTAATGTAAGCGAATATTTAGATTGTGCAGATAATCATAATTTAAAACTCAATTTTTTAAGCTACTATATAAACTATTTTTCTTTTTTAACAATATTATAATGTATCTCTTTAAACTGCTTGTTTTCTATCTTAAACACTCTGTCAGAAATTTCCAGTGCGTTCAGTTTGTGAGTAACAAAAATAATTGTTTTGTTTTTAAAATGGTTTTTAATATTATTCAGCAGTTTACTTTCAGTTTCTTCGTCCAGTGCAGAAGTAACCTCGTCAAACAAAAGAATAGGTGCATTTTTAATAAGAGCTCTTGCAATTGAGATTCGTTGAATTTGACCTTCTGAAAATCCCTTGCCGCTTTCACCTATGTAAGAATTTATTCCATCAGGTAATTCTTTAACAAAATCGTAAGCACAGGAAAGCTTTAGTGCTGTAATAATTTCTTCGTCGGTTGCGTCATGCTTAATAAGTCTTAAGTTTTCGGCAACTGTTCCGCCAATAATTGTATTGCCTTGAGGAACATAAGCAAATAACTGTCGGGTAGCTGCACTTATGTCTATACTTTCGTTAAAAGAATTTTCTAGTGTAATACTGCCCTTTGTACAGTTAAGCAAGCCCAGTATAAGCCTGAAAAATGTTGTTTTGCCTATTCCGGAGCCACCGATAATTGCGACAGTTTCACCAATGTAGGCATTAAAGCAAGCATTTTCTAATATATTTATTTCTGGTTCATCACTATAGCTAAAGGTAAGACTGCTGCAATTTATATTTACCCCCTTTTTAAAGCTTTTCTCTATAAATTCATTTTCTTCTTCAGTTGCTTTTTGATTTTCTACAGGAAGATTTTCAAGTGCAATTATTCTTGAAGCAGATGTTCCCAAATTAATTGTTGACGGAATAATTTTTAACAGAGAATTAAATGAATTTGAAAGAGTGAGAGTAAGCTGTAAAAACATTACCATGGTGCCATAGGTTATATAGCCCTCCCATAAACGGTAAATTCCCCATGCATAAGAGATAAAGGTTACAGCAATTCCTACAATTCCTAAAATTATTTGCATAAGCACTGTAACTTTATTATAGCTTAGGTTTTCGTCTTTATATGCCTTCTGTTTTTCTGCCAGCTTTCTGTTAATAATTTCTGAAATTCCAAATGCTTTAATATATTGCAAATTATGAAAGGAGTCCTCTTGGTATGACATCATATCAGCATTAAGTTCTTTTACTTTAAGATTATGTTGGTGCATTTTTCTTAACATAAATCTTGAAAGCAAGGCAGAAATTGGGGCTGACATTAATGCAATAACTGCCATTACAGGGTCGTTAACCATTATAAGAATAAATGCATATAAAAATTGTGCCAAAAACGAAAAAACAGTAGGCCACCAATTAATTGCGCCGTTTGAAATGTATGTAACGTCGCTGTTTATTCTGTTAATAAGGTCACCTTTTCGGTATTCTCGCAAGCTTTCCCACTGTGCATTAAATATGGTTTTGTAAACATCAAGCTGTAATTCGTTCTGAATTTTCATTGATATTTTAATTGTTACCCTTGATGAAACAGCAGACATTATAATGTTTAAAAGTAACAAGCAAACGGCAATTACAGCTAAAGCAGCAACATTTTCGCGGCTGCTGCCTGTAACTATATCTATAACATATTTTAAACATAAGCTGGTAGAAAGATTAAAAACAGTGCCTAAAACCGACATTACAGTAACAATAAATATTTCTTTTTTATAGTTTTTGCTAAGTCCTGCCAACCATTTAAGCTCATCCTTAAGACTTATGAGCTTTTCCTTTTTTTCTTTAACAGTTTTAAAAAACATAGTAATACCTCAAATTTGGGTGTATTAACGAATAAACAATACTCTTTTGTACTTAGTGTTTTAATACATCATAATATTTCAAATATATTTTAACATAATAATTATTATAGCATAGTAATTAATTTTTTTACAGAGTTATACCATATTGATTATTTTGGTTTTATAATGTAAAATAACATATTAAGAGAACAAACGGATATGTAAAGATTTATTTACCGCATATTTATATGAGGCTAACTATGAAAGGAATGGCTTTATACCATGAAAAAAAATTTTTTACTGCGGGAGGTTGCAGGGGAATATTTACTTGTACCGTTAATTGACGGTGAAACACAGTTTAACTCTATTATAACTATGAACGAAACAGGGGCCTTTATTTGGAAAAGACTGGAAGATAATCTTAGTTGTAATCAAATTGCAGAAGAAATGACAAAGGAGTACAATGTTACTTACCAACAGGCTGTTGCCGATGTACAGGAATATATTAATTACTTAAAAGAAAAAGATATTATATAAAAAGCAGGTTGATTTTATGGATAAAATTATAGAAGAAACACAAAATGTTGTAAGCGAGTTTTTAAGCTATGCAAAACTAAAACAGGGTGATATATGTGTTATTGGGTGTTCCACCAGTGAAATTACAGGAAATAACCCCGGTACAAACTCTACACCTCAGCTTGCACAAGAGGTTTTTAGCATTATATATAAAGCTCTTAAAGATAATGGAATAAACATTGCTGCACAGTGCTGCGAGCATCTTAACAGGGCAATTGTAGTTGAAAAAGCTGTTGCTGATAAATATGGCTGGGAACCTGTTAATGTTATTCCGCAGCCAAAGGCGGGCGGTTCTTTTGCAACTGCAACGTATAAAGAACTGGAAAATCCTGTAGTAGTAGAAAAAATTAAAGCACACGCCGGTATTGACATTGGTGGTGTGCTTATTGGAATGCACTTAAAGGATACCGCTGTGCCTGTACCTCTAAAAAATCGAACTATAGGTCAGGCAAGAATTATTGCTGCCAGAACAAGGCCAAAATTTGTTGGTGGTGTTCGTGCAGTTTATGATGATAATTTAATGTAAGAGGTGCAGTTATGAGTGATATTTTACAAACTGAAAACCACGACTACAAGGCTGAATATTTAGAATTGTTTGACAAATATGTAAATCGTCCAGGCAAAGACAGACTGCTTGATTGGATGTCAAAAACAGATTTTTTTACAACTCCGGCAAGCACAAAGTACCACTGTGCTTGTCCACAGGGTCTTGTAATGCACAGTATAAGCGTTTTTAATGTTATGATGGAAAAGCATTTTGACGAAGAAACCGACAGTTTAGAAAGCTTTGCAATTTCTGCATTGTTGCATGACCTTTGTAAAGCAAATTTTTATAAGGTTTCTACCCGTAATGTAAAAAATGACGAAACGGGTAAATGGGAAAAAGTGCCTTATTATACTATAGAGGACGCATTTCCGTACGGTCACGGTGAAAAATCTGTTTTTCTTGTTGAGCGTTTTATGAGGCTGAAGGTTGACGAGGCCATGGCTATACGTTGGCATATGGGTGGTTTTGAGGATTCTACAGGATATTCAATGAGTCAGGCATACGAAAAATTTCCTCTTGCTGTTAAATTGCATTTGGCTGATCTTGAATCTACATATCTGTGTGAAAAGCACACCTCTGTTATAACAAACAGGTAATAATAAAAGTAAAAGATAGGCATAGTGTTGGTCTTTTTGCATAATTGAGGTGACTTATAATGAATGAAACATACATAATTAATACAGATGTTTTAAATAATATGCCACTGTTTGATTATTGGTTCAAAAATATGTCAGGATACAGACAAGAAAAAATTAGCAGAATGAAATTAAAAAAAGATAAAAACCTGTCTTTAGGAGTGGGAATTCTGATGGACAGCTATCTAAAAAAAAATGGATTAACAGAAAAAGAAATGTTGTATACAAATGGTAAAAGTGGTAAACCGTTCTTTAAAAATAAACCTCATATTTTCTTTAATGCCTCACATTCAGGCAATGTTGCCATATGTTCGTTTTCAGATGATGAAATTGGCAGTGATATTGAAAAGGAGGCACCAATAAACATAAAAATTGCAGAAAGATTTTTTACTGTAAACGAAAATAAATATATTGCTTCTGCAAGCAGTCAAAAGGAAAGGCAAAGATGTTTTTTAAGACTTTGGACATTAAAAGAAAGCTACCTTAAATGTACAGGCACAGGCTTGCATGGCGGGTTAAACTCTTTTGAAATATTGTTATTTCAGAATGATGATATAACAGCTTATGAAAAAGGAAAAAGGGTAGAAGTGTATTTTGAGGAATACCCGTATTCTGGTTTTTATATTTCAGTTTGCTCAAAAAAACCTGATTTTGCAAAAGAACTTATGACAGTGAAAATATAACTTGAATACTAATTTATTAACTAAAGGTTGGTCATTTATTTTGCCAACCTTTTTCTAATAAGAATTAAAAAACGGATATGAATTTTTTGTAAAACAGTTAGAATAGTAAGTTGTTGGTTCTTATTAGGATATATCAAAATAATAGAAAAACATATTACAGTGTTTATAATACCTTAAGTTTTATTATTTTAAATATTCAATCTGTTAATAAAAAGATAACAATTTTAATGTATTGTAGGATATACTACAAATTTATATGGTATATGGGCATAATATGTAGATTGTTATATTGACTTTTATTGAAAAAAGGTTAAAATATAGGTATTATGGAATTTGTGTGAAAAATTTAAAGGAATGTAAATAAATTTGATTAATGAGAGAAAATATATATTTTAAGACAGGTGGGAAAGATTTGTTTCAGATTTTAAAAGAGCACCGTGGATTTTGGGGACAAATAGCAAGACTAGCTAAAAATGAGCTTATAAAAACTTACAAGGGTGCGGCAATTGGTCCACTATGGGCAGTGGTAAAGCCTGCTTTTACATTGTTTGTTTATTGGTTTGCTTTTGCAATGGGATTTAAAAAATCCGGTGATGTTGATGTTATTATTAATGGCACAACAGTAGTATTTGACCGATTTATGTTTATGCTGGTTGGTTTTATACCTTGGTTTTTTATTCAGGAAAGCATTATACACGGTATGAAATCCATTAGGGTAAACAGGCACTTTGTAACCAAAATTTCGTTTCCCGTGTCAACTATTATGACATACACCTTGCTTTCAAAGCTTTACGTACAATTCTTTTTATGTGCCATAATGCTTGTAATAGTTTCGTTGGTGATAGGTGTTAGTGCTTATGCACTTCAGCTTTTAATTCTTATGCCTGTAATGTTTATGTTCTTTTTGTGCCTGTCTTGGAGTACTGCACCTATGGGTGCCTTTAGTATGGATTTTGACAATATGGTAATGTCAATAATGTCAGGTATATTTTGGTTGTCAGGTATTATTTATAATTCTTATGATATGAATAACACAGTTTTAAATACAGTAATGCTGTTTAATCCTATAAACTTTTTTGCCAATGGTTACCGAAAGGCTGTTCTTTATAATCAGTTTATTTGGAATGACCCTTTAGAATTGGTAATATTTTTGGCTGAGTTTTTACTGGTGTTTTTGCTTGGGGCATACAATTATAACCGTTTGCGTAAAAGAATACCTGATGTACTGTAAAGGATGAACAATATGGTAGATAATAAAACTATGATAAAATTTGACCATGTGTCAAAGGACTATATATTATTTAAAAGTGACCGCGAGCGTTTTAAGTCTTTATTTTTTAAGCCTAAAAATGCAAAGCATCATATGGCGCTTAACGATGTTTCTCTGGAAATATTCGAAGGTGAAAGCGTAGGTATAATCGGAGACAACGGTGCGGGTAAATCGACACTTTTAAAAATGATAACAGGTGTTGCATTTCCTGACACAGGTACAGTACATGTAAACGGAACGGTAGCTGCGTTGCTTGAACTTACAGCAGGCTTTGCACTTGAAATGTCAGGCAGAGAAAATATATATCTAAGAGGTTATACGCTAGGCTTAAAGGATATGTATATAAAAGAAATTGAACCTAAAATAGTTGAGTTTGCTGAACTTGGAGATTATATTGACCAGCCTGTAAGAACATACTCAAGCGGTATGAAAATGCGTTTGGGTTTTGCAATTAATGTCAATATTAACCCTGACATTCTTGTAATTGATGAGGCATTAAGTGTAGGTGACGCAACTTTTAAAAAGAAATGTAAAAACAGAGTAAGCGAAATTATAAAAGAAGGTACAACAGTGTTGTTTGTTAGCCACTCTAAAGACAGCGTAAAAGAAATGTGTACAAGAGCTGTATTTCTAAAAAAGGGTGAGGTTAAATTTATTGGTGGTGTAAAAGAGGCTTATGAAGCTTACGAGGCTGATAAGGCAGTAAAAAAGAAAAAATAATTTATTATAAAATATATAATAATAAATTTGTAGGTTATATAATTATTACAGCTGCACTATGAGAATGTTTAATTTTATATTAGTATAAGAGCGTATTGTTCGGAAAGGTAAGTGAATTTTATGGTTACAGCAGTGGTATTTGCCGGCGGCGTTGGTGCCAGAATGAAATCGGTAGAAATTCCTAAGCAATTTCTTGAGGTTGACGGAAAGCCTATTATTATAAGAACCCTTGAGAATTTTCAGTATCATTCAGAAGTAGATAATATTGTAATTTCATGTTTAGAAACATGGATAGACAAGCTGTGGGAATATATAAAGAAGTACAGTATTACAAAGGTACTGAAAATAGTACCGGGAGGCGAAAACGGCCACGGTTCAATACACAACGGACTTGTTGCCGCACAAGATTATGCAAAGAACGAGGACGATATTGTGCTTATTTGTGACGGTGTAAGACCTCTTTTATCAGACGAGCTTATTTCTAACTGCATTAAAACAGCTAAAGAGCATGAAACAGCAGTGCCTGTTACCAGAAGTATTGACTCTGTTTTGGAAAGCAAAGACGGTCAAACCTGTAATCACAGCTTGCCAAGAGGTGAAATGTTTATTACACAGGCTCCGCAGGGTTATACAATGAGAAAGATTATGTGGGCACACAACGAGGCTGAAAAACGTGGTATAACCAATCCTATTTCAAGCTCAGAGCTACTTATTGAGCTTGGTGAAAAGGTGCAGATTTTTATTGGTGACAGAGATAATATTAAGGTTACAACACCTGAAGATATGCGCTTTTTAAGAGCCTACTATTACTATAGACGTTACGAAAATTTTGCCAGAGAGGAATTAATGTATGGACTATAAAATTAATACTCTTATACACGAATATATTTATAATGACATTCTTTCAGTTGCAAATGCAGACCTTCCTTGGGAAAAAATGAGGAATAAGACAATTCTTATTACAGGTGCAGGTGGCTTTATTGGCTATTACATTACTATGGCAATGTTAATTCGTAATGACCTGTATGGAGATAATATTAAGGTTATTGCTTTGGTGCGTAACAGCGCAAAAACTGAGAAGCGTTTTGGTGACACCCTGAAGCGAAGTGATATTAAAGTTATTGTGCAGGATGTTTGCAGTGATATTGATATTGATGACAAAGCAGACTATATAATTCATGCAGCAAGTCAGGCAAGTGCTTATTTCTTTGAAAATGACCCGGTAGGTACTATTGATGCTAACCTTACAGGTACATATAAGGTACTTGAATATGCTAAAAAATGCGGTGCGGTAACGCTGTTTGTTTCCAGTCTTAAAATTTATGGTGCTTTGCATACCGGCAAAGAAAAAATAGAAGAAACTGATATTGGCTATATAGACCATACCTCGTACAAAAACTGTTATGCACAGGGGAAAAGAGCGTCAGAAACTTTGTGTGCATCATTCCACAAGCAGTATGGTATGAGCATAAAAATTGCACGTCCAAGCTATATTTACGGTCCGTCAAGTCTTGATGACGACAGGGTGTGGGCACAGTTTATTGCTAATATTGTACGCAACCAAAGTATTCTTTTAAAAAGTGCCGGTGCGCCTTACCGTTCATTCTGTTATGTTACAGACACAGCTGTGGCATTGCTCAAAATAATGCTTGACGGCAAAGATATTTACCCTTATAATATTTCAGCTGAACATTCAAATGTAACTATAAGAAACTTTGCAAAAGCTGCAGTTGAAGCTTTTCCTGAAAGAAAACTTACATTGTCTTTTGCAAATAAAGAGGATGAAAAAGAACCTGTTATGTCGTTTATGAATGCTACCCCCGAAATACTTGACAGCACACGGCTAAACAGTATTGGCTGGCAGGCTAAGGTTGACCTGACAGAAGGCATTAGACGAGCAGTTAAAATTGTAGAGCTGCAAAATAGTTAA
This sequence comes from uncultured Clostridium sp., assembly GCA_902471875.1. GTDB lineage: Bacteria > Bacillota > Clostridia > Oscillospirales > Acutalibacteraceae > CAG-964. The sequence continues at coordinate 29,477 of CABRLN010000005.1, forward strand.
TTTACGGAGTAAAACTATGGAACTTAACAAGGTTTTGGGTCAGTTTGAGCTGGACTGGGCTTATCATGTAGCCTCACATAATAAAGACGACTACCCTTTTGGAAAACTAAAAAATAAAACTGTATATGTTTCAGGTACTCAAGACTTTTTTTCAAAGGCAGTTTTATATTGCTTGTTTGGTTTAAATGACCTGCATAAGTTGAATATAAAAATAACCTTAATTGCACAAAGTACATCTGCACTTAACAATATTTTTCCACCCCTTTTAAAGAGGGAGGATTTTTCCTTTAGATTAACTGAAGATCTTAATAAGTTAAACGAAGGAGCAGACTATTTTATTTATACAGGTTGTTGCAATAAGGCAACAGGCGGTACACCTGAATTTTTTATGTCAGAAATTTCTGCAATAAAAACTTGTTTGGAGTTTGCCGGCAGGGTAAAGTCAGGTAAATTTATCCTATTTTCTGACTACCGTGTCTATGGTAAAATTGACAGGGGTTACGTAATTTCTGAAGGTGAGTATGGTGATGTTGACTTTAATAAGGGCAGCGGCTATGATGCCGAACTAATGCAGACTCTTGAAGCATTGGTGCCCATTTATGGGAAGAAATATAATTTTTCTCATCTTATTTTGCGTTCCGGTATAATGCTGGGTTCAAGCAGTGGCTTTGACCAAAACTTGTTTTACGATATGTTTAGGGCTGTTGCCAAAGGTAAAGAATTTAAAATAATGCGTTCAACAAAAAAGTATTCTTTTACTTATATACATGACTTTTTAACAGCTCTGTTTTGGGGCATGGTTAAGTTAAAGGACAACAACATATATAACGTAATCAGCAAAGACTGCACTATGTCAACAGGTATGTTGGCTGCAAAAATTTTTGACCTTTATCCTCAGCAATGTAAAATAGAATTGATTAATGTTAAAAAGGACCCGGGCTTTGGTGTTGCAATGAATTGTCAAAAACTGGTTGTTGCAGGCTTTGAACCGGAAGTTACAATGGACGAAATAATACAGCTTATGGTTGAAAGTATAAAAACTAAAGATAACACTACGTTTTTATATCAGTATTCTCATGACGGAAAGCTGACAAATATTCAAAATATTTTACTTGGCTATTTGCTTGATGTTGACAGGATATGTAAAAAGCATAATATAAAATATTTTTTGGGTGGTGGCACTTTATTGGGGGCCATAAGACATCACGGTTTTATACCATGGGATGACGATGCCGACATTATGATGCTGCGTGAAGACTACGATAAATTTTTGCAGATTGCCCCAAAAGAAATGCCTAAAGAGCTTTCTTTCCAAACCTCATATACTGATAAGGGGTGTCATTATCCGTTTGCTAAAATGAGGCTTAATAATACAACGTTTGCTACAAAATATTCAAAGGCACATGATGATATGAACAATGGTATGGCTTTTGATATTTTTGCGCACGATGTTACAGCAAATTCTCCAATAGGAAAAAAACTGCACTTACAGTTTACCTTGCTTGTGCGTTCAATGATATTCAATAAATGGAATAAACGCAAAATTGATAACGGTCATAAAATTCAGTCTTTTTTTGCTAACATACTAAAGGTAATTTTTCCTATACCTGTGTCAGAGTGGATACAGTACAAAATATTTAAAATGTTTAAAAATAAAAAGGATGCAGAATATCTGTATGACGGTATGGGCAGAAATGTATATAAAGGAGATTTTCCTAAATATTATCTTGACGAAGCCATTGAATGGGACTTTGAAGGTTATAAACTGCCTGTTCCAAAAGAGTATGATAAATATCTACGTTATTTATACGGCGACTACGAAACTCTTGTTTTGCCTTGGGGACGTCAAACATGTCATGATATTGTTGACTTAGACCTTGGGGAGTTCTGTAAATATCGTTTACCTAAAAATATATAATAAATTTATTTAATTGGTGTGCATAACTGTTTTGTACACCAATTTTTCTTGCTTTTTTTGTTGCTTTTTCGTTGTTTTTATGGTTGACATATAATATTTCATAGAGTAAACTTTATTGAGTAAGAAAAATGACCGTTAGTACATTTTGTTTGGCATTTTCTTCTTAGGATATATTTAAGCCTATATTGCTGTTAGTATTTTTATTGTGAATAATAGATGTAATAAAAATATGTAAGTTCTTGTATAATTTTTTATATGTTCACACTTGTATGGCAAGGAGGAGTAGAAATGAAAAAAATATTCAAGGTGTTTTTAAGTGATGTAAAGAAAATTTTTTCTAAACGTTTTGCCGCAATTGTTATGGTTGGTATATTAATTTTACCTTCATTATATGCTTGGTTCAACATTTATGCTTGTTGGGATCCTTACGGCAATACAGATAATATTAAAGTAGCTGTAGCAAATGTTGACAAAGGACATGAAATTTTTGGTGTTAATGTAAACATAGGCGGTATGGTAATAGATAATTTGGCCAAAAATGATATTATAGATTGGCAGTTTACCGAAAAGGATAAAGCTATTCAAAGTGTAAAAGACGGCACTGTATATGCCGCAGTTATTATACCTGAAAATTTTACTGAGGATATGACAAGTATTCTTAAAGAAGAGGTTAAAAGACCTGAAATAGATTATTATGTTAACGAAAAGAAAAATGCCATTGCACCTAAAATTACAGACAAGGTTGCCGGATCAATCCAACAGCAAATTGATGAAACATTTATTTCAACAGTAGCAAAAGCAATTAGTGATATACTCATAGAAACTAACAGTAGTGTAGAAGGTGACGTAAACAACATTGTAAGTAATCTTAAGGATACAGTTAAAAATGTTGACACAGAATTAGGCGAACTTAAGGAAGATGTAAAAACCTTTAAAACACTTACTACTACCATGAATTCACTGCTTAACACAACTAAGCTTGCTATACCTGATGATGCCCTTACTAATGCCGCAACCCTTGCATCGGACACAGCAGATACAGCAAAGTCTGTTAGTAATTTTGTAAACGATTTAAGTGGCAGCTTAGACACTATAATAAGTATGGCTGAAAATGATATGATAAATATAAGCAATGATTTTACAAATACCATAGCTTTAGTTGATACAGAAGGAAATAATGTTGCTGACCGTTTAGACAACATTAATAACAAATGTATTACTTTAAATTCCTATTGCAGTGACATTCTTGCAACCGTGCAGACTTTAGAGTCATATTTTCCCGATCTGAATGGTTTAAAGACAATGGATACAAAGCTTAACGATGTAATAAACCATCTTAACGCACTGCAAAATGAGCTTTATGATTCATCTGTAACACTTAGAAATACGGGGACATTGGTAAGCCAAAAGCAAGCAGATATTGAAAACAGAATGGCAACAGTAAAAAGTATTCTTTCACAGGTAAAGACAGAATTTAAAGCTAATGTATCAACTAAGGTTGATACTCTTACCGACAGTTTATATACAAACCTTACAAGCTTAAGTGCATTTTTAACAACTATGGGTGGTGTCGATTGGGATAAAACTATAGGCAGCCTTGAAGATGGTTTAACATCTGCCTCAGATACCTTTGACAGGCTTGATAATGCATTAAATGCAGCACAGGAAAAAATTAAAAGCATGTTAAAAAATATTGAGGACGCTCTTGAATCTGACCAAATAGCGGCTTTAAAAACAGTAATTACCAAGGAACCTGAAACTACAGCTGCGTTTCTTGCCTCACCTGTTAATCTAAAAAATAACAGCGTTTATCCTATTGAAAATTATGGTTCTGCAATGTCGCCGTTTTATACTGTTCTTTGCTTATGGGTAGGTGCTTTAATTTTGGTTGCAATGCTTAAGGTGCATATAAAAGATGCCGAAGAACGTCAGCTAAGACCGATACAATGTTATTTTGCACGTTATCAGCTATTTGCAACAGCAGGCATAATACAGTCTGTAATTGTTTGCTTGGGAGACTTGTTTTTATTAGGTGTTCAGTGTCCGCACCCATTTGAATTTATACTGGCAGGAGCTTTTACGTCATTAGTATTTACCTTGTTTGTCTATACACTGGTAATTTCTTTTGGAGAAGTAGGCAAGGCTATTTCTGTAGTATTTTTAGTAATTCAGGTAGCAGGGGCAGGCGGTACATTCCCAATAGAAACTACGCCGCAAATTTTTCAAATTCTTAATCCGCTGTTGCCTTTTACATCTGCAATAAACGCAATGCGTGAGGCAATAGGTGGTTTGCACAATGCTGATTTTTGGCTGTATCTTTTACAGCTTTCAGCATATATTCCTATTTCTTTGTTTATAGGCATTATTTTAAGACGCCCTTTAATTTCAATTAACAAAAAGCTGGAGGGTAAACTGCACGAAACAGGTGTAATGTAATTTTTTTACTAAACAATACACCCAATTGGTTTGATTTGAAAATTTAACACATAATTCACAGCCCTGTAATTGACTTTGCTTTTACAGGGCTGTATATTATATTAATAAAAGTATTTTTGTTAAAAGGAGGGTTGTATGAAAGTAAAATTTTGTATATGTATATTTCTTTGTGCCTTGTATGCTATATGCTGCGGCTGTTCAAATACGGAGGCTACACAAAATACGTTTTTTTCAGCATCGGCAGCATCATCGGAAAAAGACACAACAAATCCTACAGAAAATACAACAAAAATTCGAAGTACTTCCGAAGTGTATGAAGGCAAATCTTACATAGCATCACCAAATTATATTAAGAATAGCTATGTTGATATTAATAATACGCCATCAAAGGGCAGGTATTGCTATAGTCAGCTTACTGACGAACAAAAACTGTGCTATGAAAAATTAAGGCTTATGATAAAAGAGCTTAAAAATTCCTTTTATTGGAATGATAGAAGCTGTAATACACAACAAATTGACCAATTGCTTACTTATATAACATACGACTATCCTGAGTATTTTTGGTTTTCGAAGGAGAATTTTTATACCGAAACAATTAATAACAAAATAGTATTTAGGGTTATTTTACATTATGAATATACAAGGGAAGAGGTTCTTGAACTTCAGGCACAGTTAAAACCTGTAATCGACAGGTATTTTAGCAGTGCTTCAAGCCTTAAAACAGATTATGAAAAGGCACTGTATGCATATGAGTATATAATTGATAATACAGTATATAATCAAAAAAATGCCACAGCGGGTTATACTACTTTTGCAGAAATGGAAAACAAGCAAATAATTGCATGCTGGAATATAACCGGAGTTTTCTTAAACGGTGATGCTATTTGCCGGGGTTACACGCAGGCATATCAATATTTAATGAATCTTCAGGGTATAGAATGCGCTTATGTTTACGGTGACAACCATTGTTGGAATTTAACAAAACTTGACGGTGATTGGTATTATACCGATATAACATGGGGTGACCCGCTGTTAGAATCGGTTGATTCTAAAACAGGAGAAAAAATTTATACAGAAACAGGTATTGACTACCGATATTTTAATATGACAACTCAACAGCTTTTGCAAATACACACCCCTGACCCTTACTTTAAGCTGTCACTTCCTGTTTGTACAGCAACAAAGGATAATTATTTTGTTAAAAATAATATTCAAATACCGGAATAAAAAGTATATACTTAAAAACAAGCTCATTATTTAATTGATGCATATTGAAAAGGCAACAGAAATTTCCTGTTGCCTTAATTTTTTATTATTCACTTAACAGCTTTTTATCATTCTTAGTAAGCTCAATTTTTTCAAACATATCAGGTCGGCGTTCTTTTGTGCGTATTAATGACTGTTTACGGCGCCAATTGTCAACATTAGCATGGTGACCCGACAAAAGCACCGATGGTACCTCTATATCCCTCCAAACGGAAGGCTTTGTATATTGAGGGTATTCCAGTAATCCACTGTAATGACTTTCTTCTGTAAAACATTCATCATTTGAAAGTACACCCGGAAGCATTCTGCAAACAGCGTCTGTAAGTACCATTGCAGGAAGCTCACCTCCTGTAAGTACATAATCACCGACAGATATTTCTTCGTCAACCAACAAATCAAGCACACGTTGGTCAACCCCCTCGTAGTGTCCGCATAATATGCATAAGTTTTCATATTCTGTTGCCATACTTTTAACAATATTTTGGTTAAGTACCTTTCCTACAGGTGACATATAAATAAAGTGCGGTCTTTTACCCAGCTTGCTGCAAATATCTTCAAAGCACAGTGCTATAGGCTGGGTTTTCATAACCATTCCCATACCTCCGCCATATGGAGTGTCATCTACTCTTTTATGCTTATCAAAAGCATAGTCACGCAGCTGGTGATACTCAATTTCTACAGCACCTTTATTTATCGCTCTGCCAATAATGCTTTCACTTAGTACAGCCTTACACATTTCAGGGAACAATGTTATAATATCAATCCTCATTATCAAAAATTCCCTTCAAAGGCTTTATTAATACCTTTTTCTCCTCAAGGTTAATTTCTTTAACAACATCATCAATTACAGGAATTAAATAATCATTTTTATTATTATCTGTTACTTGGTAAACATCGTTAGCACCCGTTTTAAAAACGTCTGTCAATTTACCGTAAACTGTGCCATTATCAATATCTATAACCAACAAGCCTATTAAATCTTGAATAAAATATTCACCATCACTCAGTTTGGCATCGTTTCTGTTCATATAAAGAATTTTACCTCTAAGCTTGTCAGCTTCTTCAATACTGTCAATCCCTTTTGCCTTAACTATTGCAATATTTTTGTGTGCTCGTGATGATACGCTTAGCTTTGTTTTGCCATTAGTAAGATAAAGAGTTTTAAAGCCGCATAAAAATTGTGGAGAGTCGCACCATGGGTCAACTCTAAGTTCACCTTTTAAGCCGTGTGTTCCGACTATTTTGCCTATTTCCAAATATTGTTCCATAATATATCTACACCCTTGCGTTTATTTTAGATTAATTTTATCATATACCCATTTACTTTGCAATAAAAGTGTTTATGCTGTTTTGGTTAACTTAAACAATAGTAAAAAGATGATATTGATATGAAATAATTTTGCTAGCCGATAGTGTTTACATATTTACATTTTTTACAAATCTATAGTCAGAAATAACAAAAAATAATCATAATATTAAAAAAATAATGACATTAAAGCTAAACTTTACCTAATTTTCTTGACGGTTATTTCTATTGTGTTATAATAGCAATATCAATTATTGATATTAACTAATTATTATTGAGTGCGAGGGATTTATTATGTATGTAAAAGAAGTAGAAGTGCAAAATCAGGTTGGTCTTCATGCCCGTCCGGCAACATTTTTTATCCAAAAAGCTAACGAATTTAAATCTTCCATTTGGGTAGAAAAGGATGAAAGACGAGTTAATGCAAAAAGTTTGCTTGGTGTGCTTTCTTTAGGTATTGTTGGCGGTACAACAATAAAAATTATTGCTGACGGAAATGATGAGGCTGCAGCTGTTGACGGTTTGGTGCAGCTTGTAGATTCTGGCTTCTCAGAATAATTTACAGGTATAGGTTTAACAAATTTAACACTCAAATTTAAAGGGGCTTTCCAATTGCGGAAGGCTCTTTTTGTTATGGTATTAATACTTTAACAGTAATTGACATCGTTTGGACATATTTGGATATATGATAAATATTATGTATCTGCTAATTTTTGTAATTATATTTTTAAATATTGCGCTATTGAAGAATATTGGATTATGTGATAAAATTACAAAGAATGTAATAATCAGTCTTAATGGAATTGGGAGGAGAAAAAATGTCAGTTACTGTAAAATTAATAGCATATACGCCTAATCCGGAACAAACTGTAGCTGCCGCGGCAAAGCTGTGCTATTCACCGTCAAGGGTTGAGAATATTCTTGATGGCTTAGACGAAGAAAAAAGCCGCAGTTTTGTAGAAATGCTGTCCTCACTGGGGCACGAAAGTCCTATGGAGCATGTAAGCTTTACCTTTGGAATAGACGGTATTTCAAGGGCCTGCTCTCACCAACTTGTAAGACATAGAATAGCCTCGTACAGTCAGCAGTCACAACGCTATGTTGATGGCAATAAGTTTAGTTTTGTAACACCCCCTTCAATAGCGAATTGTCCCGAAGCCCTTGAAGAATATAACAAGGCAATTGACGCACAAAGCAAAGCATATTCTTTAGTAAGAGATGCACTTGTATGTAACAGTATAAAAAATACTGATGATGGCAAAAGTCTTATGGGCACTAATGACCATATTATTAATGCATATAAAGAAATTAACAAAACTCGCTGTTCGGCTTTTATAAAACAAGCTAACGAAGACGCTCGTTTTATTTTACCTAATGCATGTACAACTTCCATAGTGGTAACAATGAATGTAAGGTCGCTGCATAATTTCTTTGACCACAGATGCTGTAACAGAGCACAGTGGGAAATTAGAGAGGTTGCTATTGAAATGCTAAAGCAATGCAGAGCTGTTGCACCATCGTTGTTTGTCGGTGCAGGTCCCCGTTGCTTACGTGGTTCTTGTCCGGAGGGAAAGATGTGCTGCGGCAGAACAAAAGAAGTAAGAGAATTTTTTAAATCTTTTGATTAGTTTTGTAATAAGAGTTTACAAAGCTTATAAACTTTGTAATAGTTAAAATGTTTTATTAATATTAACCCTGCAAAGAATTCTCTAATAAAAAAACAAAAGAGGTTAACCCTATGAATAAAGGTAAATTAATAGTACTTGACGGTCTTGATGGCAGCGGTAAGGCTACACAAACGGATTTGTTGACAAAAAAGCTAATACAAAAAGGGTTACAGGTAAAGCACATTAGCTTTCCTGATTATAATAATCCGTCATCATCTCTTGTAAAAATGTATCTTAACGGCAGTTTTGGCGGTAATCCTAATGATGTTAACGCCTATGCAGCATCGTCTTTTTATGCCGTTGACAGATATGCCAGTTATAAACAGTTTTGGCAGCAGGACTATGCAAACGGTACAATAATTATAGCAGACAGATATTCAACCTCAAACGCTATATATCAACTTTCAAAGGTTGATACTTATGAGAAGTCGAAATTTTTGCAATGGCTGGAATATTACGAGTATGGTTTGTTGCAATTGCCAAAGCCTGACGCTGTTATTTTTTTAGATATGCCTATTGAAATATCGCAAAAACTTTTAACCGAGCGTTACAAAGGCGACAACAGCAAAAAAGATTTACATGAAAGTAATTTTGAATTTTTGCAGCAGTGCAGACAGTCAGCGTTATTTTCAGCAAAAGAACAAAGCTGGAGTATTATTAGCTGTGCAGAGAATGGTCAACCGCGTTCTATTGAAGATATTCATCACGATGTTATTTCTTTGGCAGAAAAAATAGTCTGTATTTAAAAAATATAAGTGAAGTTTTTATGGTATTATACCAACTAAAGGAAGTAATTTTAAATGTATTTTTTTAAAGAGCCTGAAATTTCTGACAGATTGTGGGTTAATGAAATTTTAAAGGGTGTATCCATACTTAATTGTGATGCATGTTTTGGCACAACATATATTTGGCATAATGAGTATGGTACAAAAATATGCCATTTTAAAGACTTTTACCTTGTTGCCTATACTTTTGATGAAGGTTTTATTTACTTTGATTTTCCTATAGGTAACGGTAATGTACAAGAGGCTGTTGATTTTATGGTAAGCTATGCTGAGGCAAACAACCTTAAATATTCAATAGCAGCGTCAGGTGAAGATCAGCTGCAACAGCTAAAGCAAATTTTACCCGACACCAAATACACAGTGGTTACCAGCCGTGATAATGCTGAGTACATTTATCTTTCTGAAAATCTTGCGGAATTAAAGGGCAGAAAATACCACAGTAAGCGTAATCATTTGACAAATTTTATAAAAACATATAACTATACAACAGAATTGCTAAATGAAGGAAATTTTGCAGATGCATTGAAAGTAAATGATATTTGGTGTATGGAACACGGAGGTCATGAAGACACAGGAGAGATTAGTGAAAAATGTGCCATACACAAGGCTTTTAAATATTTTAACCAACTGGGATTTAGCGGAATGCTGTTGAGAGTTGACGGTAATCCGGTGGCTATGACAATAGGTGAAGAGATTAATGAAAATTGCTATGTTGTTCATTTTGAAAAAGCAGTTTCAGGCATAAACAATGCTTATACAGCAATAAATAATCTTTTTTCAAAAACATTAACCAAATATAAATATATTAACCGTGAAGAGGATATGGGGATAGAGGGACTTCGTAAAGCAAAGCTTTCTTATAAGCCTGACATATTATTGGAAAAATATATTTTTACTATAAAATAGTATATATTATAAATGATAGGAACGATTTTATGAGGTGCTTTACACCTGACAACAAATATTTACAGCAAATTAAATATCTTTGTTCCATATGTTTTAATATGGAGAAAGAAGAGGTTGATTACGTTTTTGATAATAATTATATTTCCACGGAAATATGTTATGCAATAGAAGACAAAAATAAAATTTGCTGTATGCTTTTTACAGTACCCTGTACAATGGTCAATGATAATAAAAATATAAAGGGGCATTATATTTATGGTGCTTGTACATCACCGGATTATAGGCACAGGGGGTTAATGCACCGTTTGATAGAGTATGCACTTTGTAAGCGTAAAAGCATTGGCGATAATTTTTCGGTTTTATTGCCTGCTAACAAAGAACTGTACAATTTTTATGGTGCTATGGGCTATGCTCCGTTATATAAAGCAAGCAACAGCTATATTAATAAAAGTGAGCTTCCGGTTCTGCCAAGCAAGGTTAGTTATACAGACAATGTTTCAATTGACTTTATGCACAGCTTGAGAAGCACTGTTTGCAGCAATTATACAGGAACTATATTGTATAGCAACAATGTTCTTTCTTATGCAGTTAAATATGCAAAAGAATGTAACGGTGGTGCTGTGCATTGCCAATATGGCTATATAATATATGCTTATGATGATAATAACTGTATGATTGTTTTAGAGCTTATGTGTATGCCAAAACATCTTAAAATAATGCTTGGCGTACTTAACAGTATTTGTACAAGCAAGAAACTGCTTTTAAGGCTTCCGATATGGCTGAAAAATAGTAACGAGCATTTTGGTATGATAAATATTTTTGATGATTTAATAAATAGAGAGGATATGATAAGTGCCTATTTGGGACTTACATTTGATTAATATAAATTTTAGTATTAATTTTTTATCTGCTGTTATATGAAAGGATGGTTTAATATGATTTATGTATTTTTAGCAGACGGATTTGAAGTAACAGAGGCTCTTACCACGGTTGATATTTTAAGGAGAGGTAAACTGGAGGTTAAAACTGTTGCTGTTGGTACTAATGGCAATACAGTAATGTCTTCGCATAATATTGCTGTAACGGCTGATGTAAACGAAAAAGAGATTGCAAAAGACAAATTGCAAGGTGTTATTTTGCCGGGTGGTATGCCGGGTACGACAAATCTTGAAAAATCAGAAGTTGTAGCAGACTTTGTAAATTATTGTGTAAAAAGTAATCTCATAGTAGGTGCTATTTGCGCAGCACCGTCTGTATTGGGCAAAATGGGTATTTTAAACGGTAAAAAGGCAACCTGCTTTCCGGGGTTTGAAGAGTATCTTAAGGATGCTGATTTTACAGGAGATTTTGCTGTAACTGACGGCTTAGTTGTAACAGGTAAGGGCATGGGTGCTACCATTCCTTTTGCACTAAAACTGCTTAAACTGTTTAAAGATGCTGAAACAGCCAATAATGTATTTGAGTCTTTGCAATGTCCTTATAATATATGATTAAAAATTCTTTAAAAAACTGTAAAAATCAGTTAAGACAAAAATATAAAGCCATACGTGACAGTATAACTGATACTCAGCGTACAGATTATAATCAAAAAATATTTAACGCTGTTATTAACAGTGATATTTTTAAAAAAGCTGATACTATATATGCTTATGCATCAATAGGCAGTGAGGTTGAAACTTATCGAATAATTGATTATGCTCTTAAGCAGAGAAAAAAGGTAGCACTGCCTTATTGTATTCCTAATACGGCTTTGATGGATTTTTACTATATAAGCAGTTTTAATCAGCTTAAAAAGGGAGCCTTCGGTGTACCGGAGCCTGCTCCGAATTGTAACGAAAAGGCTGAAAATAAAAACTCCTTAATTTTTGTTCCTGCTCTTGCCTTTGATAAAAATGGAATGCGCATGGGTTACGGTAAAGGCTACTATGACAGGTTTCTGACTAATTTTACAGGAATTAAGGTTGGGCTTTGCTATAGTAAATGTATCAGCCGTTGTATTTTACATAATCACTTTGACAGATGTGTAGATTACATAATTACAGATAATTTTACAAAATTTATTGCAAAATAACAAATTTTAGGTTATTATATAATTTAAACAGCTGTGCTGTATAGCAATTATAACAGATAAAATGTATTATTTATGTGCATTTGCAGCAAATACCATTAAGTTGTACTACTTGAAGAAAGGAACACAGCTATATGAGCGATGATTTTAAAATGGATTTTTCTGCGGATATAGAAGCCGCCAGAAAAAAACGTGTTAATGCCTTTAAGCTTAATATTAATAATGTAAACAATGATGATTTGCAAGAAAATTCAGATAAAGAAGTTGCGAATCAGAAAGAAAAAGAGCAATCTAAAATTAATGACGATGTTTCTTCAGATAAATTAAAAAACAAAACTACTGATAAATACAGTTTTGAAGCGGAAAGCAATAACGATAATTCTGAAATTGATACAGATGCACCCTCAAGAATGATGGCAGACGATTTTTCAGATAAATATTCTTTGCATAAATATACTGATGCTGCACAGATAGATTATGAAGATAGTGTTGATGACACTGACTATGACGAAAGTTCTTTATCTAACAGTGAATCTGACGAAATTTCCAGCTTTTCTAATTCAGAGCAACAGCATAAAATGTACAAGGAAGAGAAGCTGGCTCTTAAAAAGTACAAAAAGTCAGAAAAGGCACGTCAAAAACAAAAAGCAGAAAAAAACGGCTGTATGTTCCGTCTAATCTGGTTGTGTATGGTGGTTGCCGTTTCGGTTGTTTTGGGTATGTTTATATGGAATGGCATGAGCGATCTTCTTGGTATTAACAGACCTGAAGATGGCGAAAATGTTGTGTTGGATGTTCCTGAAAATGCTACATTTGACCAAATTGTAGATATGCTTACAAAGAATGACCTTATTAAAAATGAAAACTTTTTCAGGCTGTATGCAACAATAACTAATTCAACAGATGGCTTTGAAGAAGGCATTTACAATATGCGCCCTAATATGGACTATGAAGCAATTTTAAGTGCTTTACAGTCCGGTCAGGCACTTACAGAAACAGTTACCGTACAGTTTAAAGAAGGTATGACGGTTATGCAGATTGCCGAAGCCCTTGAAGATAAAAAGGTTTGTAAGGCGGAAAAATTTTTAAGCTATTGCAATTCTGACGAATTTGATGAGGAATATGAATTTTTGAAGAATATTAAGAAAGATGAAAAATGTGCCTACAAGCTTGAAGGTTATTTATTCCCTGATACTTATGAATTTTTCATTGGCGAGTCTGCTGATAATGCTGTAAGAAGATTTTTGGACAACTTCCGCCAGAAAATTTGCGTAGATACACAAAATATAAGCGGTTATACAGATGCCGTAACAATTGAGAAAATTATCAGCGACAAGGGGCTTGAATTGAATGAAGTACTTAAAATGGCTTCACTTATCCAGTCTGAGGCTGCTGATACGAAGGACATGTATGTAATTTCATCAGTATTCTATAATAGACTTAATACAATAGACACAGAAGGTATTTCTCCATATGGTGATTATGACCTTAACAAGCTAAAATCAGACGCAACATTATATTATCCTTACAGTGCACAGGATGATATTCCTTCTGAAATAGCTGCAACGTTTAAAAGTAACTACAATACCTATAATATTATAGGCTTACCGCCGGGGGCAATTTGCAACCCTGGTTTAGATGCCATTGATGCAGCAATTAATCCTGACGATACAAGTTATTATTACTTCTGTCACAGGTCGGCAACGACTACGCAAGAGGCTAAGGCTTACTATGCTACAACCTTTGCAGAGCATGAGGTTAATATGGCTGAGGCAGGTTTAACAGAGTAAATAATTAACCATAAAACGGCTTTCCGTTATAATTTCGGAAAGCCGTTTTTAAATGTGACTTAGAATTTTCAAATATCTGATACTAATACCTATTCAAAAATTTACTTTTGGGATAGGTATTAGTATTAGTAAATTTAAGAAAGGTGATTATAATGTCAATATTCAGATACGGACACCCTACAGAGATTCTTGCACCTTGCGGCGAGTCAGAAAGCTTAGATGCTGCACTTAACTTTGGTGCAGACGCTGTCTATTTGGCAGGAAAAGAATTTGGTATGCGTACAGCATCAAAAAATTTTGACTATGAACAAATAAAAGAAGCGGTAGATAAAGCACATTTGGTTGGTGCAAAGCTATATGTTACTTGCAACACAGTACCACGCAATGAAGAAATTGCCCGTTTGCCGGAGCATTTTGAAATTCTTAACACTGCCGGTGTAGATGCTGTTATAGTTGCCGATATAGGAGTAATGGAGCTTGCCAAAAAATATGCACCAAATGTAGATATTCATATGTCAACCCAAACAGGTATAGTAAATTACCATACGGCAAACGTGCTGTATAATATGGGTGCTTCAAGAGTAGTGCTTGCAAGAGAACTGTCTTTTGATGATATTGCCGAAATTCGTACAAAGGTTCCAAAAGAGCTTGAAATAGAATGCTTTGTACAGGGAGCAATGTGTGTTTCATTTAGCGGCAGATGCTTAATATCTGCTTATATGACAGGGCGTGACGCTAACCGTGGTGACTGTGCTCAGCCTTGCAGATGGAAATACCATTTATTTGAAGAAAATAGGCAGGGGCAGTATTTTCCTGTAGAAGAAGACGAAGACGGCACATATTTGTACAATTCAAGAGATATGTGTATGATAGACTACATTCCTCAGTTAATAAAAAGCGGTATAACCAGCCTTAAAATAGAGGGTAGAGCAAAATCGGCATATTATACTGCTGTTACCACCTGTGCATATCGTAATGCAGTTGATTTGTATTATAAAAACGGCGAAAACTATAAACTGCCTTTATGGATAAAAGAGGAGCTTAATAAAATAAGCCATCGAGAATACAGTACAGGCTTTTTCTTAGGCAGTGAACCCGGTCAGGTACACTCAAACGGCGGCTATATACGAGAATATGATGTTGTGGCAATATGTGACAGCTGCAAAGACGGTACAGCGTTTCTTACACAGAAAAATAAATTTAATGTTGGTGACGAGCTTGACGTTCTTCCACCAACAGGTGAATCTTTTAAAATTAAGATTCAAAAAATTTATAACCATATAGGTGAACAGGTTGATTCTGCACCACATCCAATGGAAAAACTGACAATTCCTTGCTCCGCTATAATTCCAAAAGGCTCATTCATTCGCAAAAAAAGGAATATATAAGAGAATTAGTGTCACTTTTTTTATTAATAAAATATGTCAAATTTTAAGTAAGTTTATTATCCGACAAAATTTTTATTATTATTCTATAAAATACATTTTTTCAACATGAAAATTTCATGCGAATTGTCATGTTGCACAAAGAAGATTTGCTATTTTTTAACAATTTGTGTATTAACAATTTGGACCATATGTGCTATAATATCAACTGTAAAGAAGAGATACACAAAAGATTGTACGGAAAAGGTTTTTTGTGTGTAAAATGTTCTTCTCTATAACGCTTTATTATTTTATTTAAAGGAGAAATGTTAAAATGACAACAGCAATCACAAAAACAGAAGTCAAGAATAGCAAAAAAGGTTTTACACTTGTAGAATTAGTAGTTGTTATCGCTATCCTTGCAATCCTAGCAGCTATCGCTATTCCGGTAGTAAGCACAATTATTAATACATCTTCTAAGAATGCAGCTCTTACAGATGCACAGACACTAGAGTTAGCTATTAAAGAAGCACAGGCTGATATGACAGCAAAAAATCCTGATACATATGGTTCAGCAGCTGTAAATAGAACAATTACTTTACAAAATGTTGCAGATCAGAAAGCGATAGCTTCTTGTTTCGAGCATAAGACAGTTAGTAATGCTGACTATACACCTTATTGGGATAAATCAGATGCTAAGGTGTATTTTATTGATAGTACCACGAATAAAGACGTTGAGGGAGTAGCTCATACTGCGGGCAATATAACAGCATTATCCTCTAGTGATAAGCCTGCTACTACTCCTAATGTTTCTGCTTTAGCTTCACCAACAGCATTAACGTAATAATAATTATATTACAGAGTATAATATTGTTTGAGTAAAAATTTGTTTTTTTAGAAAGGCAAGTTGAGTGTGTTAAAGCTTAAAAATAAGTTGGGTTTTACTCTTGTAGAATTGGTTGTGGTTATTGCTGTATTTGCAATATTAGCGGCTATAGCTATTACGGTTGTTACCAATACTATTAATAACGCAATACTTAACACAGCTCTTAATAACAAAGTAACAATTAATAATTGCATTGCTGAAGCTAAAGTTGATGTAATGACAAGAAACCAAGCTACCTATGGTATTTATGCTTCTTATGGAACTGTGACTGTAGGGCAGGTAATTAAAACGAATGGTATTTCAGATGCTTGCAATCCTCAAACGTATTACAGCAGAGAAATTATTCCGGTATGGAATTCAGATATTGGTAAGGTTGTAGTTGTTTATACTGATGATTATACCGATGTTCAAAACGGTAACTCAGTAGTAAATTACATATCAATAAGTGATACCGAAGGTACACTTGTTGCCGACCTGCCAATGGCTTAACAAAGATAAATTTTCCGTAATTAAATAATTGTAAGGCTCGCAACGTGCGAGCCTTACGTATTTTATAGAAAAAGTTTGCAATTCTTATTATAATATGATATAATTATAAACTTGGCATTTTTCTTTTATAATTAATCAAAGTGTTATAATTTGTTTTATATAATATAATGAGGCTTTTCAGCATATTTGCTGTTTATAAAAGATATAATTAGGTGGTGTTTATATTTGAAATCAGTAATTGTACAGGTAACTAAAGATTATTTGTGCCTAACCTGTTGTGAACCTATTATTAAGGATAAGGGACAGAAAAAAGAGGCAACTGTCGATCTTTCATACCGTTTTACTTCACCCTATGTAAAACCTCTTGACAGAGAGTATATGGAGGGCAAGGATTCTGTTTGGGAAATTCCTAAGGCTTTTGCAACAATGGTACATGACGGCTTGCGTGAAATGAAAAGACCCGAGGTAAAAGAAGTTATTATTCTAGTTGAAGAATTTGACCTTGTAACAGCAGAATTTCAGCATGCCCGTTGTAACAAAAAAATGCTAAATAATATTGCTGTAGAAAATTTGAAGGAAGTTCTACAGGATAAGGTAGGCCAGTTCTCTATTATAACTACTACCTACGGCACACCTGCAAAAGAAATACCGGAGCTTACTTCAAAGACCTTTGCAATTCCAAAGGAGCTTTCAACTGAGCTTACAAAAAGATTTTCAGAAATGGGCTTGACCCTTCTAAAAATTACTCCGGCAGATATTCCTTTGCTTAAGGTAGCAAGAGAAGTTGTTTACACATATAATAAAACAGTTTGTTATATTTCTGTTGATTATGCGGCATTACGTGTTGTGTTGGTAAAAGACTCTCTTCCTCTTTATTCTCATACATTCCGTTCACCTATAATTGAAGCAATTGATATTGTATCTCAGGACAGACAAATGTCTATACCTGACGCTTTAAATTATATCAAACAATTGGGTATAAATTCAGAATATAATTTTAATAATCCTACTGCTATGCGCAGAATAGAGGCTCTCCGTGAAGACATTATGGCTGATGTTGTACATAATATCAATCTTGTTGCCATGAGTCTTGATTTAACAATAGACCAGGCTGTACTAAGTGATTTTGTAGGCTTTTTCCCTCATGTTGCAGGTACTGTTAAAAAGCTTGGTGTCAGCAAAGATGTTGATGTTATTACTGATCAGTTTAACACAAAAATGGCTTTGCCGGAGCTTGACATTGATGCCCGTGATTCCGCTTTTAAAACAGGAAGCTATATTCTGTTTAACAATTTGATGAATTGCGGTGACAAATATAAAAATAATCTTATGGTTGGTTTGCAACCACTGAAAGAGAAATCTATTAATATAGGTAAGCGTGCTACTGTTGCGTTTACTATTGTTGTAGGCTTGGCTATTGTACTTTCAAGTGCATATTATGCCTTTTTAAATATTCAAAAATCCATGGACGAAAGTAAACTGGCAGAAGAACAGTATGTAAAAGCAGCTGATTTATTGGCACGACAGGCTGACGCTAAGCAAAAGCTTCAGGATCAGGTAAATGATGCAGGTAAGCTGCCTAAATGCCCGCTTATGATGTCTGAAACACTTGAAAATGCAAAGAAGCAGGTTGCAGATAAGTCCAATTCTGTAACAGGCTACAATCTGACATATAATGATACTAATGCTTCTGGCTCGCCAACTATTAACGTGCCAATGTCCGGCGAGATAAGTAGCTTTGATAAGTTTATTGATTTAAAAGACCAAGTTATTGAAAATGGATTTTTTGTTGTTGACAATAGCTTTAATATTTCACAAAGTGAAGAGTCATCTTCTAAAAAATTTAATTTCACAATCAATCTTAACAATGTAGTTGATACCGAAGAAGAACAAGAGCGATATGCAGCACTGAGCGGCAGCGGTTCTGTTTCTGTTGAAGAGCCGACAGAAGCAGAAGGTTAAGAAGGAGGTATAATAAATGAATGAGTTAAAGAAAATTCCAAAGTTTTTATATGTCCTTGTTGTTGCTATTATAGTTACAATTGTATTTTGTCTTACAATTGGTACTTCATTAATTAATAATGCACCAAAAATGATTAGTGAACATGAGGAAAATGTTAAGAAAATAGCTGAATATGATTCTGCAATTTCTAAGCAGGACAGTATTGAAGCAGAAATCAAGAAGAATCAACAGGAATTTGATATTAAACAAAAGGAACTTTTTGTTGATCTTGATACCTCTTCTAAAGAAATTGAAAAGTATTGTTCTGACAGAGGAATTACACTAAAGAGTTATAATATTACTGAGCCTACTGATGATACTCTAAACAGAAGGTCATCGGGAGGTTACCCTGTTAAAACTGTTAATATTACATTAAGCTATAATGGTACATATGACACAGCACTTAGTATGCTTAAATATTTTGAAAAGACATCAAAGGGCTGTTACTATGTAAAAAGCTGCGCTTTATCTAATTCTTCAAAAGCAGCAGATGAGTATGAGATAAGTTTAAACCTTACATTATATTATTACGACACAACAGAAGTTGTTGCAACAGCTGCAACAGAAGCAGCAACAACTGCGTAATAACGGATGTAAAATATGGATATGTTTATACAGTTAAATATTTTTGATATAGTGTTAGTGTTGCTGTCAGCCGTAGCAGGAGTATTGCTGTTTATCAGTGGTGTACTTTTGTTGAATAAAGTACCTGCCCAGTGGCTGTGTGACTATGATGAACAGCCAACGGAAGATATGCTTCAAGGCAATAGATTTAAAGGTAAAACTCTTTATATTTTTGGTTGTCTGCTTTCAGCAATAGCTTTTTCACTAATATATGTGGTTTTTGGTTTTACATGGTATTCGCCAATATTGATGCTCTTAACGTTTATACTTACAATGGTAATTTTGTCTGATGGTAAGTATTTTATAATACCGGATCAATTTGCAATTTTTGCAGGAATTGTTTCGCTTATTTTTGCTTATTACGATTTACTACATAATCAATACTTAATTACCAGTTGGTGGTCTCCGCTTCTTGGAGGTGCAAGTGTGGGGTTACTGATTATAATAGTTAATCTAATCACAATGTTGGTTGCAAAAAAAGATGGTATGGGTTTTGGCGATGTTAAGCTTTTTGCTGCAGTAGGCATAGCTACCGGTTTTCCTAATGTAGGCTTAGCACTGCTAATTGCTGTTTTCACCGCGTTTTTAATTATATTAGCTACAGTGATTTTAAATGTTGTAAGAAAAAAGGAAACAGAGAATTATATTCCCTTTGGTCCTTCAATATGTGTTGGTGTTTTTGTAACGATTGTGTTGCATAAATTACTTGCATATCTTATTAATTTATATATAAGTATGTTATAATTAAAAAGGGAGTACTCAGTATGAAAAATTCAAATTTCAACATTCAGAATAATCTTATTGCTAAAGATTTAGTATCGTTGAAAAACATAAAAAAGGTTCAGCAAAAATACCAAGATGACGATTCCATAACTCTTGAAGAGGCTTTGGTAAAAGAAGATTTAGTCAGTGAATGGGACATTTATGAAACCTTGGCTGAGCGTATGCATCTTGAAATGGTAGATCTTACTTTAAAGGCGATTCCGGAGGGAATGCATTCTATCATTCCTGAAACTATGATTCGCGATTATAATATTGTGCCAATAGATGAAGTTAATGGCAGATTAGTTTTTGCAACATCAAATCCTCTTGATTATCGTGTTGTTTATACAGTAAGCAACTATGTTAAGAGAAAAGTTAAAATGGTTGTGTCGACACCTTCGCAAATCAAAGTTAAGCAAGATGAAATGTTTAATTCTGACCAGCAGGCAAAAATGTATGATGAAGCTCAGGAATATATCATGCAGCAAATGAAAGCTGGAGAAGAAAACAAAAAAGAAGAAGAGGAAAATGTTGAAGATCAGCCTATTATTAAGCTGGTTAATAAAATGTTTGAAGATGCTGTAAACATGAAGGCGTCAGACCTCCATATTGAGCCGCAGGAAGAGGATATGAGAATTCGCTTCCGTATTGATGGTAAATTGAGAGAGTACACACGAATAACAAAGCAGCTTGCACCCTCAATTATAAGCCGTATTAAATTTATTTCGGGAATGAATATAGCTGAAAAAAGAATACCACAGGACGGCCGTTTACATTATAATGTTGGAAATACAAAAATTGATATGCGTGTGTCAGATTTACCGGGTGTTTTTGGCGAAAAAATAGTTATAAGAATTACCACTGCTTTAGGTGTTAAGTTAGAAATTGATGGCATAGGATTTATTGATGAAAATAAAGAAAAGTTTGAAACGCTTCTGCATAGCAACAGAGGAATTATACTTCTTTCCGGTGCCACAGGTTCAGGTAAGTCAACAACGCTTTACACAGGCTTGTCGCAGCTTAATAATGATGAAACTAATATTATCACAGTTGAAAACCCTGTTGAAATGGTAATTCCGGGAATAACGCAGGTTAATATTAATGAAAAAGCAGGCTTAACCTTTGCCAGTGTTTTACGTTCTATATTGCGTCAAGACCCTGATATTATAATGGTTGGTGAGATTCGTGATAAAGAAACAGCAGAAATTGCTGCATCAGCCGCTATCACAGGTCACTTGGTATTGTCAACAATACACACCTACAACGCAGCAAGTTCGGTTGTTAGACTTATTGATATGGGCGTAGAAAAATTTATGGTATCATCTTCTTTACTTGGTGTTATTGCTCAAAAGCTTGTTCGTAAGGTGTGTCCGTATTGCAGAGTTCCTCATAAGGCTACTGAAAGTGAGCTTGGCATTTTAGGCATGTCGCTTGATTCAAACGTTACTATTTATGATGCCAAAAAGGGCGGATGTGAGCGTTGCAGTGGTGCAGGAAGCAAGGGGCGTACAGCAGTACATGAAATTATGATTGTTACCAATAAAATTAAGCATGCTATTCATGAAGATAAAACAACTGAACAAATTAATCAGATAGCAATTGAAGACGGTATGATTTCTATGAAAGAAAATTTAAGACGACTTCTTTTGGATGGTGTAATTACCTTTGAAACATACTTTGACACAGTTGCTGAAGTTTATAAAGATGAGTAATTTTAGAGAGAGGACGGTGTTACAAATTGGATTTTGAAGAAATGGTTCGATTTGCCGTTGAACATAATGCCTCGGATATTCATATGTCAAGTAATAATGTTCCGGCATATAGAGTCAACGGTGTTGTAACATATTTTGAAGGTTTTGAACCTCTTGATGATGAAACCGTTATTAGCTATATTGCACAGGTATTACCTGGTGACGGTTTGTCTGATTTTTTATCTACAGGTGATTATGACTGCTCCTATGCTTTAGAGGGGTGTGCTCGTTTCAGAGTTAATGCTTTTCGTCAAAGACATGGTTCATCACTTGTAATGCGTATTATTAAAGAAAAGCCGCCTGAAATGTCAAGCCTTAATCTGCCGGAATCACTTGGTAAGATTTTGTTGCTACAAGAAGGTTTGGTTTTGGTTACCGGTCCAACAGGAAGCGGTAAATCAACAACTCTTGCGGCAATTATCAATGAAATTAACAAGATTAAGAACTTGCATATAATCACTCTTGAAGACCCTGTTGAGTATATGCATACACCTAACAGGTGCATAATAAACCAACGTGAAATGGGTGAAGACAGTGTTAGCTACTCATCAGCATTGAAGTCAGCACTTCGTGAAGATCCCGATGTTATTCTCATGGGAGAAATTCGTGACCTTGAGTCAATGGAAATTGCTTTACGTGCTGCTGAAACAGGACATTTAGTTTTTTCAACCTTGCATACAGAAAGTGCTGCTAAAACTATAGACCGTCTTATCGACATGTATCCTGTTGAAAGACAAAAGCAGGCCCTTAGCCAGCTTTCAACAACTTTAAAAGCTGTTGTTTCGCAACGACTTTTGCCAAGATGTGATATCAAAGGCAGAATAGGTATGTTTGAGATTATGTTTGTAAACTCAGCTATTGCTAACCTTATCAGAGAAAATAAAATCCCTCAGATTGAACAAACAATAGAACTTAATCAGGGTGCTGGTATGATTACAAGAAAAATGTCAATTGATAATCTTCTGGCAAGTGGTATTATTTCTCCTGAAACTGCCTATGAATATAGTTTTGATGTTGGTAAAAACGATTTATTTGAAGATAGATCAAAGCCAACGCCTGCATCTGCACCAAATATGCCTGCAGGTGGAGCTCCTATGGGTGGACAGCCAAATGTTCCGCCTTCATTTAGAAATACCCCAAATATGGGTGGTGGTACTGCTGCCTTCCTAAATAACAGGAGGTAAATGAAGTATGCCAAAGTATTTATATGTAGCAGTTAATGAAAAAAACAGAAAATATAAAAATGAAATGGTTGCCGACAGTGCCGAAGAGGTTAGAAAAAATCTTCGTGCAAGAAATCTGAATCCTATCTCAGTTACCGAAGCTAAGAAGGAAGACGAAAAATCTATTTGGGAAATGGAAATCGGCGGCTCGAAGGATGTTCATGACTTAAAGCTTAGTAAGAATAAAATGCTTGTTTTTTTCCATCAGATGGCACTGATGATGCGTTCAGGTATTTCTCTTTCAATAGCTATGGAGGTTATGATAGATTCTGAAAAAGATAAAAAGATGCGTCAAATTTTGCGTGATATAAGTATAAATCTTTACAACGGTTTAACTTTATCTCGTGCTATGGGAGCATTTAAAACTTTTCCGATACTCTATATTAATATTATTCAAGCCGGTGAAGCTAACGGTAAGCTTGACGATGCTTTTGATCAATGTTCAAGATTATTAAAGAAAGAAATTAAACTTAACGGTAAAATCAGAAGTGCAATGATGTATCCGGGATTTTTGCTTTTACTTACAATAGCTCTTATTATTGTAATGAGTGTTGTCGTTTTACCTGCTTTTAAAGATTTGTTTGAAAGTTTTGGTTCAGAGCTGCCTTTAATGACCCAGATGACCATGGGTATGTCGGATTTTATTATTCACTGGGGTTGGCTTTTAATTATTATTATAGTTGCACTATGTGTTTCTTTTTCACTTTTGCGCAAAAAAAACTATACATTTGCAATGGGATGTGCGCAGTTTGCTATTAAAGTCCCTATTATAGGCGATGTTTTGCGTTTGACAAATGTAGCAAGATTTGCTAATATGATGGCAACACTTACCGAGAGTGGTGTTAATATTTTAGATGCGCTGACTTTGTCACGAGATGTTATTTCGAACCTTTATATGAAAGACTGTTTGAATCAGGTTATTGAAGATGTTAAGATAGGTACTCCTATTAATGTTTCAATGAACCGATATAAATCAGTATTTGACAGTCTTTTTACTTCAATGGTGCGTGTTGGTGAAGAAAGTGGTCAGTTGGCGGATTCACTTACAAAAATTGCCGATATGTACGAAGAGAAGGCAAACGATGCAACACAAGCTATGACCGACGCTATGACCCCTGCAATGACTATCATTATTGCTGTAATAGTTGGTTTTGTAGTAATTTCAATTGTAACTGCAATGTTTGGTATGTATGGAGTTATTTCTGGTTAGGTTATTTGAGTTTTGAATGGAGTGTGAGATTATGTTACAATTACAAAATTTAAAAAGTAAAAAAGGTTTTTCACTTGCTTTATCTTTGGTAATATGCTTATTTTTGCTGTTAGTAACAGGCGGCATTACCACAGTAGCAATTTTGCAGGGCAATGAAACCGGTTCTGACATGAATACAAGGCAGGCGTATATTTCTGCTAAAAGTGGTCTTGATACTATGGAGGATGCTCTGAAAACAGAATTTATTGATGATACTGTTTTACCATCAACTCTTGGTGGAGAGATGTTTTTAGTATTGTATGAGGACGCCTCAGGTGTACTTCAAAGGGAATCATTTGCTACGGAAGCAGGAGCTCAGACAAGAGTAAAAGAACTTGAAGATGATGGGTACACTATAGTAGGCGGTTCCGGAACTTATTATAAAATTAAAAAGACCGGTGACAATAAGTATTCTGTGACAGCTCTTAATGTAACAGGTAAATACAATAATAATGTTAGTATGAACAAGGGCGATTTGTCATTTGATGCTATTATGATGACAAAGTATGAATTTAAGGCTAAAACGCCTACATCGCCTACATCTCCTACAGGCGGTACAACACCTACATCTCCTACTGGTGGTACTACTCCTCATCCAACAGACCCTGCAACTATTCCTACAGGTCAAAGTAATGGAAGTAACTTTTTGTTAGTTGGTCAGCAGTCTTGTTTAAATGAGTTAGGTACAGCATATGATGGTCACGGTAATGCGGTAAGCTCTTTACTTCACTCTTATGCAATGGACAATAATATTGTGTATTATATGCCGTCTGTAGAAACAAATAAGGCTAACACGCATACCTATTTTCCTGTTGTATATGACAGAATGGTAAAGGTAACATCAGAAAATGAAAGATGTAATGTTTATACAGCTGACCAAGGTGTTTATATGCTTGGTGCTTATTCAGGTGACAAAAACTTAAATGAATTGGCGAATCAAAACTTAGGTATAGCGTCATATATAACACAAAATAGTGTTTATCAACAGTCAATAAACTGTGCGTTGCTTGTTATTAAAAATAACTTTGTAACTATTGACAGAAGTCCAATTGTTAATTACTATGGTTGTAATAATTTGAATTACGTTTTCATTTATCTTCCTAATAATGTAACTTTTTATACCTGCAGCGAAGGTAAATATTTAATTAATGACCCTAACAAAACTTTTACAATGGGTCCGGGTTATTATATGATTCCGTCAGGTGCAGAGCTGTGTAATAGAAATAATTGGAAAAATATTGATCAAGGTGGATTACAGATTGCTCAAAGCCTAAATATGTATGATGAGATTATGGCATATTATCAAGACGGTGGTACAATTCACAGCGGTTGTCATGAAACTTCTGTACAACCGAGTATTCATATTACAAACAATAATGGTGAATACAATACTTCACAAAGTGCAGCTTCAGGCTTTAGTGGCAGTGAGGGCTATAATTATTCTCAGCAGAACAGAGATAATATTCATTTGTTCTTGGCGCCGAACCTTAATCCTACTGTAAACGGATATTATCATTGGTATGCCGGCAAGTCATTGAATTTCCAATGGTTTAGATTATATGACTTTGAAGTGAATGATGGCAAACATATTATTATGAGTGCACCAAAAATTGTTCTTACTATAGGACCAAAGGTAAAAAACCCTGAAAACCAGAATGCTGTTGTTGCTGTAAGTAATGTAATAAAAAATTCGGGTGATGGTTCTTTAAAGTTGTATAATAGCTGTGGAGCAGGCGGTTGTACTACATTATCAGTAAAAAGTGAATTTATTGTTAAAGGAACAGACAGTCAGACAGGTGAAGCAATTAGCTATACTATTCCTGAAGGTGAGTATTATAATCTGCCGCAAGGTTTAAACCTATTCTCTAAACAAGCAGAAGCATTGTTTTCACATTCTGCACCGTCTGTAAATGGTGTTTCTTATTCTTTAAGTAATTCAGTTTCAAGAACAAGTGGTTTAATGGCTGCAAGCCTTGGTTCTGCATCTAAGAACAGTGGTTTTAATGTTGTAAATACTGTTTCTAACTTTTTCTCTAACCTTCTTCCAATTCCTGCTGCAAGCTATAATAATGCTGTGGAACATATTAACCAGGGTAATGTAAATGGTGAAACGAAATTTATAGCAGGACCAGAGGTAACTGCCATAAGATTTAATAACAAAGTTGGAAGTCATAATGTAATGACAGTAGGTACTTCCGGATTAACCATTGAGAAAGAGTTTTCAGATGGTAGTACTCATGATTACATTAAATTCCAACCTGGTGAATATAAAATTCCAATTCAAGGCAGTGAGGGAACTGACGGAGTAGATATTTATAACGGAGCTTTGCTGGAAAACAGGGCTTCTCTGCCGGAAGCAAATTATGAATTGGTTTCTAAAACGAAATCAGTTGTTATTTTGAAGGAGTACTATTGATGAATAATCAATTAACAAAATGTAAGACAAAATTCAATAGTAAAAAAGGTCTGACATTGGTAGAGTTGATTGTGGCTATTATGATATTATTAATTGCTATTGGTGCCTCTGTTGGAGGCTTAACCCTTAGCTACCGTTCAACAATGATGGGCGCCGAAAAAGACGACGCCCAATCATTGGCACAGCGCGATTGTGATATTATTATGAGCTGCATAACAACAAATATTGAAGATGGTAAAACGGTTAACGATTTATTTATTGACCCTGAAGGTAATCCAAAATTTAAAAATAGTTATCCATCTTTATATTTGACTAATATTCAGTCAGATATAAATATAGGTCATTTTGTAGATAGTTATAATACTACTCAGTATTCATTAATTACCGAAATACAAAATACTTCTGAGCTTAGCGGATCAAGTTTGGTGAAAAATCAGTTTTTTATGGTTGATGTTGAAACAAGAGAAATTGGAGTAAAGGAATATTTAGTATATCGTATAACTACATATGTTTATTATTCAGACACAGCATGTGTTTCTTGTGAAGGCGAAGTAAATATTGAAAAACCGTAAAAGGGGGAGAGTGACTATGCTTTTAAAAACAGATGCAATTCGTCGTTTAGGTAAAAAGTCTAAAAGTAAACGAGGCGCAACCTTGGTTGAACTGATAGCTACAGTGGCAATATTGGCGATTGTTGCGTCACTTTCTTTCCAGGCAATTTTTATAGCAAGTGAAGAGTACAGACGAGTAACAAAATTGTCAGAATGTCAGCGTTCTATATCGTTAATGCAAGAAAATCTTAATAGATATACAAAAACAGCTGTCAAAGTTGAACTTTTATCATCATATGCTTCAGCAGCAAATATTAATCAAGCTGTTAATAATTTCAGAGCAGATCTAATTGCTGCAGGTGATAATTTTCAGGATGCTGAAAATAATTCTAGCGATACATATGTTGACTATATTTTATGTGCTAATGTTCCTGACCCGACAAATGAACCGGATATTTTAGAATTTCGCTTTATGAAGTATAACAGTTCTACTAATGGTTTTGATACTGTATTTTCAGTTGATAATATTAAAGAGATGAACTTTGATTTAAAATTATTAGCTTCTTCTGCACATCCATCAGGAAAAGAAACGTTGTTACTTGATTATACTATAACTTCAATGACCACTTTTGAAATTATTAATCGCTCTATAGCGTCTTCTAATCAAAGTGAATATGCAGTTGTATCAGGAATTGTATTAAACAACATAAAAGGTTCATCTTCTGCCGCATCCTTGAGGATTAATAAAGATAATAAAACACATTTTGTCTATATACGAACAACAAAACGAAATGCAATTTAATTTTAGCCGACAATCCTTTTAGGTTGTCGGCTTTTTATATTGGTACAATCTAAACAAAAAGTTAATTATTATTTGTACATCTTTTTTTTTATAATATGTTTAATAAAAAAAGAACTTGTGCTATAATTAATACAGTTATAATTCTATAATTATACAAATATTTAAAGGGAGATATTACAATGAAGCTAGGTAAAAAGACTTTATCAGTTATTTTGTCATTAGCTATGGTTTCTACAGTTGCTGTGTCTTCGGCTGCTGTAACATCTGCTGCTGACACTACAACAAAAACAGCATCAAGTTTTTCTTGGGATAATGCATCTGTTTACTTTTTGCTGACAGATCGTTTTAATAATGGTAATCCAAGTAATGACCACTCTTATAACCGTGGCTTAAATCAAGATGGTACTGTTGCAACTACAATGAACACAGACGCTGCGTCGTTCCAGGGTGGTGACTTTAAGGGTATCACAGATAAGATTAACGAAGGCTATTTTAACAATCTTGGTGTAAATGCACTGTGGATTTCAGCGCCTTATGAGCAGTCTCACGGTTATACTGTTGCAACAGATGGTGCAAAGAGCTTTCCTCACTATGGTTACCATGGATATTATCTGTTAGACTATACTAATACAGATGCTAACTTTGGTACTATTGAAGAATTTCAAGAGATGGTAGACACTGCTCACCAGCATGGCATTCGTATTGTACTTGATGTTG
Organism: uncultured Clostridium sp.; assembly: GCA_902471875.1. Lineage (GTDB taxonomy): Bacteria > Bacillota > Clostridia > Oscillospirales > Acutalibacteraceae > CAG-964. Next base: position 58,455 of record CABRLN010000005.1, read on the forward strand.
TTATGAATCATCCGGGTTATGCAACAATGTATGATATGAACGAGTATTTATATGGAACTTTAAAAAGCGGTTGGGAAAATGTTTACTATGACTGGCCAAATATTAACAACAACTACTATTCAAAAATTGACTACAATTCAGGTTCAGAAAAGTGGTCAAAATGGTGGGGAACTGACTGGATTAGAGCTGGCATTACAGGTTACACAGCAGGCGGCAGTGATGATTTAACAATGGGAGTTGACTATTTGCCTGACTTTAGAACAGAGTCAACCACTATTGTCGATATTCCTGAAGTTCTCAGAACTAAATGGACGCAGGAGAATGTACTTGAAGAGAAGCTTGCTTATACAGATGCGTGGTTTGCTCAAACAGGTTATCCAAAAACACCTAGATATTATCAAATTTGTTGGTTGTCTGCTTGGGTTAGCGAATTTGGTATTGACGGTTTCCGTTGTGATACAGCTAAACACGTTGAGAAAGAATCTTGGAGTGCACTAAAAACTGAATGCAGCAAGGCACTTGCACAGTGGAAGGCAGCAAATCCGGAAAAAGTTCTTGATGATAATGATTTCTGGATGACAGGTGAAAACTATGGCATGGGTGTTGAGCCGGACAGCGACTATTATACAGCAGGCGGATTTAACTCGATGATTAACTTCTCGCAATCAGGCGGTGTAAAAGGTTTGTCGAATATTGCAGACACATACCAAACATATGCTGATACAATTAATAGTAGTGATACTTTCAATGTTATGACATACATTTCATCACACGACGATAAATTGGCAAACTCAGGTTCTAATAAGGATATGTATTATCAAGGTTCTGCATTCCAACTATTACCTGGTGCTATTCAGATTTATTACGGTGATGAAACTAACAGAAAGAAGCTTTCTTCTATTAAGCTTGATGATGGAACCAGAATTACCTTGGGTGACCATGCTTTAAGAAGCTTTATGAACTGGGACAGCACAGACGCTGATTTGCTTGCACATTGGCAGAAGGTTGGTAAGTTTAGAAACAACCATGTAGCTGTTGGTGCAGGTGCTAACGCAACAATTCAAAGCAGTGATGAAAACGGAGTTGCTTTCACAAGAACATACAATAAAGATGGCGTTACAGATTCAGTTGCAGCAGTTCTTGCTTCTACAGAAAATACAAATGTTACAGTAAGTGTTGGTTCAATTTTTGCTGATGGAACTAAGGTTGTAAATGCTTACGATAATACAGAAGCTGTTGTTGCTAATGGTAAGGTTACATTTAACAGTGGTGCTCATAAGACTATTCTTATTGAGGAATATAAAGAATTGCCTACAGACCCTGAAACAAATCCTGTAACTGAACCGGAAACTCAACCGGCTTCTAATGTTCCTACAGAGCCTTCTACATCAGCTCCAACAGATAAGCAAACTGATGTACCTACATCAGCTCCAACAGCTCCAAGCAGTAAAAATCCAACTTCATCAACTAATGGTACTAATCCAACAACAAGTGCAACTAATGCAACTAATTCAAACACTACAACAACTACAACAACTAATAATACAACGGGTAAAGTAGCAACAGGCGATTCAACAGCAACTACAATGCTGGTGATTCTTCTATTAGCTGCAGGTAGCATTATTGTGGTAACTAAGAGAAAAATTACTGAATAAAATATTTTAATTATTTAATCAAAAAGGTATGCCAAATGCGGCATACCTTTTTTCTGTCAATTATTTGATTTTAGACTTGTGGATTACAATTAATTTAGGATTTATTGCACACAAATGTTGTGAAAAAAATTAATTTTTAACAAGCTTTTTTCAAAGACTTGTGGTTTAAGAACAAAGCTTTTTTAGTTTTTACGGACAGTGTCCTTAACGAAATATTTTTCAATAATATTTTTTATTCTAATTTTATTATAAATCCTTAATTTAAAATTAAAATAGAAAAATATAATTTTTATTGATACTCTCTAACTTTTAGAATATAGCCTTAAAAAACCACCGTACAACTGCTTTGTACGGTGGTTTTAGTTATTACTTTTCTTCAGCTTTTTTCTTATCTTTTTTCTTTGTTTCTATTTGAAGCTCTTTTTCTGTTACAATAGTAGAAATTGCCCATTTTTGGAATTGTATTTTTGTTCTGTCAGGACCGGTTTCTAATATGAAAGAATCATCATCCTTAATGCTTACTACTCTGCCCATAATACCGCCAATAGTAATAAGCTCATCACCAATTTCAAGACTGTTTCTTAATGCCTCTTCTTGTTTTTTCTTTTTTGAGTTAGGTCTAATCATAAAGAAATAAAGTGCTGCAATTAAAAGACCGTAAATAAGTATTATCGGCAATAAAGATTGCATATCCATTTGTTGACCATCAGCACCAGCAGTTGAACAAGAGGTCAAACCAAGAGTAGCCATTAAGCCCAGTGCTGCAATTATAGCTTTTTTCATTTTTATCATTCCTTTCATTTGGTATACTAATTGCCAATATTAAAGAAGTGTTACATTTTATCGGATTTTGTATAATAAATATTGTTTGAACATAAATAATAAGAAGAACAAAATCCATGAAAAATATAACTAAAATCTTTCTTTTATTACCGGATATTAGTATTAATAACATAACAAATTAATTATACCATAAATTACATTCTATTCAAGTAAAAAAATAAAATTAAATTCGTTTTCCCAAAACATCCTTATATTTACTGTAAAATTCGTTAAATGTACCATTGTCAAGCTCTGTTCGTATTTTTTCCATAAGATTATTGTAAAAGTATATGTTATGCATAACAGCTAAACGCATTCCAAGCATTTCACCACTTTTAAATAAATGTCTTAAATATGCTCTGTCGTAATGGCGACACACAGGACAGTCACATTTTTCGTCAATGGGGGAGGTGTCAAGAGAATATTTAGCATTAAATATATTTCTTATACCTTGCCATGTAAATAAGTGTGCGTGTCTTGCGTTTCGACTTGGCATAACACAGTCAAACATATCAATACCTCGGTAAACAGCCTCAAGAATATTAGCTGGTGTGCCAACTCCCATTAAATATCTTGGTTTACTCGTTGGCATATGTTCCTGTACCTGTTCAATTATGTGGTACATAACCTCTGCAGGTTCGCCAACGGCCAAACCTCCAATAGCATAGCCTGGCAAATCTAACTGACTTATTTCTTTCATATGTTCAATTCGAAGATCATCATAGGTTGCTCCCTGATTAATGCCAAACAGCATTTGGTGTGGGTTAATGGTAGTTTCCAAACTGTTTAGTCTGTCCATTTCTGTTTTACACCGTTTTAGCCAGCGTACAGTACGTGCTACAGAATTTTTAGCGTAATTGTACTCAGCAGGGTTTTCCATACATTCGTCAAATGCCATTGCTATTGTAGAGCCTAAATTAGACTGAATTTGCATGCTTTCTTCAGGACCCATAAATATTTTTTTGCCATCAATATGTGAAGAGAAGTAAACACCTTCTTCTTTAATATTACGAAGTTTAGCAAGAGAAAAAACCTGAAAACCGCCGCTGTCGGTTAAAATTGGTCCATTCCAGCGTGTAAATTTATGAATACCGCCCAGCTGATTTACAACTTTATCACCGGGTCTTAAATGCAGGTGATATGTGTTGCAAAGTTGAATTTGACATTTTATATCTTTTAGATCTAATGTACTAACAGCCCCTTTTATAGCCCCACAGGTTGCTACATTCATAAAAACTGGCGTCTGCACTGTGCCGTGTACTGTTTGTAATTCACCGCGCCTGGCTTTGCCATCTGTCTTCAAAACTTTAAACACCTAAGCATCTCCTTTCATTAGCAATTCAACTTTACGTATCGGATGTCGTATAACTGTTTTTAATCTTTCAATATTACAGCGTCTAGGGTCACTTAAATAAATTTCATGATGATATCTTACGTCGGTAATGTCAATTTCATAATCATTTTCTTTTGCATATTGATTCATTAAAGCTATGGTTTTTGGTTCATTATCATAGGATCCAATATGCATACACTGTACGCAAAGTCCTTCATCATATGTGAAAAACTCTACCTTAGAAAAATCCTTATTTTTCTTTTTGGTTGCCTCACTTATTGCCCAGTTAAAATCCTCTTTCGTTACAAAGTCGGGCAATCTTATTACTGAAATAAAATTAAATTTTTCTTTGTGTGCGTAGTCAATTCCGTTAATGTTATGTTGCCACCAAAAGCCTTCCAGGGGAGGTACAACATACTGAAAATATCCCTCAATTTTATGAGAGCCTTTATAACTCATTTTTATTGTAAAAGCAATTGAATACAGTAATTCAATAGAAGCCTTGTATTCACCGTTTTCATCATTTGGATTGCCGGAACCACGTACAGCAATAAAATTCATTTTAGGAATTTCAATTATATTAGGTTTACTTTTAGGTAAATAAAACTCTTTAAATTCTTTTTTGTAGTCAAAAGACATTATTAATTCTCCTTATTCAATTAGCATTGCATCACCAAAAGAGAAAAATCTGTATTTTTCCTTAACTGCAGCGTGGTATGCGCTCATAATGGTGTTGTAGTCAGCAAAGGCTGAAACAAGCATAATAAGTGTACTTTCAGGTAAATGAAAATTTGTAATTAAACCGTCCAGTACCTTAAAATTATAGCCCGGGTATATAAAAATATCCGTAAAACCTTCACAGGGAACAACCAATCCGTTATTACTGGTTGCAACCGATTCAACAGTTCTGCAACTGGTTGTGCCTACAGCAATAACCCTGCCACCATTTGCTTTTGTTTCGTTTATAAGCTGTGCTGTTTCAAGAGGGAGCTCATAATGCTCTGAATGCATTTTGTGTTTTGTTACATCGTCAACCTTAACGGGTCTAAAAGTGCCTAGTCCCACATGAAGAGTAACATAACCTATTTTAATACCTTTCTCTTCAATTTTTTTCATAAGTTGGGGGGTAAAGTGCAGACCTGCTGTTGGAGCTGCTGCCGAACCAAGCTCTTTGCTGTAAACAGTCTGGTATCTTTCACGGTCCTTTAATTCTTCAGTAATATAAGGGGGCAAAGGCATTTGACCAACCTTATCAAGAGCAGAGTAAAAATTTTCGTCACAGTAAAATTCAACAATACGATTTCCGTCTTCAAGTACCTCTAGCACTTTACAGCTCATAATATCTCCAAAAGTAAATTCAGCACCCTCTCGAGCCTTTTTGCCAGGCTTAACAAGGCATTCCCACACACTGGTGCGAACTTGTTTTAACAGCAAAAATTCAACCTTTGCTCCTGTTGAACGTGTACCGTAAATTCTTGCAGGCAATACTCTTGAATTGTTGGCAATAAGGCAGTCACCTTCTTGCAGATAGTCAATAATATCATAAAAATGCTTATGTTCAATACTGTTTTTTTGCCTGTTAACAACCATTAACCTTGAAGAATCACGCGGTTCTACAGGAGTTTGTGCAATTAAATCCTGTGGCAGGTCATAATAAAAATCACTTGTTTTCATTTGTTTATCCTCTTAAATTTTTTCCAGCTTGGCAAAATTAGCCATAAGCTTTTTAGTGCCAACTTTATCAAAGGCAATTTCTAAAAGTGTGTCATTAGCCATTGTGGTGGCAGAAACCACCAAGCCCTTTCCAAATGCCTTATGCATAACTTGGTCACCTGCTTTGTAAGTGGCAGACGGCTTTGTGCTTGTTGGGGCTTGATATGTTCTGTTTGCAAAGCTGTTAGCTTTTGCAAATGTATTGCTTAAATATACGCCTGAGCCAGATGATGATTTGTTACTTCTGTAAGAAGCACCTGTTGAAGTACGGTTAGGGGAAGTAAAGCTTGTTTGTACAACAGCAGAAGTAATTTCTGCCAACTCTTTAGGAATTTCATTAATAAAGCGTGACAGCATATTGTGGCTGGTTGAGCCATACAGCATACGTTCTTGTGCGTGTATAATGTATAGCTTTTCTTTTGCTCTTGTAATGCCAACATATGCAAGTCTGCGTTCTTCCTGCAATTCATTAGGATTCATAATTGACTGCATTCCCGGAAAAATACCGTCCTCTGCACCCGGTATAAATACAACAGGGAATTCAAGACCTTTAGCTGAATGAAGAGTCATAAGTACTACACTGTCAGCGTCAGAGTCGTAGTTGTCAATGTCTGAAAGCAGTGCAATATCCTCTAAAAAGCCTGACAAGCTTGCGTCTTCGGGGTTGTCGTCCTCATAATTTTTTATGTTAGTCATAAGCTCGTTTATATTTTCAATACGGCTTTCGCTGTCTTCTTTTTCTTTTTTTAAAGACTCAACATAATCAGTTCTTTCAAGAATTTCGTTGTATAGCTGACAAATAGTTGTGTCCTCGTTCTCAGCATATTCAATTAAGCTGTCAATAAGGTTTGTAAAATCTTTCAGCTTGCTTACAGCACGCTTTAACGGCTCATACTCTTCTGCGTGACTTATTACATAATAAAGGCTTTCACCTAATACAGAGGCTATTTCGCTTGCCTTTTCAACTGTAGCTGCACCTATTGAGCGTTTAGGCTTGTTAATAATGCGGCGCAGTCTTATATTGTCAGAAGGATTACTTATTACTTGTAAATAAGAGGTCATATCTTTAATCTCTTCTCTGTCATAAAAACGATGACCACCTATTAGCCTGTGAGGAATACCGCCTCTTGTCATATGCTGTTCTATAATATTTGACTGTGCATTTGTACGGTAAAGTACTGCAAAGTCAGAAAACTTTCTGCCTTTTTCAACCTCGTCAAGTATTTTTTCAGTAATATATTTAGCCTCGTCACGCTCTGAAGACGCTGTGTGAATAACAATTTTATCTCCCTTAGGGTTGTCTGTCCACAAGGTTTTACCCTTACGTTCTTCGTTGTGGGCAATAACACCATTTGCAGCGTCTAAAATTGTTTGTGTAGAACGGTAATTCTGTTCAAGACGAATAACCTTACCATCAGGATAATTTTCTTCAAAGCTAAGAATGTTTTCAATGGTAGCACCACGAAATTTATATATACTTTGGTCGTCGTCACCAACAACACAAATGTTTCTGTTCTTTTCAGCCAGCATACTAATGAGTTTGTATTGTGCCATGTTAGTGTCTTGATATTCGTCAACCATTATGTATTTAAACAGGTTTTGGTAATATTCAAGAACATCGCTGTTTTCTTGAAAAAGCTTAACTGTGTTGTAAATAAGGTCATCAAAATCCATTGCATCTGAGTTTTTTAGACGTTCAGCATATACTGCATAGGCTTTTGCTATTGTAATTCTGCGGCTGTCATTATATGTTTCTTTCTTAAATTCCTCAGGACCTTTAAGTTGGTCTTTAGCTCTTGAAATTTCTGTAAGAACACTGCGGTGAGGTAATATCTTTTCATCTATATTCATAGATTTTAATATTTCCTTCATTTGTCTTTTTTGGTCATCAGAATCATATACAGTGAATTTATTGGTATAACCAAGTCTGTCACCATATCTGCGTAAAATTCTTGCACAGGTTGAGTGAAATGTAGATGCCCATATGTCAGAAGCCTCGGGTACTCGTGCAATAATTCGGTCTTTAAGCTCGCCGGCTGCCTTATTTGTAAATGTAATAGCTAAAATCTGCCAAGGCTTTGCAGGATTTAAATAAAGCTTTTTCTTTAAATTCTGATTAAGCTCTGTTTTATTGTTAGCAGCATTTTCAATTTCTGCAATTTCTTCATCAGTTAAATCTTCTTTAAAATATGTGCTGTTATAGGCATTACCCCAGCTTACAATATTTGCAATTCGGTTTACCAACACTGTCGTTTTACCGCTACCTGCACCTGCAAGTATAAGCACAGGACCTTTAGTGGTAAATACAGCCTCACGCTGCATATTGTTCATTTTTGAAAATTCGTTTTCAATTAATTGGTTTCGTAGTTTTGAGAGTTTATTGTAATCCATTATAATTCCTTTCGCAAAAAGATAACCGTTAAAATATTTTAACGGTTATCTAGTTATTATTTGTTTATTATGCGGGTTAATTAAAGCTTATCTTTAATTTTATTGTAGCTTTCGTCGAATAATGAAGAGTCAACCTTATATTCCGGAACAAAGCAGTAATTAATAAGATACATTTTGGTATTAGCTTCGTCAGAAAGATCATAGGTAAAATATGCTGACAAATAATACTGTCCTGATTGAATATCGCCGCTTTCAGCTTTTATATCTGCTATAAAAACAGCAACAGTTTGATTTTCGTGAAAAACCTCACCGCTTGATTCGATAATGTCTATAGAAGTAATTTTATTTCCCTTTGAGTTCAAATCTTCTATAATAAAATCACTAAGGTCACCATATACCATATTATTTCTTACAATAGTTGCTTTGTCTCCGTCAGAAACACATTCAAAATTTAAGCCCTTAAAATTCATGTTGGGGGTGTTGTAGTCTTCAGACAAACCGGTTGTTTTTTCACAGCCTGTTAAAAATACAGCTGTTACAATTATTATAATAGCCGTAATAAGTGAAAAAAACTTTTTCATAATCTACTCCTTATTTATAAATTCTTCAACAAAAAATCTTGGCCTTTGTTTTGTTTCAAGATATATTTTTCCTAAGTATTCACCAATAATACCAATAGCAAACAGTTGCAAGCCGCCTAGTGCCCATATTGAAACAAATGTACTTGCCCAACCCCAAACAGTAAAGCCGCAGAAAAAAGTAATTAATGTATATAAACCAAATAATAAGGCAAGAATAAATATAATAATACCAAGCCACATAATCATTCTTATTGGTTTAACACTTAATGAAGTTATACCTTGCCAGGCAAGAGCCAGCATTTTGGTAAGAGGATATTTGCTTTCACCGGCCGTACGTTCAAGTCTTTCGTATTCTACGGTGTCACTTTTAAAGCCAATCATTGGTACCATACCACGCAAAAATAAGTTAACCTCTTTGTATTCTGCAAAAGCATCTAAAGCACGTTTGCTCATAAGTCTGAAATCAGCATGGTTGAATACAATCTCACCGCCCATAGCTTCAAGAATTTTATAAAAGCTTTCAGCAGTAAATCGTTTAAAAAATGTATCAGTTTCACGCTTTTTGCGAACACCATAAACAATGTCGCAGCCTTTTTCATATTTGTCAAGCATTTCGTCTATAGCGTTAATATCGTCCTGCAAGTCAGCGTCAATAGATATAACAGCATCTGCATAATCTTTTAATGTAATTAATCCTCCGTAAAGAGTATTTTGGTGACCTCTGTTACGACTCATTTTTAAACCGGATATGTACGGGCTTATTTTATTCAATTCTGTAATAATTTTCCATGTTTTGTCTTTTGAACCATCGTCTATATAAACAATTCTGCTTTTTTCAGAAATTTTTTCTTCTGAAATCAGTTGTTTATATTTGTCCAATAATTTTATTGTTGTATCCTTTAGAACGTCTTCTTCGTTATAGCAAGGCACAGCCAAATATAGTGTTGTCATATGTTACAACTCCTTTAACCTACACTTATTACTTTTGATTGTATTTAAAACATTATACCATTTTATACATGTATCTTCAACCTAGATATAAAAGAATTAATTAATTTTTACAGTTATTTCATAAAATGAAAATGAAAACTGTTGTAAAAATATATATTTAATGATAAAATAAATATGGATATATCTATTTGAAAGAAGGATGTCCGGCTTATGATTGAAAAAATAAAAAAAATACCTAAGTTATATATTGCTATAGGTTTAGTACTTATACTAATTATTATAGCTGCAATAACTGTTTGCAGTTTAAATTATTTTGGAAATAACACATCTATTATAAACCCTAGTGCTGATAATAATGATGCTACAGATGTGACTGTTGCTAAACCTACTGTGGTTGCAACACAAATTCCAACGCAAAAAACGGTACCTTCAGAAAAATCTACACAAGCAACCGAAAGTAGTACAGAGACTTCCACAATGAAGGTTAATGTTTCTTCAGAAATTATAAATAACCAAATTGATAACAATCAAAATGCACCTCAACAGTCCGACCCTCATCAGTCGGTTGTTCAGCCAACTGATGCAATAGTGCCAACCGAGGCTGCCACCGAAAGTGTTGAACAACAGTTGAACAGACTGATTGCTAACAGTGGGTACACTGTAGATCAAATTAACGTGCAGGGAATTAACCAGCTTGTAGTTGTTGATTCGTTTGGTACACAGGCAGATATTTATCTTTATACCAATGAAGGCGGAGAATGGGTTGATAATAACCTTAAGTGTTCCGGTTTTGTTGGCAAAAATGGTGTTGCCGAAAAACAGGGTGAAGGTGACAATATAACTCCAAGTGGATTATATTCTATAGGAGATGCTTTTTATATTAATGCACAGCCTTCTACATGGCTGAACACCTTTAAAATTACTGATAACACATATTGGGTAGATGACCCTAATTCTGTAATGTACAATAAAAAGGTAGAAGGTGACCAAAACAAAGACTGGGAAAGTGCTGAGCATATGATAGATTATTTTAACAGTTATAAATTTGGTTTTGTAATTAACTACAATATGAACCCAATAGTACCAGGCAAAGGTTCTGCAATTTTTATGCATTGCGGTACTTCAGAAACAGCAGGCTGTATAGCCGTTTCTGAAACAAATATGTTATATTACTTAGATAAATTAAATACAGCAAAAAATCCTTATATTTTAATTTTTTGATATATTTTTTCACTGATACTAGGGGGATTCTCCAAAGTGTCAGTGATTTTTTATGAAATAATTATTAATTTTTACAAAAGGTCTTTAAATATGTTTGCCTATATGATATAATTAGCAGGTAAAATTTAATTGAGGATGTGAACAGTTTGGGTACTGTAATTGCAGAGGTTTTTGCAACACAATGGGTGTTTATGCTAATAGCTGCGGTGGCTGTTGCTGCTACTTTTTTAGTAAAAAAGTTTACACCTGATTTTTATCAGAATTTTTTAAAGGGCGGCTTGGTTGTTCTTGTACTATTGCTTGTGGTATTGGCATTGTTGGTGCACGCACCTGATTTATTCCTTTTAATTCCAATAATCATTATGTGCTGTGAACTGTTTGGTTATGGTGTTACAGGTAAGGTAGTAGGTGTATTATTTGTTGATTTTATACTTATTCAGATTGATTATAAGTTTATAACAAATATTACAGTTAACACTATCATTTTTTACATACTTCAAATTGCTGCTGCTATATGCATAGGAATTATAATGGACAAGTATGTAAGGGAATTACAAGCGGCTAAAAGAGATGGCAAGGAGCTTACCAACGAGGAATTAAAACAACTTGACGATGAAATTCAAGAAGATTCAAAAATAACAGATATTGATGCAGATGATGTTGTTGTTCAAGAACAAACCGATGATATTGTAGATATTGACGTTGATGAAGATATAGAAAAGGAATATGAAGATATATCAGACGACGAACTTGACAGTCATGTTGATGAAATTTTGAACAATATAAATATTGATAAATAGTTGATTTAAAGGCGGTGTGTGTTTGTACACTGCCTTTTTAATATCTAGTGAAACACTGAATAAATCCCGTAATATTTCACAAAATTTCTTGACAGGCAACAAGTTTGCACGCGTAATTTATGCTTCGTCCGGCGAAATTTCTGACTGCACAATCTGCGCACCGTATTTAATCAGTGTTTCCCTTGATATATTTGGGTTGACAACTTAAATTTTATATATTAAAATAAATTCAGTGAGTAAACTGAACGACTGCGGTTACAAAGCCGAAAGGCTGTACCCGAGGAAAGTCCGGGCTCCACAGGGCAAGAATAACGGCTAACGGCCGCCGGGGGTGACCCCAGGGAAAGTGCAACAGAGATATACCGCCGGTTTTACCGGTAAGGGTGGAAAGGCGAGGTAAGAGCTCACCGGCGTTAAGGAGACTTAACGGCCCTGTAAACCCTATTCGGAGCAACACCGTGGAAAGACATTATGCATTTGCCCGATGCGTCTTAGGAGGTGGCATTGAGCAGTTTCGGCAACGAGCTGCCAAGATAGATGGTCGTTCACGACAGAACTCGGCTTATAGGTTTAGTCACTCTTATATGAATATTTTTTGTAGGTATAAAATATTATATCTTAGCAAAAGTAATCCCTCACCGTAGTGCTTGGTGAGGGATTTGCTTTTCTACAAAGTAAAAAATCACAGTGGCTTATGCTAAAATTTTTTATTTTTAATGATATCAGCAATAATACAGACAAGTATTTTCTTACAGTTTTAATTTATAGGCAAAAAATGCACAGCCAACGCTGTGCATTTTTATATAATCGCAATTTGTTAATTAATCTTTTTAACTGATAAGGTGACTTTTTCGCCATTAATGTTCCAGTCTTTTACAAAGCCATCAGTAATATTTGTAATTTCATTAGCTAGAACATCAGTTGCAATGTTTTCTTCATTTTTGCTCATAATGTCAGCAATTTTTTTATTGTCAGCCACACCAATTATAATGCGGTCCATAACCTCAAAGCCTGCGTCCTTACGCATTGTTTGAATTTTGCTTATAATCTCACGAACAAAGCCTTCTTCAATAAGCTCAGGGGTTAATGTTGTGTCAAGTACAACTGTAATACCGTTCTCGCTTACAGTATACAAGCCTTCCATTTGTTTAACGTCAATCAGCAAATCTTCTTCAGACAGCTTAATGTCGCCTGTTGAAACGCTAAGTGTCATTTCACCGGTTTCGTTAAGCTCTGCTTTAGCTTTAGCTCCGTCAACATTTGCAAGTGCTGTGCGAATTTCGCCTAACAGCTTACCATATTTTGGACCAAGCGTTTTTAGTTGTGGTTTAAATGAATAAGAAACAAATCCTGCAACATCGTCTGTAAATTCAACAGCTTTAATATTCAGTTCATCTTCAATAATGTCAACATAGAACTTGTCAAGCACCTTTTCAGCTTTAACATACATTTTAGCAAGTGGCTGACGGTTTTTCATTGCAGAACCGTTTCTTGCCGAACGACCCAGTACAACTACTTTTAAAACTTCGTCCATATCAGCTTCTAACTGCAAATCAATAGCAGCTTCGTCAACGGCAGGGAAGTTGCATAGATGTACACTTTCAGGTGAACTTTTATCAATTGTGCAAACCAAATTTTGATAAATTGATTCTGCCATAAACGGAATCATAGGTGCAGCTGCTTTAGCTATTGTAACTAATGCTGTATATAATGTCATATAGGCATTAATCTTGTCTTGTGACATATCCTGTACCCAAAATCTTTCACGGCATCTTCTTACATACCAGTTACTCATTTCGTCAACAAAGTCCTGCAAAGCTCTTGCTGCCTCAGGAATTTTATAGTTAGACAAGCAGCTGTCAACAGCCTTTACTGTTGAGTTCAGTCTTGAAAGCAGCCATTTGTCAATAACTGTAAGGTTTTCTTTATTAAGAGTATATTTTGTAGCGTCAAAGTTGTCAATGTTAGCATATAAAACGAAGAATGCATATGTGTTCCATAGTGTGCCCATAAATTTACGCTGACCCTCAACAACTGCTTTTCCGTAAAATCTTTTTGGCAGCCATGGGTTGGAATTGGTGTAAAAGTACCATCTTATAGCGTCTGCGCCATAGGTTTGAAGTGCCTCAAACGGGTCAACTGCATTGCCCTTTGATTTGGACATTTTTTGTCCGTTTTCGTCCTGAACAAGTCCAAGAACTATTACGTTTTTATAAGGAGCCTTGTCAAAAATTAGGGTTGAAATTGCAAGCAGAGAATAGAACCAGCCTCTTGTTTGGTCAACAGCTTCAGATATAAAATCAGCAGGGAATTGTGACTCGAACAATTCTTTGTTCTCAAAAGGATAGTGGTGTTGTGCAAAAGGCATTGAGCCTGAGTCAAACCAACAGTCAATTACCTCAGGTACTCTGTGCATTTCTTTACCGCAGTGAGAACATTTAATTGTTACTGCATCTATGTATGGTCTATGCAGTTCAATATCCTCAGGGCAGTTGTCAGACATTGACTTAAGCTCTTCAATACTGCCTATAGAATGTCTGTGACCGCACTCACATTCCCAAATATTAAGTGGTGTACCCCAATATCTGTTTCTTGAAATACCCCAGTCTTGTACATTATTTAGCCAGTCACCAAATCTGCCCTTGCCAATAGAATCAGGAATCCAGTTTACAGTATTATTATTTGCAATAAGCTTATCTTTTACATCGGTCATCTTAATAAACCAAGAATCTCTTGCATAATAAATAAGAGGTGTGTCACATCTCCAGCAATGAGGATAAGAGTGTTCATATTTTGGTGCTGAAAACAGCAAGCCTCGTTTTTCAAGGTCAACTAAAACCTCTTTGTCAGCGTCTTTGCAGAAAGTGCCTGCCCAAGGAGTTTCTTCGGTCATTTCACCTTTTGAATTTACAAGCTGTACAAGAGGAAGATCGTATTTTCTGCCAACATTGGCGTCGTCTTCACCAAATGCAGGTGCAATGTGTACAACACCTGTACCGTCAGTTAGTGTAACATAGCTGTCGCAGGTAATGTAATAGCACTTCTTTTTTGGTGTAACAAAGTTAAATAAAGGCTCGTATTCTTTATATTCAAGGTCTTTTCCTTTATAGGTTTCAAGTACGGTATAATCTCCTTCAATAACACTTTCTACCAGTGCTTTAGCCATATAGTAAACAGCGTCAGCCGTTTGAATTTTTACATAGTCCTCATCAGGGTTTACACACAGTGCAACATTAGAAGGCAATGTCCATGGTGTTGTTGTCCATGCAAGAATATATGCGTCTTCACCTTTAGTCTTAAACTTTGCAATAGCTGAGCGTTCTTTTACATCCTTATAGCCTTGAGCCACCTCGTGTGAAGAAAGGGGAGTACCGCAGCGTGGGCAGTAAGGAACAATTTTGAAGCCTTTATATAGTAAGCCTTTGTCAAATATTTGTTTTAAAGCCCACCATTCCGACTCAATAAAATTATTGTCATATGTAACGTAAGGATTATCCATATCAGCCCAAAAGCCAACAGTATCAGAAAAATCCTCCCACATGCCTTTATATTTCCAAACAGATTCCTTGCATTTTGTTATAAAAGGTTCTAAGCCGTATTCTTCAATTTGTTCCTTGCCGTCCAAGCCCAACAGCTTTTCAACCTCAAGCTCAACAGGCAAACCGTGTGTGTCCCAGCCGGCTTTTCTTGGTACCATACAGCCTTTCATTGTCTGGTATCTTGGAATCATATCTTTAATAACACGTGTTAGTACATGACCAATATGAGGCTTACCGTTAGCAGTTGGAGGTCCGTCATAAAATACATATGGCTTACCTCCTTTACGCTCCTCAATACTTTTTTCAAAGATTTTGTGTTCTTTCCAGAATTTTTCAATTTCTTTTTCACGCTGAACAAAATCAAGATTAGTTTCAACCTTTTTGTACATTGCTTAAACCTCCTATAAAAAATAAAAGGTCTTCATCCATAATAGGACGAAGACCTAAAAACTTCGTGAAACCACCCATTACAGCATACTTCATATGCGTTTCGTTTAACGGCGAAAAACCGGCACATCTTAATTGCAACAGCTTTCAGACGGCTACTCCGAAGTGATTTGCAGTTTAATGAAATATCAGGCTTGCACCATACCCCAACTCGCTTAAAATCTTAGAAAACTGC
Source organism: uncultured Clostridium sp. (assembly GCA_902471875.1). Lineage (GTDB taxonomy): Bacteria > Bacillota > Clostridia > Oscillospirales > Acutalibacteraceae > CAG-964. Next base: position 74,083 of record CABRLN010000005.1, read on the forward strand.
CTGTCTTCATCAATGTATTTATCTATAAAAGTCATGGTAACATAAACTTTATGTAAAGTCAATATTATTTTGAGTTTATGTAAAGTCAATATTATTTTGAGTTTATGTAAAGTCAATATTATTTTGAGTTTATGTAAAGTCAATATTATTTTAGAGTTTATGTAAAGTCAATATTATTTTGACGTTTATATAAACGAATATGCAAAAAGCTTACTTTATATATCAATTTTGTTTTGATATTCAACTAATGCACATCTGTTTTATGCAATTATTTAACAAATATCATATAACATATCAAACTAAAAGTAGTAAATTTACGGTTAATTTTGCCAAAGGTGTTTAGGAACACTGTGAAAAACACCTGTTTTCTTTAAAATGTGTGTTATTTTTAGTTGTGCTAAAACACATAAAAGCTTTATGCTGGTGTTGACAAATAAAAACTGTTATGCTAAAATGACACCACAACAAAGACGTTGAACAAAACCATTTAGGAATGTTCAACGTCTTTTTGTTTTCTAAATTACTTTTTAAGAAAGGGAGAATTGAAATGGATAGCGGAAGTATTGGTTTTATGATGTTATGCTCGGCACTCGTCTTTTTAATGACGCCTGCGCTTGCATTTTTTTACGGAGGTCTTGTAAGGCGAAAAAATGTACTTAACACAATGATGGCAACAATGTTTATTGCTGGTACGGCCGTGTTAATGTGGGCGCTGTTTGGTTACTCACTGTCATTTGGTGAAGATGTTGGCGGCTTGGTAGGCGGTTTTGACTTTTTAGGGTTGAATAATGTAAGCATTACAGAAAGCACAAGAGGTCTTAAAATTCCTGACATGCTGTTTTGTATTTTTCAGATGATGTTTGCAATTATTACACCTGCGCTTATTACAGGTGCGGTAGCAGGAAGAATGAAGTTTAAGGCTTTGGTTCCCTTTATTTGTCTGTGGTCATTAATTGTTTATTATCCAATGGCTCATATGGTATGGGGCGGCGGATTTATGGGTTCGGCTGCTGAAGGCGGTGCAGGCTTGTTTGGTACAGGAATATATTTAAATTCTGTAGATTTCGCAGGCGGTAATGTAGTACACATAAGCTCCGGTATTACAGGTTTGGTTCTTGCAATTATTCTTGGTAAAAGAAGAGATTACGAACGCAGTACATATACACCGCATAATATACCGTTTGTTCTGCTAGGTGCGGCTTTGCTGTGGTTTGGTTGGTTTGGCTTTAATGCAGGCAGTGCCTTAGAAGCTAACGGTACTGCAGTACATGCCTTTATGACATCGGGTATTTCATCAGCATGTGGCTTGATTTCTTGGATGATTATTGATACAATTACATCAGGTAAGCCAACATTGGTAGGCTGTTCAACAGGTCTTGTAGTAGGCTTGGTTGCAATAACACCTGGTGCAGGCTTTGTTCCTATTTGGGCGTCTATTATTATAGGATTGCTTGTTAGCCCAATTTGCTATTTTGGCGTGCATTTGGTTAAAAAGGTATTTAAAATTGATGATGCTCTTGACGCTTTTGGTTGTCATGGTATTGGCGGTATTTGGGGCGGTTTGGCTACAGGTATTTTTGGTGTTAAAGAAATTGCTCCTGGTGTAGAGTCTGGTGCACAGTGGGACGGTTTAATTTTTGGTGATTATCACTTATTTTTAGCACAGCTGGAAAGTATTGTTGTTACAATAATTATTGCTGTAATTGGTACGTTAATTTGTGCAGGTATTGTTAAGCTGTTTACAAAAACACTGCGTGTTTCTGAAATGGACGAAAGACTTGGTCTTGACACAACACAACACGGTGAGTCAGCTTACCCTTCATTTAACGGTTTAGATTAATTTTTTAGGAAAGGTACGAATATTAATGAAAAAAATAGAAGCTATTGTGCGTCCTGAAAAGTACGAAGAGGTAAAAGACGCATTGAATGCAATGAATATTCACGGAATTACAGTTTCTCAGGTTTTAGGCTGCGGACACCAAAAGGGCAATAAAGAGAAAATAAGAGGTGTAGATGTAGAAATTACTATGCTTAATAAAATTAAGTTTGAAATTGTAGTTTCTACAGATGAATGGGCAGAAAAAACAATAAGCGTTATTAAAGATGTTGCTTGTACAGGTAACATTGGTGACGGTAAAATATTTGTTTATGATCTTGATGATGTAATAAGAATAAGAACAGGTGAAAGAGGAATTAAGGCAGTGTAAGGACCATAATTTCATTTTCCCATAGCCAACAGCCGGTACCCTTTTAAATAAGCAGTGCCGGCTGTTAGTGTTTTTATTAAGCTGTATAAAAATTAGTGCTTTAAAGCTTTGGCAAGCTTAAAAATAACAGGTCTAAAGGGTCTGGTTTTGCACCACAGTGCCGAATATAATCGTACCCCTGTGCTGCTGCAGGTTTTTATTTTGCCGTTTTGTTTATAACTTTTTACAACTGCAATTATTTGTGACTTGTCAATAACCTCTGTCCATTTTTGACAGTCACCGTTAATAAGCAATTTATTATTTTTCAAAATCTTTTTTATTCTGTGCAAAACCAATTTACCGTTTTTGCGTTTAAACAGCACAATGTCATATTTTTTTGGTGCTTTAAATTCAGGTGATACCAAATTTACCGAATCTCTTATTGGATATAGGGTGGGGGTCATACTTGTGCCTGTAACAGTAAGCGGAAAAGCACCGCCTTTGCTTACAGTGTCTTTAATTAGTGGTAAAAGCTCTTCGGCACTGTAAATTCGTTTGTTATTTTTTATATTACACACCACCCTAAAATTATTACCTAAATTATATCACAACATTTTTTATATGTAAAACAGATGAATTTTAAGTTGTGTTGCTATACTTATTTTAATATAAAATATTTTAAGTAATTTATAACAAAATATAGCTTTATGTATAAAATAATAAAGTTTGTAAATTGCTATTGTTATTTTGTCGTTTTATTGTTAAAATTAATAGGGTGTAATTTTGAAAAAATCGTAATATTTACAAAATTCAGTCTTGCGTTGTTCAAAGGTTCTGTTTGTAAATGCAGATATTACCTTTTAGTACACTCCGTATATAAAAGAATAAATGAAAGGGTGTTTAAATTGCTAAACCATATTATTGACCTTGAATTGCTTTCATTTTCTGACCTGCAAGAGATAATACAGCTTGCAGGCAAAATTATGAAAAATCCTGAAAAATACAGTGATGCTTGCAAGGGTAAAATTTTGGGGACTCTTTTCTATGAACCAAGTACACGCACACAAATGAGTTTTCAAACTGCTATGCTGCGTTTGGGGGGAGCTGTAATTGGCTTTGACGACCCTATGAATTCGTCGGTTTCTAAGGGAGAAAGCCTGAAGGATACCATAAAAATTATAAGCGGTTATGCAGATATTATTGCAATGCGACACCCATTAGAGGGCAGTGCCAAGGGTGCGTCACTGTATAGTGATGTTCCAATAATAAATGCAGGTGACGGCGGACATTTGCACCCAACCCAAACATTAACCGATATTGTTACTTTACATAACGAAAAGGGCAGACTTAACCACCTTACAATAGGTTTGTGCGGTGACCTTAAAAACGGCAGAACAGTACATTCTTTAATTAAAACAATGTCGCATTTTGAGGGTAATAAATTTGTACTTATTTCAACTAAAGAGCTTGGCGTACCTCCATATATTAAGGACATTATGATTGAACAAAACTGTGAATATACCGAAGTATCAAGCTTGCAGGAGGCAATACCTGAGCTTGATGTTTTATATATGACCAGAATTCAGCGTGAACGCTTTGCAAGCGAAAAAGAATATAACGCACAAAAAGGCGTGTTTGTGCTTGACCGTGAAAAGCTGTCTTTAGGCAGGGAAGACCTTAAGGTATTGCACCCGCTGCCAAGAGTTGACGAAATTACAGAGGATATTGACAACGACCCTCGTTGTGTTTACTTTAAGCAGGCAGTTTATGGCATGTATGCAAGAATGGCTTTAATTTTGCTGACATTGCAAGGTGCAAAATATACTTATTCAAGAGGAAAAATTATTATTGACAACAGTGGTTGCGTCAACCCAAAATGCATAACCCACAGCGAGCCTTATATGCCAAAGGAGTTTAAACAAAAGGGTGGCCTTTTGGTGTGTGAATATTGCGACGCTCAAAAGAAAAATAGTCAGGTATATTAAGTGACCTAAAAAACTGGTGTCATTTTTAAATGAACTACTGCAAAATAAAACAAGCATGCCATTATTTTTATGCATTGGCATGCTTATTTTATTTTGTTTCTGTTAAATTTATTTATCGTTTAACAAATTATGTGTTTCAGTATTACTATCCTCTTCATAAACTAAAATATCTTCTACAAGACTATGGTACACATTGTCTGTTTTTAATGGACTTGTGCAGTGCCCCGACGGGTGGTTATTTATTTCAATTATTTTACAATTACCAATCCGTCAGTATATTCACTGTCGCAAGGTTTTATTTTGTTTGTAAAGGTGTTGTAAATATCGGTGGATTTTATTTCTAAATTAAGCATAGCTTTTGCATTATCGCTTATATCTTTTGGTGAATTAGTCAACTTTGTAACAACAGGTACTTTTGCAGTATGTTTCATTCTGTTTAATATTTCAGCACCGTTTTTGTTAAAACCAAGTACTCTGATGTACATTGGTGGATTTTTGGTATAGTTAACGCTAATATCCAAAAGGCACGATATTAATAACCGCCTTATTCGTGCTTGTGTGTATCGTTTAGCTTTTGTTTTTTCTATAATTTCATCAATACTGCAATTATGTTGTATAGAATTGTAAAATCTGTTTTCAAGTCCTTCGGTAACATCAGCAATTTTAAATATATCCTCTACACTCATATTCCGCAGCTTTAACAGTAAGCCTCGCGTATTATTTTCAAGTGCGGCTGTTTCTCCGTTAGTAACTGCGTCTTTTAAAATTGCAAGTGCGTTGCTTGGGATATATTTGTCGATACTTTTACCATTTAAAATCAGATTTCTTATATTACTTGCACTTGCCATTTCAGAATTTATTATAGTGCTGTTGTGGGGGTCACCCTCACGCTTAACGGTAATAGGTGTAATGTTTGAACTGTATTTATTTATTGCTTTAATATACTCAATGCCCAGCACATTGTTTGGTGAAGCTATAACACTGCTTAGACTGTTATCAATGCTGTTTATTGTATTTGTAAGGGCGGTAGGGTAGCTTATACCTTTTGAGATTTCATTTTTAAACTGTGCTTTAAATATGTTACTTTCAATAATTTCAGCAGTTTTTACAAGAGGCTGTACACTGCCGCATTCACTGCCAAAGGCAAGATTGTCAATGCACCCCATGCTGTCTGCTAAATATACGCCGCCTTGCGCAAACACCTCTGCATTAGCAACTGCAAAGGGCAGCGGCAGTTCAATTACAAGGTCAACACCACATAGCAATGCCATTTTTGTTCTTATATGCTTAGAAACCACTGCAACATCCCCACGCTGTACAAAGTTGCCGCTCATTATAGCAGTAATATGGGTTGCACCCATTTTTTTGCACTGGTCAACTAAATATTTATGTCCTTTGTGAAAAGGATTAAATTCACTTATAATTCCATAGATTTTCAAAATAAATGTCACCTCTTATTAATTAAAAAAGGTTGAATTTGTTATCTGTTTGTACTATTATATAATAGTGCTAATGAATTATGCAATATAAAATTTTTCGGTAAGGAGAACACATATTATGATGATTTTGGTTATAAACGCTGGCAGTTCCTCATTGAAATACCAGTTGTTTGATATGGAAAATGAAACAATGCTTTGTAAGGGTAACTGTGAAAGAATAGGTTTAGATAAAAGCTTTATCGGCCATAAAACGTACAATGGCAGACAAACTGAAAAAGAAGTTGTTATGAAAGACCATAAAGACGCATTTATGCAGGTAAACGAAATGCTTACAGATGCTGAATACGGTGTAATTGGCAGTACGTCCGAAATTTCAGCTGTTGGTCACAGAGTTGTACAGGGTGGTGCAAGGTTTAGCAAAAGCGAGCTTGTAACTGACAAGGTTATTGAGGGTATAAAAGCGTTAATTCCTCTTGCTCCTTTGCACAACAAGGGTCATGTACAAGCTATAGAAGCTTGCGTACATGTATTTGGTGACAAGGTTCCTCAGGTTGTAGTTTTTGACACAGCTTTCCATGCAACAATGCCACCAAAAGCATATGTTTACCCAATTCCTTATGAATATTATGAAAATTATAAAATTCGCCGTTACGGTTTCCATGGTACGTCTCACCGCTATGTAAGTAACCGTTGGTCAGTAATCACAGGTAAACCGCTGGATGGTACAAAAATGATTACATGTCACCTTGGCAACGGTTCATCAATTACAGCTATTCAGGATGGCAAGGTTATAGATACAAGTATGGGTTTAACTCCTCTTGACGGCTTTATGATGGGTTCTCGCTGTGGTACGCTTGACCCGTCTGTAGTTACATATATTGAAGAAAAAGATAATTTAACACCACAGCAAATGAGTGATATTTTAAATAAAAAGTCAGGCTTGCTGGGTATTTCAGGTGTGTCCAGCGATGACAGAGATGTTACAAAGGCTGCTGCCGAGGGCAATGAAAGAGCACAGCTTGCTCATGATATTTTGCGTTACGAAATAGAAAAGTTTATTGGTGGATATTATGTAGCATTGGGTGGCTGTGATGTTATTATATTTACAGCAGGTCTTGGAGAAAACCAGGCACATCACCGTCAGACTATTTGTGACCAGCTTGCTTGCCTTGGTGTAAAGGTTGACCCTGAGCTTAACAACAAGATGATTCTTGGCAAGGAGGGTAAAATTTCATCAGAAGACAGTAAAGTAGATGTTTACGTTATTCCTACAAATGAAGAGCTTGTTATAGCCAGAGATACACAAACAATTGTAAATAAAATGAAATAATTATACAATAAAAGCTAACCGCCCTTTTGCATTATTGCAAAAGGGCGGTTATAATTATTAAGATGTAACCACACTGCTTGAGTCACTTCTGTCTCTGAACAGCAGCGAAATACACCACAATGCTGACAAGCCAACCAAGGTGTAAACAATGCGGCTAATCATTCCGGTTTGACCGCCGCAAATCCATGCAACAAAATCAAACTGAAAAATGCCAATAGAGCCCCAATTAATTCCGCCGATTACCAGCAGTATAAGAGCAATTCTGTCTAGCATAAACAAACCTCCTTTGTGATGTTAGTATTATGGCACAAAGGAGGTTTGTTTATTCAGATTTTGGAAAATTACTGTAAAATTATGTAAAGAAATATTTTCAATACCTAAAGCATCCTAAAAAACAGTTGTTTTATGATGTTTTACTTGCTGATAGGTATATATTTTTTAGAGAAATTAAACAGGAATAATAATGCCCACAGTTAAGCACACAGTGCATATTACTGCTACCAATGCACCAAGTGTACGTACGGTTTTAATACTTGCTGAAATGCCTTTGATGCGAATTTGCTCGTCAATTCCATAAAAAGGCATTATTATATATATTGTACCAATTAGTATTCCACCGGGACTTGCAATAAGCAAGCCGTATTTTAGCACCTGCGTCAGCAAACCGATAAATGTTCCCAACATAATTACTATAAAACAAACAATACTTACAATGTTAAATAAAATTTGAAACTTTTTTCTTTTCTTGTAAAACTGAAAGGTATTTTCTTCACATTCATTGCTGCAAAATGCGTGGTTATAATCAATTTCTTTACCACAATAACTGCATATTTTCATTTTATACACCTTGCTTTTATAAACTTCTTTTAGTGATTATACAACATTTGTAATTACAGGTCAAATTTTTTGCTATATGTATTCTTTTAAATTAGTTCCACCTATATTACAGTAGTTGCCAAAATAATTATTAATTTTTTATTAACCGCTTTTATAAATAAGGGGATTATGATATAATAAATAACATATGAAAATAATACTAAAATTAATTTGAAAGGGAAAATGAAATGAGTAGTATAGTAAGAAAATCTATTGCAACCGGTGTTTCCTTTAACAGTATAAAAGAGGAACGTTTTAAAACTGCTAAAATTTCAGTTACCATGTTTGTTCCGCTAAATAAATCAACAGCGGCAGCGTACTCATTGTTGCCGTCAGTGCTTGCCTACAGCTGTAAAAAATACCCAAATGCACTTAGCCTTAACCGTGCTTTAAGCGGCCTTTATGGTGCAGGTATAGGAGCTTATTGCAGAAAAATGGGTGAAGCTTTAGCATTAACGCTGACTATAGCAGGTATTGATGACAGATATACAATGAATAACGAAAAAATATCACCGCAGCTTGTTGAATTGCTGTGTGAGATTATTTTTAATCCCAAGGTAGAAAACGAAGCTTTTGCTAAAGAAGATTTTAACCAGTGTAAACGTCAGCTTATAGAGACTATTGAGGGTGAATTTAACGAAAAGCGTGCATATGCAATTTCACAGATGACATCTGCTATGTGTGAAAACGAGACTTTTGGTATTAAACGCTATGGCAGTAAGGAAGCTGTAGAGGCGCTTACGCCGCAGGAGTTGTACAAGGCGTGGCAGAATATTCTTGTAGATTCCAGGGTAGAGGTAATGATGATTGGCAGCAGTAATTCAGAAATTGCCGAAAATATAATTAAAGAGAAGTTTTCATCCTTTGAAAGAACACAACCTGAAATTAAAACAGAGATTATTAAGTATGTAAATAAGGTTAAAGAGGTTGCTGAAAGCTCAGATATTGCTCAAGCTAAGTTGGTAATGGGGTTTAGAACAGATGTGGCACAACCTGAGGATGAAAGTATTCCTATGGCATTAACTGTTGCAATTCTTGGTGGTACGCCAAGCTCAAAGTTTTTTACAAATGTTCGTGAAAAGCTAAGTCTTTGTTACTATTGTGCTGCAAGATATGACAAGCTTAAGGGAATAGTACTGGTTGACAGTGGCGTTGAAAGTGCAAACATTACACGTACTATTGAAGAAATTAAAAATCAGCTGGAAGATATGCAAAAGGGTAATATAAGCGATTTTGAAATACAGTCAGCTAAACTTGCCATTGTAAACAGCTACAAAAGTGCACAGGATACTATGTCCGGTACAGAGTCGTGGTATATAGGTCAAATGCTTGACGGAGAAATTTTAACAGTTGAAGAGGCGGTTAATAAGCTTAATGCAGTAACAAAAGAAACTATAATTAGTCTTGCAAACACTATTAAACTTGACACCGTTTATTTGCTGCAGCCCCAAGATAGTAAGGAGATAGAGTAATGAACAATATTAAAGAAATTAAGTGTAATATAACAGGTGACATGTATTACAAGGTTCACCACAAAAGCGGACTTACTATATATATATATCCTAAAGAAGGCTTTAAATCTACTTATGCATTGTTTGGTGCAAAATATGGTTCAATAAATACAACATTTAAAAAGGAGAACGGCGAAGAGATAACCGTACCAGACGGTATTGCACATTATTTAGAGCATAAGCTGTTTGAAAGTGAAGACGGTGATGCTTTTGTAAAGTATGCGAAAACAGGCGCATCTGCAAATGCTTATACTTCATTTGACAAAACCTGCTATTTGTTTTCGTGTGCAGATAATTTTGACGAATCTTTAAAAATTCTTCTTGAATTTGTTCAAGACCCATATTTTACAGACGAAACAGTCCGGAAGGAGCAAGGCATTATTGGTCAGGAAATTAGAATGTATGACGATGACCCAAGCTGGAGAGTATCCTTTAATCTCTTAGGGGCATTATATCATAATCATCCTGTTAAAATTGATATTGCAGGTACAGTTGAAACCATAGCAGAAATTACTCCTCAAAAGCTTTACGACTGCTACAATGGCTTTTACAATCTTCATAATATGGCTTTGGTAATAGTTGGCGGCAATGCACAGCCAAGTAAGATATTGCCTCTTGCTGATAAATACCTTAAGGATTCACCTGAAAAAGATGTTAACAGCACTTTTCCGCAAGAACCGGCAGAGGTTGTTACAGATTATGTTGAGCAAAAGTTTCCTGTTTCGGTTCCTATGTTTCATGTTGGTTTTAAAGAAGATGTAAAGAAAGAACGCCTTACAGATAAAGAAATGGCAGAAAGTGAGATATTACTGTTTGCTATAGCGTCTGCTTCGTCAGAGTTATACAAAGAGCTTGAAGAAAAAGGATTAATTAACAATTCTTTCGAGTACGAGCATTTTGAGGGCCCTTTCTACAGCAGCGTACTGTTTGGCGGTGAGTCCAAAAATCCACAGGAGGCGGCTAAAGTTATCCGCAATTACATTGATAATCTTAGACAAACAGGCGTTTCAAAAGAGGATTTTGAAATTGCCCAAAAGGCAGTTTATGGCGAAAGTATATCATCTCTCAACCGAAATGAATCTGTTGCAAGTATAATTATGGACAGTGATTTTTCTGACAGAGAAATTTTTAATTACATTAATTGTGTTAAAAATACTACTCATGATGATGTAAACAAACGTCTTTTAAAACAGCTTGACAGCTCAAAATCAGCATTATCAGTAATTTTGCCGCTTTAATTTGGAGGTAATAAAATGTATCATGTATCTTTCCCGGGTTTGGGAATAAATCTGGATATTAACAATCAAATTCAGATTTTTGGTCTTTCAATTTATTGGTATGGACTTATTATTGCAACGGGTCTTATACTTGCAGTAGTTTACGGCTGTGCAAATTCCAAACGTTTGGGTATTACAGCCGATAACCTTTTAAACTGCGTAATAGTTGGTGTAATTACAGGTATTATAGGTGCACGGCTGTATTATGTAGCCTTTAACTGGGACTATTACGGTAGCCATCTTGACAAAATTTTCGCTATACACGAAGGCGGTCTTGCAATATATGGCGGTATAATTGGTGCTTTAATTGGCGGACTTATAGTTGCAAAAATAAGTAAAATGAATATTCCCGCTTTGCTTGATGTTGCTGCCCTTGGCTTTTTAATAGGTCAGGGTATTGGCAGATGGGGCAATTTCTTTAACCAAGAGGCTTATGGTGTTGCAACAGATTTGCCGTGGGGCATGGTTAGTGAGGGTACAAACAACATTGCTGTACACCCTTGCTTCTTATATGAATCTGTTTGGTGTTTGCTGGGATTTTTACTGCTGCATATTTTCTCCCGTACAAAGTTCAGAAAATACCATGGTCAAATTGCCTTAATTTATTTAGTATGGTATGGTGCAGAACGTGCCATAGTTGAAGGCTTGCGTACAGATAGTTTGTTTATTGCAGGCACCGATATAAGAGTATCGCAGCTGCTTTCAATATTAATGGTTGTAGCTGGCTTGGCACTATTAATTTATTTTTATATTAAAAAATTTAATAATCTTGACAATAATACCAATAAATTACCGAAAGCTGAAAACGTAGAAAAAGTGGAGATTATTAGCCAAGAAGATATTATTGCTGAAGAAATTTCTGAGGATAATCAACCAGATGATTCTTGTAAAGCTGAAGAAATATCAAAAGACACTCAACCATCATTGTCAGATGCTTCAGCAGAAACGTCTGAAGATAATGATGAAAATAGTAAATCTGTTTTAGATGAACTTGAAACTGAAGATACTGTTGATATTTCTTCTGCAAATGATAAAGAAATAGATAATATATTAAAGGATATTGAAAATATGAAAAATAAATAAGGAGGAAAATTATGGCACAAATTATTGACGGTAAAGCAGTATCAGCCAATGTTAAACAGCAAGTAGCAGATGAATGTGCAAAGCTGTTTAACGAAACAGGCAAAAAGCCGGGCTTGGCAGTTATTATTGTTGGTGACGACCCTGCCTCAAGAGTATATGTAAATAACAAGAAAAAAGCATGTGAACTGGTGGGTTTTTTGTCACGAGAATATGCTATGCCTGCACAGACAACACAAGAGGAGCTTACCGAACTTATCAATCAGCTTAATAATGACAACGAAATAAACGGCATACTTTGCCAGCTGCCTTTGCCGAAGCATTTAGATGAAAAAACAGTTATTGAAACTATTGACCCTAAAAAAGATGTTGATGCTTTTCATGCTGTAAATGTGGGTAAAATTATGATTGGTGACTATGACTTTTTGCCTTGTACACCGGCAGGCGTTATGGAGCTTTTGTCTTACTATAATATTGATATTACAGGTAAAGAATGTGTTGTACTGGGCAGAAGCAACATAGTAGGCAAGCCGATGAGTATGCTGCTTTTACATAAAAACGGAACTGTTACTGTTTGCCACAGCCGTACGAAGAACCTTGCAGAGGTTTGCAAAAGAGCAGATATTCTTGTTGCAGCTGTTGGTATAGCAAAGTTTGTTAAGGCAGATATGGTAAAAGAAGGCGCTGTAGTAATAGATGTTGGAATTAACCGTATGGAAAACGGAAAGTTGTGTGGCGATGTCGACTTTGAACAGGTTGAAAAGGTTGCCTCTTATATTACACCTGTGCCTGGCGGCGTTGGTCCTATGACAATAGCAACATTAATGAAAAATACATTAACTGCATTTAAACTGCATAATAATTTAAAGTAATTTATTACAGTGTTTAAGTGTGTACTTAGACACACCTAAACAGCAAACAAACAGGCCGATAACCCATTTTTTACGAGTTATCGGCTGAACTTATTTTATATGTCATATTCTATAAAAAGGGGGATTTATGTATGAGTGATGAAGCAAAAGCTAAAAAACCATTGTATGAAAAAAAGAGTACATTTATTGTATATTTAGTTTTAAGAGTAATAGTAGTAGGCGAAATTGTGCTTTGTGTATTCAGGCAAGATTTCGAAAGCGTGTTTTTATGTGCACTAACCTTAATTTTAATGATGCTGCCAAGCTTTTTTGAACGAGGCTTGAATATAGAACTGCCTGACACTTTAGAAATAATTATTTTGCTTTTTATTTTTGCCGCAGAAATATTGGGCGAAATTAACAGCTTTTATGTTAATGTACCGCATTGGGACACGGTTTTGCATACAATAAACGGATTTTTGTGTGCCGCCATTGGTTTTGCAATGGTGGATATGTTTAACCGTAATGAAAAGTTTTCTTTTAAGCTTTCACCGCTGTATCTTGCAATAGCCGCATTTTGTTTTTCTATGACGGTAGGTGTTTTGTGGGAATTTTTAGAATTTGGCTGCGACCAGCTTTTTCAGCTTGATATGCAAAAAGATACTATTGTAAACACCATTGGTTCAGTATCTTTAGACGATACCCTAAGCAATAAGGTTATAAGAATAGACGACATTTCAGATGTTATAATAGTTCACAGCAACGGCACGCAAGAAACTTTGGGGCTTGGCGGATATCTTGATATTGGCATTATAGATACAATGAAGGACTTGTTTGTTAATTTTGTGGGTGCAGTAATTTTTTCAGTAATTGGATTTTTCTATGTAAAGCAAAGGGGCAAGGGTGGCTTTGCCGCAATGTTTATTCCAAAAGTTAAACCATAAATAAATTGTATAAACAAAGGCACAGTTTTTTGAATAACTGTGCCTTTTAATTAAGAAATAAGAATAAATTTTTAGCAGCCCAGCGTCTGCAAAAGCTTTTCCATTTGCCTTATGCCTTTTCTTTGTGATTTTATAATAGCATTTAGTATAGGCACTAACTGCGGACAAATATTATGGCGCAGTGTGGTAGTTGCCATTTCAACTGCACCCATATGATGAGGAATCATTTCCCACATAAAGTCACAGTCCACTTGGTTAGTCGTACGGGCGCATTTCATTCTTGCAAACATAGTCTGTATAATTTCGTCCATTTTGCCTTGGTACTGCCATAGCTCCTCTTTTGAATTAGTAAGCTTACTGCACTTATGCTTTATATTTTGCATATTCTCAATACTTTTTGTTTGTTCGGTTATTATTTGCTCAGCTATATTTTTAAGCTGAGCATTTTTTGTATATTTAAGAATGTTTTCAGACATTTCAATAGCCGCTTTGTGGTGAGGAATCATTTGTACAATAAAATTGTGTGATATACTGTCTGTTAATTTTGCTGAAGTCATACCACTAATCATTTTATCTAAAATAGAGTAATAAGTAATAAGATATTTTTCTGTGCTTCTGTCAAATTTTAATTTTCTTTTCATAAAGTACCTCCTTGCTAATATAGTATTCAAATTGTCCTTTTGGTTGCAGACTTTAACTGTATGGCACTTTTTTAACAATATTAGCAGGTGTATCTGAATTTAATAATTTATTAACTGCGGCCGATAAATTTTATTATTCCACAGGCTATTTTTTCTCCTGAATCGCCTGAAGGCTGTGTTGTAAAATCGTCAAGGTGTGAATGTATTATTATTGTCTTTCCTATAATTTCATCTATTGTAAATCTGTCAGTTATAAAAATATTAAGTGCATATCCGTTGTTGCCAAACAGCGGCGGCAAATCTCCTGCATGGTATGGGTGATTGCAGTTGTTAGGGTTATAATGGCTCATAGCATTGGCAAATGGGTCAGTGTCATTGCCGCTGCAGCTGTTGCCGCTGTGAATATGAAAGGCAAAAATAGGACTTTCACATATATTGCTGTTTGTGGGTAAACCAAATATTTCGGCAGCAACTAAAACACCGTGTTTAGTGTTGTAAAATTTTGTGTTGCCAATTATTTGCGGATATTTATTGCTGCCTTTTATCAATGCTAATGCATTTGGTCTTTTTGATAGAATTGAAGTATAATTAACAGGTTGTATGTTACTATTGGTAAGCATAAACCAACCCTCCCTATAAATTGTAATAATATTATTATATGACAGGCAGATAAATGTGGTGAAAGATAAAGCCTTTTTTTAAAAATAAGATTATTTTATAATTTGTAAAAGTTAAAATGTATAACTATATTCCTGCTCGAGTACTGTTTTCAAATTAACTAAAATATTTAACTATATATATAT